>CACWVT010000008.1 GCA_902764345.1 uncultured Ruminobacter sp.
TGGCTGACTTAAATAAGAATCAGCTGGCAAATCTGGCGATGAAGGCTTAATTTGGTAAAAAATTTATTTTATAGGTTTTTATAGATCCAAAATAGCGGAATTGCGGCGATTTTTCAGTTCCGATAATTATGGGAAAGCCGTGAAATACAATGATCTTTCATTCATAATTGAAGCCCTCCAATAAATAATTCTGTTAAAACAGCATAATTCATATATAATGCAAAATCGTGTTTTATTTTTAAAATTCGAGGTTTATGACAATGGATTTATTTGCAACTGCATATGCTGATGAAGGCGTTCAGACTGCTGCCAATACGGTTCCTGCCGGCGGCCCTGACATTACATTTCTTGTGATGATGGCCGTAGCTTTTGCCTGCTTCTATTTGTTTGTCCTGAGACCGGGCAATAAAAAGAACAAGGAGCGTGCCGAGTCTTTAAAGAAGCTTGAGGTGGGTGACGAAGTTCTTACCAGTGGCGGTTTAATCGGCAGAATCACCAAGGTTAATGAAGACCTTGATCTGCTGACAATTGAAATCGCTCCGGGTACATCAGTAAAAGTCAACAGACAGTACGTTGTAAGTCCTTTACCAAAGGGAACTTATGATGAACGTAAGGTCGAATCAAACAAGCAGAAGAAATAAAAAAATTTCGTGCTTTATGTGTGTGCGGGTATCAGATACCTGCAGGAGAATGCAAGGAGTAGGTTTTGATAAACAAATATCCTTTATGGAAAAATTTGCTGATACTGGCAGTTCTGATTGTTGGCGCAGTATACGCATTGCCTAATCTTTACGGTGAAGATCAGGCTATCCAGATTAGCGGTTCCAAGGGGATAACCCTGGAAAGCGAAGATTACCAGAAGATTGAAGGTGTTATCGCAAATGACTGCCCTGACTGTGTTGTTGAAAGAAACGAAGGTCAGGCCCTCATTCGTTTCAAGGATAACGATTTGCGCCTTCGCATGAAGGAAAAGCTGGTAGGTGAACTCGGTGACAATTACATTGTTGCCCTTAATCTTGCCGCAGCAACACCGGAATGGTTAAAAGCCATCGGTGCCAAGCCGTTAAAGCTCGGTCTTGACTTAAGAGGCGGTCTGCACTTCCTTATGGAAGTTGACATGGACGAAGCCATCAAGAAGATTGTTGCTCAGTCAATACAGGATTTCCGTACCGAACTCCGTGAGGAGAAGATCCGTCTGTCAGGTATCAGAAGCATCGGTCAGGACATCGTGATTACCTTCCGTGACGAGGAAACCCGTAACAAGGCCCTCAGACTGTTATCAGGCAAGCATCAGGATTTAACCTTTACCGAAGGTGATTCCTCTTCCTCATTTGAAATCAAGGCCGTAATGAAGCCTGAAAAGATCAAGGAAGTAAAGACTTATGCCGTTGAACAGAACATCAACATCATAAGAAACCGTGTTAATGAACTCGGTGTTGCGGAACCTCTGGTTCAGAGACAGGGTGCGGATCGTATTATTGTTGAACTTCCGGGTGTTGAAGACTCAGCAAGAGCCAAGGAAATCTTAGGTGCCACTGCTACCCTTGAGTTCCGTCTTGTTGATCAGGCAGCCGACCTTCAGAGCGCCGCAAGCGGTGTGGTATCCTCAAACGATGAGGTTCTTACCGACAGAAACGGCAGACCTGTGGTCGTAACCAAGCATGTCATTCTTACCGGTGACCATATCATCGACGCCAAGAGCGGCATGGATGAAAACGGTCGTCCTGAGGTAAACATCAGCCTCGATTCAAAGGGCGGCAACACCATGTCTAACTTTACCAAGGATCATATCGGTCAGCCTATGGCAACAAACTTTATCGAGTATAAGGTTGTTGACGATCAGAACGGCGGCGACGGTGCCGTAAAGTTCAGAAAGGTTGAACAGATTATCAACGTTGCCACCATTCAGGCCCGTCTCGGCAACAAGTTCCGTATTACCGGTCTTGACAGCCCTACGGAAGCACACAATCTGGCGCTGTTACTCAGAGCAGGTGCCCTGATTGCTCCTATCCAGATTGTTGAGGAAAGAAACATCGGACCAAGCCTCGGTAAGCAGAATATCGATAACGGTATGAGAGCGATGATGTACGGTCTGATAGTTCTCGGTCTCTTCATGATCGTGTACTACAGAGCTTTCGGTATCATTGCCAACCTGGCCCTGATTTTTAACATGGTTCTGCTTGTGGGCGTAATGTCCATGATCCCAGGCGCCACCATGACCCTTCCGGGCATTGCGGGTATAGTTCTTACCATCGGTATGGCCGTGGATGCCAACGTACTTATTTACGAACGTATCCGTGAAGAAATAAGAAACAACCGCGGCGTGCAGCAGGCAATCAATCTCGGCTATGAAAGAGCCTTTGTTACCATTATGGACTCCAACATTACCTCCATTCTGGTAGCTCTGATTCTGTTTGCCGTCGGTACCGGTGCGGTTAAAGGTTTCGCCCTTGTTCTGATGATTGGTCTGGTTTGCTCAATGTTTACCGCAGTTACATGCTGCCGCGCCATTGTAAATCTCATCTGGGGCGGTCGTGATGTTAAGAAGCTGGCTATTTAAAGGAGGACAGAAATGTTTCAAATCATAAAACCGGGAACAGTTATTCCTTTCATGAAGATAGCCAAACTGGTGGAAATTATCTGTATTGCCGCAGTACTGTTCTTTATCGGCTGTCTCTGCACCAAGGGACTCAACTGGGGTCTCGATTTCACCGGCGGTGTGGTAATTGAGGTTCAGTATCCAGAAGAGGCAAATCTGGAACGTATCCGCGGGGATCTGGCAAAGTCCGGCATTTCCAATGCGGTGGTTCAGAATTTCGGTACAACCCGTGACGTATCAATCCGCATTCAGCCTAAGGGTGAGGAAAATCAGAAGGATATCACCGAAAAGGTTAAGGTCGTTGTATCTGAACATGACAAGAGAGCTCAGGTTACCCGTTCAGAATACGTTGGTCCTGCCGTGGGTCAGGAACTGGTTGTAAGCGGTGTTATTGCCGTTCTGCTGTCACTGGTTATCCTGCTGGTGTACATTGCTGCACGTTTCGAGTGGAGAATGGCTACCGGTGCGATTATTTCCCTGGCGTATGACGTTATCGTGGTACTCGGTATCTTCTCCGTGTGGGGTATCGAGTATGACCTGACTGTTCTTGCAGCGGTACTGACCGTTATCGGTTATTCATTAAACGATAAGATCGTTGTGTTCGACCGTATCCGTGAAAATGCCAGAAAGCTGCACAAGATGGCCATGGTGGATTTGTTCAACAGATCTCTTACCGAGACCTTCTCAAGAACAATAATCACCTCACTCACCACCATAATTACCGTTGCGTCACTGCTTATTTTCGGCGGTGAAATGATTTTCGGGTTCTCTCTGGCTCTGTTAATCGGTATCGTATTCGGTACATTATCATCAATTTACGTGGCTTCAACCTGGCCTTTATTACTCGGAATCTCAAGGGAAAATCTCCTTGTTACCGAAGTTAAGAAGGATGTTGAGGAAATTTCTGAAGCAGATTACTGATTGAAATCTTCCGAAAAACGCAATTGATTCGTAAAGCCGTTCCGACAGTATGCCGGAACGGCTTTTTCATCCGTAAGAGCCGATATGTGACCTAATGATGGTGGCAGTTCTCATTTTTCATGAATAACGCATGGTCGGTAAGACGTTAAATATTATAATCTTTAGTATCCGGCGGTTCCTGCAGATACGGGGAAGAACCGTCAGCCTCATAATAAATAATGCTTCAGCGCTGCCCCGAAACAGCGTTTTATATCCTCTGAATCAGCATAATGTCAGTTAATGCAATGGAAAATAGTAATGTTTAAGAAAATCATCCACACGGCCGTAACGGCATCCTTGACAGTCATGCTTTCGGCATGCGCATCAACCGGGACGGAAACGGCTGACGGACATATCAATCCTGATTTCATTAAGATTGAATTGCCGCGCGTCGTTACACCGGCTGAACAGCTTAACATGGTTAAACTGTCCCAGGTTCTGGGAAACACCAAGCTCAATCATACCCAGGTAAGCGTGGTTATGTGGCACCGTGCCGAGCTTTATAACCGCATGGGACTGGATTTTCTGTCAGTCCTCAGTCTTCTGGGATGCGTCAACGAGGATAATCAGAATTCCGACTGCTATCGTGACTACGGCGGAGCCCTGTACAGTCACGGCAAGTTCCTTGAGGCTTACGATGCTTTAGACGGGGCACTGGAACTGAGTCCAAAGGATAATGCCGCCCATTTCAGCAGAGGTCTTGCCCTTTACTACGGTAAAAGGGAGAAGATGGCTGAAGAGGATTTTTATAAGGTTTATCTGAGTGACCGTCAGGATCCTTATTTTCAGCTGTGGCTGTTCTATGCGGAATATGCCTCAGATCCGGAAAAGGCCGGAAAGAATCTTCTGAGCAGGTACCGCATGATTAATGTGAAGGATCTGTCCTTCGGAACCAGGGTGCTGGAGGTTTATCTGAATATCAGATCAGAAAAGGATTTGTGGGATCATATTTTTGACGGAACCAAGAATTACATTGAAAGAAATGAAAGACTCTGCGAAGCCTATTTCTACATGGGTAAGATGCATCTCATGAACGGGGAGACCACGAGGGCTCTGGATTACTTCAAGCTGGCAAGAACCACCAACGTAAGCTATTTCCTCGAGCACAGCAATGCGCTGCTGGAGATTCACATGCTTGATACCGAAAATGAGTATGATGACATCGGCTTTGATGAAAAGATGGTAAACAGTGAAACCGGAACGCCGCAGTAATCCGCCTTCCCGGTTGGTACAGGCCGCCGGGATGAAGTCATGAAGTCCGGGAGGCCGATAATACACTCTTGTATTATCGGTCTCCTTGTGTTAGCTTTATCCACGGCGTCATGATGTCGCGCACATGACTTTTTTCGGGTTCGGGTCATGGCCGGCAATGCTGCGGAGAGAGTTTTTGGGGACTGATAATCGGAGAAAAAAGATGTCAGACAACTACGGTTCAGAAAAATATGAATGTCTGAATAACATGGTGATAATTCTGGTGGACCCAAGCCATTACGGCAATATAGGTTCGGCCTCGAGAGCAATGAAGACCATGGGATTATCGAAATTAAGAATTGTTTCATCAAACGGCAGTATTATTACCGATGAGGCCCTGGCTCTGTCAAAGGGTGCGGCTGACGTCCTGAAAAGTGCCGAGGTTTTCTCCACACTTGATGAGGCTCTTGCCGACGTGACGTTTGTTGCCGGTACGTCTGCTAGACACCGCAGCATAGAACTTCCGCTTTATCAGCCGCGTGAGGCCGTGGAGAAGATACGTCCGCACCTGATGAACGGCATGAAGTGCGCCATCATGTTCGGCAGGGAGAGAACCGGGCTTACGAACGAAGAACTGCAGCGCTGCGACATTCACATCAACATAGATGCCAATCCCGAATATTCATCACTGAATCTGGCAATGAGCGTGCAGGTGCTTTCCTATGAACTGAGACAGGCATGTCTGCGTTCCGGAAATCAGGAACCTGCGGCTGATTTTGATGAGGGACTCCGTAAGCCGAAGCATTCGGATCTGGAGCAGTTCTATAATTTCATTGAGAAGAATCTCTGTGACTGCGGATTCCTTAAAAAGAATCATAACGGCAGTGTGATGGGGCAGATAAGGCGTGTCTATGCCAAGGCGGACATGAGTGCCCATGAACTCAGAATCATATACGGAACCCTGGCATCAATGCTTAAGCACAGAAAGGACGGCGGAGAGTAACGCCGAAGCAGGCAGACCCGGTGCCGGTCTGACGGTGACGGATCATGGGGCTGCCGGCAGACCGGTTTTACGAAAATCCTGACGGTCAGGAGTGAGATCGTCAGGATTTTTTTGTCTGAAGTCGAAAGGAATCCGTAATTCAGAGGTATCTTTACCGGTAATATACACAAAACATGTTTGTGTTTCGTATAACAACAGAATACTTTAATATTATTGACGTGATTCACGAATATAAGGAAAAGAGGTCATTTTTATAAGATAATTATATTTAAATATCATGAAAAAGCTTTCATTATGTTTAAAATTTGTTAAAATTAACAAAATATTAAATCAGGAACAAGTCCTGATTTTTTTAAACATGTCCTTTTTTTCCATTTCCAGAGTGAATCCATATGAGTAACAGAATGTTAAGAATCAACGGCCTTTCCCTTGCCGTTGGTTTGGCAGTTGCCATCCCGGGGTTTGTCGTGTCTGATGATGCTCAGGCCGCCGGTGTCATAGCTGCAACCCATATATATCATAATCACATGCCTAATTTCTGGCCTTACTACAATACCGCAGATTACGAAAAGGCTGCCGTAGGTGATCCGATAAGATACGCCTATGACGGTCAGGTATTCAGGATTAAGGAAAACCCTCCTGCAGATTACACTTATTTTCTGCCTAAGAAGGGGACTCCGATGCCTCACGACAATCTGCAGCAGTATTATGACAGGGATGCAAAGCGCAACGCCTATACTTCATGGCCTGCTCAGACCGCCCGTGCCAACAGCGGGGCCCATCCGTTAAGCCAGACACAGGTAACAATGTCTGCTGCCGTAATCAATAACGTGCAGAGCTTTGCGGAACTTAATATTTTTGACTTCTTCAAGGAAGGCTGGTCTTCCGACTGGAAGTCAACCGTGGGTTCTCTTAAAACAACCAACGGCTTTAATGCCCTGGAACCGATTCATTTTACCGGTCACCATTCAATGGGACCTCTTGTCGGCCCAAGATATTTCCTCAAGGATCTTATTTATCAGAACGTAACCCTGCAGCGTGATTACTTCCTCGGTGCGGACAAGTTCAGATCTTCGAAGGGCTTCTTCCCGACAGAGCTCGGTTTCTCCGAAAGACTTATCCCAACCCTTACCAAGCTCGGCATTGAATGGTCTGTTGTGGGTAACAACCATTTCTCAAGAACCCTGAAGGACTACCCGTACAACTATAAGGATCCTTCATATGATACCCTGGTATCCCCTCCGAACAGGGCTGATCTGCAGAATACATACGAAGCAGGTGAATGGGTAAGGGTCGGCATGTCTCATGAACAGCAGCAGATTGTGAATAAGTTCCCGTTCTGCGACATTCCTCACTGGGTTCAGTATGTTGATCCCGTAACCGGCAAGGCTGATAAGATAGCCGCCATTCCGGTGGATCAGAACGGTTCCTGGCTTGAAGGCTGGGAAGGTGAGGCAAACGCGCACACCGAAATCGAACGTTCAAACTACGTTGCAGACGCAAATGGCAGAACCATGTACTACGTAATTGCCCATGACGGTGATAACGGTGAAGGCCGTGCCGGTTCAATCAGCACCTGGCTGGCTTCCGGTTCCGAATACAGTGCCGACGGAGTCGTCGGTATGGGTGTGGAGGAATATCTTAAGGCCTATCCAATCCCTGAATCCGACATTCAGCACATTCAGGACGGTTCATGGGTTGATACCCGTGATTCCTCATCAGATCCTGACTGGTATCACTGGCATATTCCGATGGGTGTATGGAAAGGACAGCTCAGTGATTTCAACAAGGCTTTAGGTACCGAATTCGAAATGCCGGTGAATTTTGCCGGAACCCCTATGGGACATGCCGTTTCCATGGAATACGGTTACCATTATCTGGAAAGAAACTTTGCCCTGCTTCAGGCAGCGGAAAACTACGCCGTCACCGCAGAGCAGATCTGGCTTGATGATCATCCTAACTACTGGTCTCCTTCAACAGATGCCGAAAAGCAGGTTACCTACGATGGCAATCAGCTTAACCCTTACATGATGTCATATCCTGTAAAGGGTGATGAGCAGAATGATTACAGGGGCGGCGCAAATCCTGCGGAACTCGGCTGGTACTTCCTGATTTCATCAATTGATTCAGGTTTTGGTTACTATGATGAAAATACCGATGATAACGTGAAGCCTTCTCTCGGCTTCAACCAGTCACTGTACTTTACCGAACCTTATGTTACCAAGAATGCGGCAAAGGACAAGACCGGACCTTCAATGTGGTGGGTTCAGCGCTATCCTACCAATCCGGGTTCCGCAAACAGCGGCAAGGCTGAAGGCTGGACTCCTATGTATGCCGACAATACCTTTGCCGTTTATACCTATGCCTATGACGTAAGCGGCATAAAGGATGTCAAGGTTTACGTCCGTGCCCACAAGAACAAGAGCATGGGTCCTACCGACATCGCTCCGCGCGTATATGATCCAAAGGCACTCGGTATCAGCGGTGATGCAGTGGGTGAATGGAAAGTATATGACACCAAGGTCAGGGATCTGACTCCTGACATGAACGGTGTGGCCTGGCAGGATAATGAGGTAAGTCTCAACTATAAGGTAATACCGGCCAAGAAGATTGCAAGCACCTATTATGCCTACATCAGCGATTTCAGGGACCAGCTGGTTGACTACTACATGGAAGCTACCGATACCCGCGGTAATGTTACCAGAAGTGAAATCAACCACACCTACGTCGGTGCCGGCAGATACAATCTGGTAGACGGTGCCTACATTGAAGACGTTAACGGTGAAATCGAAGGTTCACACATGTTCTTTACCGACGGTTCCGTCGTGCTTACTGACAGCGTAACCGTTTACGCCAAAGCAGGTGATGAATCAGTTACTTCCGTATACCTTGAACACAAGGACAAGGGTACTTCAGACTGGAACGGCGTGGAAATGAAGAAGGTCGGGGACACCACCTATTTCAAGACCACCGTGACCTATACCCGTGATGCCACCTGTGCCGATATCAGGGTCAGGGAAAACGGCGGTTCTTACTATAACGGTAACTCCGGCACCTGTCTCAGCAAGGGAACCTACGTCATCGGAAAGGACGGCAGCATAACTGAAGGGGCTCCTACCGATATCGTTACCCCTGTTACCTTCTACTTCAAGCCTGCATCATCACTTACCAGTGTCTGCGTTCACTACCGCGGTACTCCTCAGACCGGTGACAAGGGCTGGACTGCCGCACCGGGCGCTGCCATGACAGCACAGAAGAACGGCTGGTGGAGTTACACCGATACCGAAAGCTTCGGTGCCGAAATCTCCGGACTGGAATTCCTGTTCAACGACTGCGGCAACAGCTGGTACAAGAGCTCAAGCAACGGAAACTTCGTACTCAATTCAGTAGGCGACGTATGGGTTGACGGTACCAAGATGGGAACCGGTACCCCTGCAGAGCTTGATAATTCAAACAAGGCTCCGACTGCGGTAATTTCCGCTTCATCACTGAACATCAAGCAGGGTGAAAGCGTGACTCTTGATGCTTCAGGTTCAACCGACTCCGACGGTTCCATTGTTTCCTATAAGTGGAACACCGGCGAGACTTCGTCAAAGATTACGGTAACTCCTGATGAAACCACTGTTTACACCGTAACTGTAACCGATAATGACGGTGCAACCGCCACCAAGTCCGTAACCGTTAACGTTGAACAGCTGGCATGTGCCGTGGATCCGTTCTGGTATCTGCAGGCTGATTTCCTGGCAACAGTTCAGGGTGGTACGGTTAATCTTACAGATAATACCTATTTCGGTGAAAGAAAGAACTGCACATCTCCGGTAACCTCAACCGGAGTCAAGGTGTCCGAACAGTGTCTGGAGACCTTCGGTTCAGGCCCTGACTGCGGTCTTGTATACAGCTGGGATTTCGGAGACGGTTCATCTTCTTCAGAAACCTTCAGCGTTTCACATACCTACCAGCAGTCCGGCACCTATACCGTTGTGCTTAAGATCAGCAGAAACGGATCAGCATCAGATGTTCATACCGTAACAAAGAACTTCACTGTTGACGTTCCTCAGATCATCATGCCGGTGGCTAAAATCACGGTTGACAAAACTGAGATAAACAAGGGTGAAAGTCTTGTTCTCAAGGGAACCTCCTCAACCGGTAATGAACTGAGCTATCTCTGGAGCACAGGGGAAACCTCTTCTTCAATTACCGTTCAGCCTGAGGCAACCACCGTTTACACCCTTACCGTAACTGATAAGGACGGCAATACTTCTGAAAAGGCCAGCGTAACCATAACCGTGAAGGACGTGGTGAACCATGCTCCCGGCGTGTCCGTGGTAACATCTGCAGATAACGTGAACAGAACCGTCAAGAGCGGTACCACCGTAACTCTTGATGCTTCAGGTTCAGCAGATGAGGATAACGATCAGTTAACGTTCCTGTGGTCAAACGGCAAGACCGGTGCCGTAATTACCGAAACCCTTTACGAAACCACCACGTTTACCGTTAAGGTAAGTGACGGCAAGGCTGAATCAACAGGTGCCGTAACCATTACCGTTGTTGATGACAATGCCGCTCCTATTGCCAGAATCAGTACAAAGCAGACCGAGGCCGTAGAAGGCACCGAAATGACCTTCGACGGTTCAAGTTCAACTGATGACAAGGCCGTAAAGAAATATGAATGGGCGGTTAACGGTACGAAGTACGGTACCAACAGCAGCTTCACCCATAAGTTTGAAACCGCAGGTACATACGTTGTGACCCTTACCGTTTACGATGAAGAAGGCCTTTCAGGTTCACAGGCGGTAACCGTTACCATTGTTGCTGCCGAGGAACCTGTTGTTGAATTCACCATTTCAGGAAGCACGAATGTAAACATCAATGAAACTGCCGTGTTTACCACCTCTCTGGTGAATGCCGAAGCCTCATCATACTCATGGTATATTGACGGTGAAAAGGTTAACGGTTCTCAGAGCTCACTGAGCCATCAGTTTACCGTAGCCGGTACCCACGAGGTTAAGGTTGTCGTTACCGACAAAAAGAACGTGCAGCATCAGGCAGTAAAGCAGGTAACCGTGAACAATCCGTATGTAAGTACTCCGGTAAAGGTTGAAAACGGAAGTCAGAATCAGACCAAAAATAGCGAAATCCGTTTCGTGCAGTCAGATTCCGATGACAGAACCCCGGTTTCAATTGAAAGCCGTAAGATCATGAGCTTTGTGATTTCAAACATTTCTCATGAGGCTACCGTCCAGGTTGTAAGACTTCCTGACCAGAACGTAAAGACCTCCGGCGAACGCGTATGTCAGATTTTCAGCGGCTATGTTGTTGACTGCGACGCAACCGACGGTGTGGACTACAATCAGGTTTCCAACGATGCAACCGTTGATCTCAAGTTCATTCAGGCAGGCAGCTATGAAGTTAGAATCAAGGGTAAGAACCTTGCCGAAAGTGACTTCAGCGGCTATATTCCGGTAAGCGTTACCGAAGAAGAGAACAATATCGGTTCAAGTGAAGAAGAGGTTGGTTCAACTCCTTCAGAAAATACCGGCAGTTCTTCAGGCAAGAAGGGCGGCGGTGCCATCGGACTGTTTGATCTCATTCTTATGGCCGGTGCCGGTATCTTCGTGAGAAGACGCAGAAAGTAAGATTATATTATTAGACTTAAGGTGATTAAAGGCGGATCCCGGAAACTGAAGGGCTCCGCCTTTTTAGTTGATTTTTACCATGAATGAATTTATTATAGGTGTAAGCCGTTGCTAACAGAAAGGATGGTATTTAATTATGAGATATCATTACAGGGTTCTGGGAATAGACTGTCCGATGTGCGCATTAAGTCTTTCCGGAATGCTCAGGCGGATTAAGGATTTGCAGTCGGTTAACCTGAACATAATGACCCATGATCTGATTATATATACCTGGCTGGAACAGAATGAGCTCGATGCCGTTCTGGGCAGTAATGCGATATCGGTTCACGGACAGCTTGAGTACAGACTGATAAGCGCTTCATGATCTGAACAATCTTATACCAATATAACGGATTCGGAATATCCTGATGACTGACGTAAACAAGAACATTAATGAGTGCTTTACCCTGCACGACGCCAAGGCCGAGTGTCTTGACAAGCTTAAAAAGGCAAAGGTAAGAATGTCAAAGCAGCGTCTTGAGCTGCTTGATCTGCTTTTTTCCGGAACTTTTAACTGTACCAAGGAACTCTATTATGAGGCCCAGTCAAGAAATCCTGAACTGGGAATGTCAACAGTATACCGTTTCCTTAAGGTTCTGTATGACGTGGGCGTTATTTCAAACAACAAACTTCTGGACGTGAACTGCTCCAACTGTAATTTCAAGCTGGCTGCCTTAAGGGATCACGAAGGTCAGGAGTTAAGGGCCGACGGGCTGGATCTCCAGGAGCTTTTAAGACTGGGAATGGTGGTCAAGGGACTGATTAAGTCTGACGAAAAAATTGACGTAAAGATGCAGGATGATTCCGTCTATATTTCCGTGCTTAACGGAAAATAGTACCCGGCGGAAATCCTCTCTGAAAAAGAAAAAGCAGAACTGAACCGTCACACGGATAATAAAAAGAAAGAGACGGTTCTTTCAGGATGCTGACCGAACCTTCACGAAGCTGCTGACGTAAGGTCCGGTGCGGTATTCCAAACGGACATTTTGGTGTTTATCGGTAAGATTTTTTGGCGGAATGTCGGTGTATCCGATGTTCCCTTTTACAACTGAAAATAAGGAATACAGATGTCCAGAACAATCATAATAGGCGGTTCCGCCGCAGGCGCAACCGTTGCGGCAAGGCTCAGAAGGCTTGATGAACACTGCGAAATAGTCATCTATGAGAAAGGCCCGGATATTTCATATGCAAGCTGCGGTCTTCCGTATCATATCGGCGGGGTTCTTCCCGGAAAACAGTCTCTGGTGGTTACGTCCGTCGGAGCTTTTGTAAACAAATACAATGTTGACGTAAAACCTCTGCATGAGGTTCTTGAAATTCATCCCGAAGACAGAACCGTGACCGTGAGACGTCTCGCGGACGGAAAAATAATCACTGATTCCTATGACAGTCTTGTTATTGCCGCAGGTGCGTCTCCTGCAGTTCCGGGGTTCATAAAGGGGGCTAATCTTTCGCAGATAAAAACACTGAGAACCATAGAGGATGCCGACACCATCAGAAAGGATGTGGTGTCCGGCAGGATTAAGTCGGCAGTCATAGCCGGCGGCGGTTTTATCGGTGTGGAGCTTGCCGAGAATCTGATACGTTCGGGAGTCAGCGTGACGCTTGTTGAACTGAAGTCTGAGGTTCTCGGAGTCATGGATTCCGAACTCGGCAGACTGATGACAAAACATCTCCGAAGAAACGGCGTGGATGTCAGAACCGGAACTGGTATTAAGGGGTTTACCGTAAGTTCCGCAGACGGCAGGGAGACTGTAGATGCGGAGCTTACCGACGGAACACGCGTGGAGAGTGATCTGGCGGTTCTTGCCCTTGGAATCAGACCGAATACGGACATCCTGAAAAATACCGGCATCAGCACGGATGAGAAGGGCTTTATCAGGGTGAACTCTTATTTTGAAACGGGAGTTGACGGCATTTATGCGGCGGGTGATATTGTTGCCTTAAATCATGTCGTGACGGGTAAGCCCGTAAGCAGTGCCCTGGCAGGTCCGGCCGTGCGCGGAGCCAGAATAATCGCCGGCAGAATCGCGGGACTTGAGGAGGTTTCCGGATTCCCGGGAACAACCGGAAGCGGCATAGTTCAGGCCTTTAATCTTCAGGCCGGAATTACCGGATTCGGTGCAGAGTATCTTGAAGCCTCCGGTCTTGTAAGGGGAAAGGATTTCTTCACGGCCCTGGTTTCACAGAAGTCGCATGTCGGCTGGTTCCCGGGAGCAGGATTCCTGTTCATCAAGGGGATGTTTGAAAAAAAGAGCGGCAGGATTCTCGGTGTGGAGGCCGTCGGTTCCGCATCGGTTGACAAGGTTATTGATGCGGTTTCGGCTCTGATTCTTAAACACGGAACATACCGTGATCTTATGGAACTTGATGCGGCCTATGCACCGCAGTTCAATGCCCCGAAGTCTCCGCTCAACATGCTTGGGTTTACCGCTGAGAACATTGATCTGGGACTGGAATCTCAGACGGAGATTCAGGAGCTGCTGCGGATTATTGAGGATATGGAGCGGAACGGCGGCAGATCCGGGGAATATTATCTTCTGGACGTCAGGGAGCCGTCAGAGGTTATGTCCCTGAGACTGCCATGTTTCAACAACATTCCGCTCGGAACCCTGAGGGACAGTCTTGCGGAAATACCGAAGGACAAAACGGTAATCATAACCTGTGCCGTCGGAGTCAGGGCCTGGAACGCCGCCAGAATTCTTGCCGGAAACGGATACAGAACATCAGTTCTTACGGGCGGAGCCTCACTCTACGCCATGTATAAATAGCACGGACTGACCGTTTTCGGGCTTTTGTGCGGACGGACGGGCATCATTCTGAGGTGCCGTCCCGTGGAGGACATTCTTCGTAAAATATGCGGAGATGTCCTCCGTTCTTATTCTTTCACATCGTCTCCTGCGGTGTCTTATCCTCTGCGCTTACGGTAAATTGCCAAAGGCGGATTCGTGTTCCGAACAGTTCTGTTCTATAAAAATGTGAGGAGTGATATAATTTCAGCCGGTTAATTTATCACTTTGTATTTATTCAAGATTGTCTGAATCTGATTTTTTAGGTGGAATATCCATGAAACTTCCTGTTTATTTAGATTATGCTGCCACTACTCCGGTGGATCCAAGGGTCGCAAAGAAGATGGCTGAATGCCTGTGTCTTGAGGGAACCTTCGGTAATCCCGCTTCCAAATCACACATATACGGGTGGCAGGCCGCCGAAGCCGTGGATATTGCCAGAGGACAGATAGCCGATCTCATCGGTGCCGATACCAGGGAGATTGTATTTACCTCAGGTGCCACCGAATGTGACAATCTGGCTGTTACCGGGGTTGCTCTCGCCAGTCTCGGCGGCAGCAGAAAGAAGATAATAACCTCGGCAATTGAGCACAAGGCCGTGCTTGACCCGTGTCATTATGCGGAAACCCTGGGATACGAAGTGGTATATCTGAAGCCTGATGCTGACGGGCTTGTGACTCCGGAAATGCTGGAGGAAGCAATTGACGACAATACCCTGCTGGTAAGTCTCATGCATGCCAACAACGAGATTGGCGTCGTGCAGGACATCAGCAGACTTGCGGAAATAGCCAAAAGCCACGGTGCACTTTTCCACAGCGACTGTGCACAGAGCGCCGGCAAGGTCAGAATTGATGTAAACACCATGCCTGTGGATTATCTGTCACTTTGTGCACATAAGGTCTACGGACCGAAGGGCATAGGTGCGTTTTATGTCCGAAAGGGGGCTCAGAGACCAAATCCCGTAATAAGGGGAGGCGGACATGAAATGGGTATGCGCAGCGGTACCCTGGCCACTCACCAGATTGTGGGAATGGGTGAAGCCTTTGCTCTGGCAAAGGCCGAAATGAAACAGGAAAACAAGAGAATCGAAGGTCTCAGAAACCGTCTTGCCGAAGCTCTTCTTTCCCTTCCGGAAACATCAGTGAACGGTACAATGAATTCCCGTCTTCCCGGAAATCTCAATGTCACCTTCCGCGGTATTAACGGAGAGAACTTCATGCTGGCTCTGAGAAACATAGCGGTATCCACGGGATCCGCATGTACCTCGGCGTCTCTCAATCCTTCGTACGTGCTTAAGGCTCTGGGCTTAAGCGATGCCGACGCCCACAGTTCCATCCGTTTCAGCCTCGGTCGTTTTACCACGGAAGAGGAAATCGATTATGCCATCGGCGTGATTTCGGAGGAATATCAGAAGCAGCGTAAACTCGGCAGTCTCTGGAAGGTTTAAACAGACAGCGTTATTCCCCGTGCACTCCGTCTGAGTGCACGGGGCGGCAACCGCCGTAAATCGGCGGCGCTTTTTTAGTTGGATTATCTCCTATCTTGGAATGATTAAATGGAAAATACAGAAGATTTCTTTGTTCTTAAGGTTTTTAAGGCAGCTCCGGGAACCGCGACCGCTCCATATCTTAAGGACTGTGCCCTCAGCTATTCGGAAGAAGGTGCCTTTATTCATGCGGATACCGCGGAAAAGAAGAGTTATCTCAGAGCCGTTCAGGCGGCCGGTAAGAATATTTCGTCTGCAGGATACCGCAGGGTTGAACTTGCCGACAGGGAAGGTTTTAAATGGACAGAAGAAGATGCCATGTCCTTCTTCCTCGGTTTCCGCAGCATTAAGAACGGAGCCGACATCGTTTATCCGCAGGATCTCGATACCGAATCCTTCAGAACCGTAAGAAGCATAATCACCTGGTTAAGGGATACGATTGATGAACCGGCTTCGGCACTTAATCCGGTTTCATACATCGTTTATCTCAACAGTCTGAATGCCATAACGGGAAATGCCCTGACGGTTAAGGCATATACCGGTGACAGACTGCAGTCAGAAAATCTTACGGGACTCATGACCGTCGGCGGCGGCAGTGACAATCCTCCGTGTCTTTATGAGCTGGATTACAATCCTACCGGTGATGAAAACGCACCGGTATTTGCCGCTCTTGTCGGCAAGGGCATAACCTTTGATACCGGCGGATACAGTCTCAAGCCGTCTGAACTGATGCGTTCAATGCATACGGACATGGGCGGCTCCGCCACTGTCGCCGCCTCACTGGCACTTCTTGCCGTCTCAGGTTTCGACAGACGTGTAAAGGCATGGCTGTGCTGTGCGGAAAACATGGTTTCGGGAAAGGCCATGAGAGTGGGTGACATAATCAGTTATCCGAACGGAGTCAGCGTGGTAATCGACAATACCGACGCCGAAGGACGTCTGGTTCTTGCCGACGGTCTCATCCGTGCGGGTAATTCCGGGGCCGAATACATCATTGACGCGGCCACGCTTACCGGTGCGGCAAAGGTTGCTCTCGGAAGGGACTATAATGCGGCAATGAGTCTCAATGCCGACCTGAGCAGCGAATTCGTCAGAAGTGCCGCTTCCGTAAATGAGTATGCATGGCCTCTGCCTTTTGATAAATTCCATCTGGGACTGGTTTCATCACAGCTTGCGGACATAACCAATTCCGCATCCGGTGACGGTATTGCCGGAGCCACCTCTGCTGCGTCATTTCTCAGCAGATTCGTTCCTTCCGAAAAGTGGAATTCATGGCTGCACATAGACCTGGCGGCAAGTTACCGCAAGACTCCTAATGACATCTATCAGATTGGAGCCATGGGACACGGAGCCAGATCCGTTGCCGCATTCATCAGAAAGCTTGCCGGAAGACGGTAGGATGGTAATTCACTGTCCTTAATTCAGGTCAGTAAGCCGACAAATCCCGGAAAAGGTGTTTTCATTAACCTTTTCCGGGATTTTCTTTTTCAGTCTGCCGTCTTGTCCTTTTGAATGACTGTCAGGTGTGTGCGTACATGCATCCCGGCCGGTGATGTAGATATACTTCAAAAATCACGGCGGATGTGAATATCAAAGATCACATTTTGAATGCGGAGGCCTTACCGCAGGCGTTTTTTGAATTATTCTAGATTAAAAGTTTACGGATTCCGTCAGGCTCCGCGATAAAAGTCCCGACCGTCGGGACGGGGAAGAGCGGAACGATTGTGAAACGCCGTACCGTTATATGCCGGTTGCCGCCCCTGGCGGTTCAGGAAGAGGATCGGCAAAGTGTTATTCATAAAGGAGGGTATATGGCATTAGAAAGAACATTTTCAATCATCAAGCCTGATGTTGTGGCTCGCAATCTCATCGGCGACATCTATCACCGTTTTGAAAATGCCGGTCTGCGCATTGTTGCCGCCAAAATGGTTCATCTCAACCGTGAGGAGGCTTCAGGTTTTTATTGCCATCTGCGTTCCAAGCCTTTTTTTGAGGAACTGCTGGAATTCATGATGTCAGGTCCCGTCATGGTTCAGGTTCTTGAAGGAGAGGATGCGATAAAGCGTCATCGTGAGGTTATCGGCGATACTGACCCGAAGAAGGCCCGTGCGGGCTCAATCAGGGCCGACTATGCCACCAGCATAGATCAGAATGCCGTACACGGTTCAGACTGTCTTGAGGCTGCCGAAAAGGAAATAGCGTATTTCTTTACCGATGAGGAACTGTGTCCACGTACCAGATAATTATCATCGGCTTAATGACATCGGGACGGACATGAGTGCCGTTCCCTGCGTATGATTGATGATGCCGGAGCCGGTCCCTGACCGGTTTTCGTCTTTTTTCGGCATGTATATGCGGTTCCGGTGATGCGGACTGCTTTTTTCGGAGGTAAACATGAAAGAAATTCGCAACATACTGATACTTACCGGAGCCGGAATTTCCGCCGAATCGGGAATACCGGTGTTCAGATCGGAAACCGGACTATGGGAGCAGCACCGGGTCGAGGACGTGGCTACCTATGAGGGCTTTATGAGAAACAGACCTCTGGTTCATGAGTTTTACAACAGGATGCGGCGTAATCTTTTCAATGTCAGACCAAATCCGGCCCACTTCGCGCTTGCCCGTCTTGCCAATGAATGGAAAAAGGGCAGCGTATGTCTGATAACCCAGAATATTGACAATCTGCATGAGGCCGCAGGGTCCGGAAATGTCATTCACATGCACGGTGAACTGATGCGCATAAGCTGTGAAAGCTGTGGAGCAGTTGTCGACTGGGATAAGGATTCCTCCGTGGATACCAGATGTCCGAAGTGCGGTGAGGCCGCCATGCGTCCGCACATCGTGTGGTTCGGGGAAATTCCTTACCATATGGAACATATTGACGAGCTGCTTCGTGACTGTGATCTGTTCATGTCGATAGGTACTTCCGGAGTTGTTTATCCTGCCGCAAATTTTGCGAGAATGACACATGCCCTGGGAGCCTATAACATTGAATTCAATCTGGAAAAGTCCGCAACCGCGGGAAGCTTTGACAGAGGTATTTACGGCAAGGCCGGAACCACTCTGCCGGAATTTGTGGACAGTCTTTTGAAAACCGGAAATCTGGATTTTCTGGATCGGTGAGACTGAGTGTTAAGGATAAGCCTTCAGAAGCTTAAATCATTAAATAACGGAAAGCTCCATGGTATCGGAGCTTTTTCTTTATTCAAAACGTATTTTTATAATGCAACAGGGGTTTTCTCCGGATATTAAGCTCAGACATCCGCTGTCATTGCCTTCCTGCATTTTTGTCCGTGCTGTACTGACCGGTGGAATATGATCCCGGATTCCGGATTGCTGCAGGAAGCCTGTGTTTTCAGAAAAATCACCGGCGTTTTTATTCTGCGGACAAAGACGGCTCGGAACCCAGTTGCATATAAATAAAAATGGGACAGTTATCGTGTATTCTGATATAATCACGCAAATAATTGTGTTTATATTAAACTCGGGTAAGTTGTTGTCATAATGTCAGAAAGTAAGATTAATTTATTGGATTTGGATCGCGACGGTCTGAGGGCTTTTGTGGCCGAAATGGGCGAAAAGCCGTTCAGGGCGGATCAGATTATGAAATGGATATATCATTTCGGTGCTGATGATTTTACCAAAATGACCAATATCAACAGGGCCATGCAGGCAAAGCTTTCTGAATGTGCATACGTAAAGGCTCCTGAAATCAAGGCGGAGTACCGCAGCAGCGACGGAACCATTAAGTGGGCTCTGGACGCCGGAGACGGTCAGCTGATTGAGACCGTGTACATCCCTGACGGTGACAGGGCTACGCTGTGCGTGTCAACTCAGGTCGGGTGCGTGATTAACTGTGCGTTCTGCGCCACCGGTGCTCAGGGCTTTAACCGTAATCTTTCCACCTCCGAAATTATCGGGCAGGTGTGGAGGGCTACCTCCGTTATAGGCTTTACCCCGAATCCGAAATTCAGAGCCATTGATAACGTGGTTCTTATGGGAATGGGTGAACCTCTTCTGAATTTTGACAATACCGTGAGAGCCATGAAGATCATGCTTGATGACTTCGGCTTCGGACTGTCCAAGAGAAGGGTAACCATTTCCACTGCCGGTGTGGTTCCGGGAATTGACAGACTGGGTGATGCCATAGACGTGGCACTGGCCATTTCACTTCATGCTCCGAATGATGAACTCAGAAGTAAACTTATCCCTCTTAATGATAAGCACAACATCAGCAACATTCTGGCTGCCGTGAAGAGATATGTGGATAAGTCCAATGCCAACAGCGGCAGGGTTACCATAGAGTACATCCTGCTTGCCGGAGTAAATGACAGACCTGAGCATGCGCACGAGCTGGCAAAACTTCTGGCCAATACTCCGTGCAAGATTAATCTCATTCCGTTTAATCCGCATGAAGCAGGCAGATTCAGCAAGCCGAAGGCTGCGGATATTGACAGATTCTACAGAATCCTTCTGGATTACGGATATACCGTCGTCACCCGCAAGACCAGAGGTGATGACATAAAGGCCGCCTGCGGACAGCTGGCCGGCGAAGTGAAGAATAAACTGAAGAAAATAGCCACCTTCAGCGGAAAGGATCTGTAAGGATTCCTAAATTCCGTAAAGGACGGCAGATTTTAAATAAATATAAAGGGACACAGCTAATGAACATGATGAACAGATTATTACTGGCGGCAGTTGCCACGGGGCTGCTGACGGGATGTATAACGTCCAAGGAAATAATTGTTGGCCGTGATGAAAACGGCAATGAAATTGTCCGCAAGGCGGATGATATTGATTATGAAAAGGCATCACTTGCCAGAATCAATCTGGCATACAGCTTTATGCAGCAGAGGGAAATGAGTTCGGCAAAGGAAAATCTTAACATTGCCGAAAGCTATTCTCCGAATCTTGAGGCACTGCATCTTGCCTGGGGACGCTATTACGATATCGTGGGTGATTACGGCAATTCCGAAAAGAAGTATCAGCTGGCAATCAAGGAATATCCTGAATCCGGCATGAGCTATACCCACTACGGCAGTTTTCTGTGTTCCAGAGGCAGACGTGACGAAGGTCTGAACAACCTGCTTAAGGCAGTTTCAATTCCTAAGTTTGCCCAGATGAGCATGGCCTACGAGGCAGCGGCAACATGTGCATATGAAGCCGGAAAGATAGATGAATCAAGGAAATACTTTGAACAGGCAATGAGCTACGGCGGCAATGCTCCGTCACTCCTGTTCAACTACGCCACCTTCAGCTTCGAGAACGGGGATTATGAGAAGGCGGACAGACTCATGCGCAACTATGACATGTTCCAGCACAGGGACACACCGCAGACTCTGTTCCTTAAAATCAGAATTTCCCAGAAGATGGGTGAGTATGCTTCATCCGAAATATACGGCAGAAAGCTTCTCAAGGTATTCCCTAAGAGCGATGAAGCCAAGAAATTCAAGGCCGGCGATTACTAGAAACGGGGTAGAGGTTTAAACGGAAAATGATAAACAACAGTGCAGGCAGCGAAGCTGCCCAGCTTCTCGGCAACATGTACAGGGAAGCACGTGAAAGAAACAATGTTTCCCTCACAACGGCTTCAGAGCAGTTAAACATCAGAAGTTATCTGCTTAACGATATGGAAAAGGGGCGTTTCGGTCATCTTAAGCTTGGTGACTGTCTCGCATATGCAAAATACCTGTCCGTCGACATCGGCGTGGATGAAATCAACAAGATAAGACAGATCCAGGGCGCATCAGGCGAAACCTACGTTATTGACAGAAAGGTTTATGTGGGCGGTGCCGTGGTTCTCGGCCTGCTGGCGGCAGCCATTCTGGCACTGACCTCCGGTTCAGGAAAGAATGATAACGCTGCACCTGAAAACGGTGTTCTGCAGATTCCGCAGAACGGTGGCAGCGGCGTGATAGAGCTTCCTGCAGCAAATACTCCGCAGACGGTGGAGGTTCCTCTTGTTCAGCAGGCCCCAGCCGCGCAGCAGCCGGCTGCTCCTAAGGTGCAGATGGCAGACACCATGCCTAAGGAACCTGAACAGACCGCAGTGACTGCTCCTGCTCAGCAGAAGGCGGCTTCCGGGGTGGTTGTCGGTCCTGAAAGCGGTGACGTAATCGTTGAAGAGGAAATCAGATTTGAAAGTCTTCCTGACGTTGAGCCGTCTGAGGCTCCGGTTGTTGCCGCACCAAGAACCGAGACGGTAAGAAAGACCGGAACCGCAGGTGCTCCTGTCGCCAAAACCGTTCCTGCCGCAGGTAATGCAGTTCAGCATCAGCCTGCCCGTCAGCCTGAAAAAACTGCTGACGTCAGAAAGGAGGTTAAGCCTCAGAACGCATCACGCAGTGAGACTGCAAAGACAGCGGTAAGCACATCCAAGTCCGCGGTTCAGAATACAGCCGCAGGTGCTGAACGTAAGGCTCAGACCAGAACTCAGACCGCAGCGCCGGCAAAATCAACCGGACTCAAGTCCGGTCAGGTTGTATCACTGGCCGATGAACTCGGATATCAGAAACCTGCCCGCGCATCTCAGACATCTGCGTCAAAGCAGAGCGCAAAGCCTGCCCAGAAGCCTGTTCAGAAGCCTGTTCAGAGCCAGACCGCAACTGCGCCTAAGACTGCTGCTTCCGGCGTGAAATCAGGCAGTCTCAAGTCAGGTCAGGTGGTATCTCTTGCAGATGAAATGGGCTATCAGAAGAAGCCTGCGGCTCCTAAGAGCACCGGTGCGGCCGTTTCATCAGGAAACAGCGCAAAGAGCGGTGTCGTCGGACCGAAGATTACCGACCAGGCTGAAATAAAGAGACGTGCAAGTCAGGTTGTGATTACAGAGGCTGTACAGTAAGTCATGATTACATTAACGGAACAGATTAAGAGACGTAAAACCAGACGTATCATGGTAGGAAACGTACCGGTCGGCGGTGATGCCCCGATTTCGGTTCAGAGTATGACCAATACCGATACCACCGACATCGACGGCACAATTGCCCAGATAAGGGCAATTGCCGAAGCGGGAGCGGATATAGTGCGCGTCAGCGTGCCGACGCTCAAGGCTGCTGAGGCCTTTAAGGAAATCAGGGCCGGCTCACCGATTCCGGTGGTTGCCGACATTCACTTTGATTACCGCATTGCCCTCAAGGTAGCCGATTACGGTGCTGACTGTCTGCGCATAAATCCGGGCAACATCGGCAGTGACGAAAAGGTGCGTGCCGTGGTTTCCTCAGCCAGGGAGCACGGTATTCCAATCAGAATCGGCGTTAATGCCGGTTCTCTCGAGAAGGATATTCTTGAACGCTACGGTGAGCCTACTCCGGAAGCGCTGGTTGAGTCAGCCATGCATCACATCGGAATCCTTGAGCATCTTGATTTCCCGGATTTCAAGATTAGCGTTAAGGCATCAGACGTGTTTGTGGCATACGAGGCCTATAAGCTCCTGAGTCAGAAGATCGAGCAGCCGCTGCATCTCGGCATAACCGAGGCAGGCGGCTTCAGAAAAGGCTCTGTTATGAGTGCCATCGGCCTTTCCTGGTTACTTAAGGAAGGTATCGGTGATACCATGCGTGTGTCTCTTGCGGCTGATCCGGTAGAAGAGGTAAGAGTGGCCTTTGACATTCTGAAGGTGATGAAGCTGCGTACCAGAGGTATTAATTTCATTGCGTGTCCTACCTGTTCCCGTCGCGGCTTTGACGTTATCGGAACGGTGAACGAGCTGGAAAAGAGACTCGGAGACGTTACCGAATCACTGAACGTGGCCGTCATGGGCTGTGTGGTTAACGGTCCGGGTGAGGCTTCAAGGGCTAATCTCGGAGTATGCGGTGCCGCGGAAAAAAGCTATTACTACGAGGATGGCGAACGGCTTGACAGAATTCCGAATGAACAGCTTATTGATGAGCTGGAAAGGAGAATAAGGGCATACCTTGCGAAAAAGCAGGCCTAGCCCGGGGACTTCGGGATCCTTACCGGTGCGCATCGGAAGGCGATGCGGAAAAATAATAAAACCGGCAGATCCCGGCCGAAAGGTTCCGTGAGCCGGACATGTTTCCGGCTCACAATGATTTTGTGATTATATGGTTTGAATAATGTTTTTAAAGGAAGCTAGATAAAGTGGCGGTTAAAATTAACGCAATCAGAGGTATGAATGATCTTCTGCCTCAGGACAGCAGTATGTGGCAGCAGGTTGAAGCGGTTCTTAAATCAACCGCAGCCTCTTTCGGTTTCAGTGAAATCCGTTTCCCTATCGTTGAAAAGACCGGACTGTTCTGCAGGGCAATCGGTGAGGTTACCGATGTGGTCGAAAAGGAAATGTATACCTTCAACGACCGCGACGGTGATTCACTGTCATTAAGACCTGAGGGTACTGCCGGCTGTGTGAGGGCATGTCTTGAGAACTCCCTCATTCACGGTCAGGAACAGAGACTCTGGTACACCGGACCGATGTTCCGTCACGAAAGACCTCAGAAGGGCCGCTACCGTCAGTTCCATCAGTTCGGCTGTGAGGTGTTCGGACTGAAGGGACCGGATATCGATGCTGAAATCATTGCCTTTACCGCAGAAGTTCTGGCAAAGCTCGGTCTTACCGAACACGTAAGCCTGCAGCTTAATTCCCTCGGCTCCTCCGAAGAGCGTGCCGCATACAGGGATGCCCTGGTTGCATTCCTTGAAAAGCACCAGGATGTTCTTGATGAAGACTGCAAGCGCAGAATGTACACCAATCCTCTCAGAGTTCTTGATACCAAGAATGAGGATGTTATCGCCGTACTTAAGGACGCTCCGAAGTTAAGCGATTATTTCGGGGAGGAGACCAGGGCTCATTTTGAGGGACTGTGCTCAAGACTTGAAAATCTGGGCATTAAGTACGAGCTCAACAGCCGTCTGGTCCGCGGTCTTGATTACTACAATCTTACCGTGTTTGAATGGGTTACCGATGCTCTCGGTTCACAGGGTACCGTGTGCGGCGGTGGCCGTTACGACGGACTGGTGGAGCAGCTTGGCGGTCAGAGCACTCCGGCGATTGGTTTTGCCGTAGGTCTTGAAAGAATGATTCTTCTTCTTGAAACCCTGCAGCTTGTTCAGCGTAAGCCTGCGGTTGACATCATGATCTGTGCCATGGGCGAAGAACCTGAACGTCAGCAGTTAAAGCTTGCCCTTGATCTTAGAAAGGCACTGCCGGGTTTGGGTATAATGACACACTGCGGCGGCGGCAAGTTCAAGAAACAGATGGCCCATGCCGATAAGTCAGGTGCCCGTTTTGCGGTAATCATCGGTGATGATGAAATAAACAACCGGGTACTTAGTATCAAGGATCTGCGTTCAGGTGAACAGCAGACTGTGGAAATGGCGGCAGCAGCTGCTTATTTTAAGAGCGTATTTTAACAGGAGTATAATAAATGGACGTTTTTGAGGCTGATGCACAACAGAGAGAAGAAGAACTTCGCAAGTGGTGGCATGATAACTGGAAGAGTATTGCCATGGGCGTTATTCTGGCATTCGTCATTATTACCGCCGTGTTCTGGTACAGAGACCATACCAGAAAAATCAGATATCAGAATGCCGTGGATTTCTATGGGGTTGTAATGAACACCAATATGGCTGATGAAAAGAACGTTGCCGAAGTCAAGGCTTTCATCGGTGAACACGGTAACGACGTATACAGTCAGCTCGCAGCTCTTTCACTGGCAAAGCAGTTTGTAAGCGAAAAGAAGTATCAGGAAGCCGCCGATCTGTTAAACGGCAGTCTCGGTGCCGCAAAGGATTCAATTCTTGATGACGTGGTTCGTTTAAGAATTGCCAGAATCGACATTGAACTCAAGAAGTTTGATGATGCCGTTGCCGTTCTCAATGCAGTCAGAAACAATGACTCATTCAGATTTGAAGTTACCTCATTAAGGGGGGATGCCGCTTATGCTTCAGGCGACCTTAATGCCGCTTTCAAGTACTACGATGAAGCTCTTTCATATGCCAAGGCAGATGAAGATACCACCGTGGTTAAGATGAAGAGGGATGCCCTCAATGCCGTTAAGGGTGTGCCTGCCGCTAAAAATGCCGCACAGGTGACTGAACCTGCGGCTGAAGCTGCTGTCAAAGATACCGTTGCCGATGATGCGGCAGAAGCTGCGGCAAAGACTGTTGAAGCGGAAGCCTCAGCAAAGCAGTAAGCCGTAACCGGTTATGTGCAGGGATTTTGAGTTAAGAGAATTATCAGATGTTCAGCTTTTTTAAAAAGCAGTTTATTTCAGGGACGGTATTAGCACTGTCGGCACTTGCGGCAGGCTGTTCCACCGATGTCGACGTGTATAAGCCGGTATCGGCTCCAATTGTGACCAACAGTGTCGAAACCACTGTCGTATGGAGTGCATCCGTAGGTTCAGGTGTCGGCAATTACTATACCAGACTTACGCCTGCGGTGGATGAGGTTAAGGTATATGCGGCCTCACGAAACGGTGACGTGTTCGCACTTGACAGGGAGACCGGTTCAAGGGAATGGCATATTGATCTTGATGATGAGGATGAGAATGACGATCGTCGTTCAGCCCGTCTGTCAGGAGGTCTGGTCCTTCAGTACGGTACTCTTTACGTTACCAGTGAAAACGGCTATCTGTACGCCATCGATGCCGAGGAAGGCACCCTGAAATGGAAGACTGAAGTAGGGCAGGAGGTCATGGCAGCTCCGGCAGCCGGATATGACAAGGTATTCGTTCTGACGATTACCGGTCAGCTCCTCGCCTTCAATTCCGAGACCGGAGAAAAAATCTGGGCCAACGGTAATGACGGCAATACCGTTTCCCTGCGCGGAGACAGTAACCCGGTTGCGATTTCCGACCAGGTTGTCATCTACGGAACCTCAAACGGTAAGGTCAACATCGTTTCGCAGGAGACAGGCGTACTTATTCATCAGCTGAATGTTAATAATGCAAACGGTGCAACCAGAATTGCACGTCTCAATGACGTGAACAGTACACCGCTCAGCATTATGAATGAAGTGTACTCAGTGGCTTTCAACGGTAACTTCCAGGGATTCCTGATACCTGAATTCAGTTCAATGTGGAAGAGACAGTATTCGTCATGTCTTGATCTGGCAAGTGACTCAACCGATATCGCCCTTACCGACGTATCCGGTCATGTCTACTCCATCATCAGGGTTGACGGAACCCAGAGATGGGCAAATACCCGTCTTACCTACCGTGGCGTTACGGCGCCGGCTTATTTCAAGCGTCATGTGGTTGTAGGGGATTATGAGGGGTATGTTTATTTGCTGGATGATGCGACCGGAGAAATCAAGTCAATGCGCATGATTGACTCCAGCGGCCTCTATGCCGCTCCGGTAAGCGATGATGATTATCTCTATCTCCAGTCAAGAGACGGAACTCTTTACGCCGTTGACATTGAAGAGAAAAAAGAAGAATAGTATGTCCGGTACCGTGTTGCCGTGCATGTTATTCCGTGAATAAATTAAAAATTAACCGAACCGGCTTATCCTGCGGATAAGCCAGTTTTTTGATTATTATGAGGAAACAGATTGTGTCCAAGGTTGTTGCTTTAGTAGGTCGTCCGAATGTGGGTAAGTCCACATTGTTTAACCGTTTAACCAAAACGCGTGATGCGCTTGTGGCTGATTTTCCGGGACTTACCCGTGACAGAAAATATGGCCGCGCAATTTATAATGACAGTGAATATATCCTGATTGATACAGGCGGTATTGACGGCAGTGAAGAGGGTATTGAAACCCATATGGCCGAGCAGTCCCTGCTGGCCATTGACGAGGCCGATCTTGTTTTCTTCCTGGTTGATGCCAGAAACGGTCTCACCTCAGGTGACTACATGATCGCCGATTATGTCAGACGTCACCAGAAAAAGACCGTACTGGTAGCAAACAAAATTGACGGTCTTGATTCAGACGTGGCAACTGCAGAACTGTATGCTCTGGGTATTCCTAATATTTATCCTATTTCCGCAAGCCACGGCCGCGGTCTCAGTTCCCTTCTTGACGAAGTGCTGGCACCGGTTCTTTCTGACGGTGAAGAGCATCTTCTTCCTGAAGCGGGGCCTTTTGATGATCCGGACGTAATCAAATGGGAAAAGGGCTTTGAATTCCTGGACAATGTTCCGATGGACAAGGAAGCCGGCGGTTTCGACTGGCATGCCTGGAAGAAGCGTCATCAGAACGGCGGTGATGCCAACGAGTCAGAAGGTGAAGGTTCAGGTAATGATGAAGCAGCGGCAAAGGCCGAAGAGAAGGAAGAGCATGACGGTTCATTCTCCGATCTTCCTGTAAAATTTGCCATTGTCGGACGTCCTAACGTAGGTAAGTCAACCTTAACCAACCGTCTCCTCGGAGAGGACCGCGTTATCGTGTTCGATATGCCCGGTACAACACGTGATTCCATCTACATTCCTCTTAAGAAGGATGATCAGGAATACATCGTAATAGATACTGCCGGTGTCCGTAAGCGCAAGAAGGTTAACGAGGCAGTGGAAAAGTTCTCCGTGGTTAAAACCCTTCAGGCGATTGAGGACAGTAACGTTACCATTCTGGTAATCGATGCCAATGCGGGCGTAACCGATCAGGACCTTAGCCTTTTAAGCTTTATCATTCAGAGTGGCCGTTCACTGGTTATCGCCGTTAACAAGTGGGACGGACTTGATAAGGACGTGAAGGAAAAGGTTAAGCAGGATCTTGAACTCCGTTTGGGCTTCGTTGACTTTGCCGAAATACACTTTATTTCCGCACTGCACGGTACCGGTGTAGGACATCTGTTTGAATCCATTCTCAGTGCCTACAGATCAGCAACCACCCGAGTAAGTACCTCCAAGCTCAACCGCATTCTGACCATGGCCACCCAGGAGCTTCAGCCTCCGCTATCCAACGGTCGCCGCGTTAAGCTCAAGTATGCCCATGCCGGCGGTTACAATCCTCCGCGTATTATCATTCACGGTAACAAGACAGGTGATCTGACCGATGCCTACAAGCGTTACCTGAATAATTACTACCGTAAGAGCCTGCACATCATCGGTACTCCGATAAGTCTGGAATTCCATGACAGTGAGAATCCGTTTGAAGGTAAGAAGAATAAACTTACCCAGAGTCAGATCAGAAAGCGCAAGCGTATGATGGACTTTGTGAAGAAGGCGAAAAGAGATCGTAAAAAGAAGAAGTAAGGCACGGCTTTTCAGGTTTGCCTAATCGCTGATAAGGTCCCGGCTCCGGTAAGAGTCGGGACTTTGACTGTAATGAGAGGCAGATTCATTACGCTTACGTGAGATCGGTGAATGCGGACAGGTCCGTGTTTTTTCAGGGCTCTGGTGAACTTAAAGATGTCTCAATTTGCCGACAGTGCTCAGTCAGTCTTAAATGGATAAAAGAGTCTGTTCATGATCTTCGGGCATGCTGAACACGGACTGTAGTATTCTGGATTATTAAAAGGAAAAAACATGGCTGTAATTAAAAAGAACATATGTCACTGTGGTCTTACCGGAAAGGATTACCGCAGCTGCTGCGGTCTGTATCATACAGGAGCCAGGGTTACGGACAGATCTCCGCTGGAGGTGCTGATGAGCCGTTACAGCGCATTCTGTGAAAGCAACGGGGAATATCTGTTAAAGACCTGGCATCCTGATTTCAGACCGGATACCACTGCCAAAAAATTCAGCAGGGAAATAAAGAACGGCGGTAAGTGGATAAGGCTCAAGGTTAACGGAGTACTGGTTAATCCGGGACGAACCGAGGCCATGATCAGGTATGAACTGTCATACCGGGATGCATCAGGAGTTGTCAGAAGCACCTGCGTGTCCAACTTCGTATTTGAAGACGGAAGATGGTTCTATACCGATGAGGCGGAAAATACGGACATGAACGCACTGCCGCCTGAACTTGATTCTGCAGATACCGTACGGGCCGAGCTTGACCTGATTGCAGGCTGAATAAAACCGTAACGTTTCCTCCATTAAGGATAACTGAGAGGATAACGAATCCTCTCATCACCATACAGGTGGCTCCGTTTGTCTTTTAGCGGACTCGGGGACAGATGGCTTAAAATTCTTTCTCCGATTCTCTTTTTACCGATTGCTAGACCTTCATCAAAAAAGCGTCAGTTGAGCACATGATTTTTTCGGGAAATGCGTCAGGCATTAGATAAGATAATCTTATGGACATGGTATTAATGCACGGTACCGAGTAATGCCGGTATCGTTTTTTCTGAGGGATTCTCTCTGTTAGCAGGAGAGCTTATAAGGCAGGTGCGTCATGAATAAAGATACTGACGGCGGTGACGTCGCACGCAGCGAAGTTGACGGTGACTATTCCTTTGAGCCTGTTCCACTTTCGGCCAGAAAGGGATTCATTCCGCTTCTCTTTGTAATGATGGGATTTACCTTTAATTCCACAGGTATGAATGTCGGGGCCAAGATGGGGGTGGGCGCTGACATGACCGAATTTGTTCTGGCTCTTATACTCGGCGGAATCTTTCTGGCGATCTTTACGGGATTGCTTGCCTTTATAGGTTCCAGAACCGGGATGACCTTTGACCAGCTTGCCAGGAGGTCTTTCGGCACAACAGGTTCAAAATTTCCTTCACTTATAATCTCCGTTACCCAGATCGGATGGTTCGGTGTCTGTTCGGCAATGTTTTCCCAGCCCGTGGCGGAATATTTCGGCTGTTCTCCATACGTTATCATCGCCTGTGCCGGGGTATGCATGACGGCGTCGGCATATGTCGGATTCAAGGGACTGGAGATTATAAGCTATATAGCCGTTCCGCTGATTATAGTGCTGGGAATGTGGTCCATTTATCTTGCCATGGAGGGAACTCACGGTTGTTCGGATATTTTCAGCAATCATCCGGTAATCCATAATCTGAATGCACTGGTTGGCATGGTTATAGGAAGCTTTGTTTCCGGAGGGTGTTCCACTCCGAATTTCACAAGGTTTGCCCGAACCTCAAAAAGTGCCGTGATATCTACCGTGGCTGCCTTCCTTTTGGGGAATTCACTGATGCTGATTTTCGGAGCAGTGGGCGGGGCCGTTACCGGTAAGGATGACATATTCTACGTCATGATTGCTCAGGGACTGGTTCTGTCAGCGTTCGTGGTTCTCGGTGCCAATATCTGGACAACCAACGACAATGCTCTGTATTCTGCAGGTCTCGGTCTTTCCAATATCTTTACGGTAAGAAAGAAGAAAATGGTTCTGGCAGGCGGAGTCGTGGGAACGGTGTGTGCCTTCTGGCTTTACAGTAATTTCGTGTCATGGCTTCTCATTTTAAGTGCCACGCTTCCCGCAATCGGCATAATCATGATTCTGGACTATTTCTTTTACCCTCATAAGTACGTCGGGGGAGCACCTGATTCGATCTGCCGAATTCCCGCACTGGCAGGAACCATACTTGGGCTTCTCGCCGGTAATTTCATAAAATACGGAAACAGCGGGGTTAATGCCATAATTACGGCTGCCGTTGTGTGGTTTGTCTGTCAGATTGCTGAAAAGAGATTCCGTGCCGCCCATGCTGCGGACAAATGATGCGTACGGGGGTATAAGAGTTTCCGCTACCCGGAGTCATATGGGAAGGAATAAGACAGGTGAAGTCTGAAAAAGAAAAGGTCTCACAAAGGTGAGACCTTTTCAGTATGTTTCAGATGACTAATGCATCAGATACGCAGGTATTAAACGATACCCTGAGCGTACATAGCCTTGGCAACCTTAACGAAACCAGCGATGTTAGCACCTGCAACGAGGTTGTTCTTATCACCGGTGTATTCTTCAGCTGCAGAAGAAGCAGCCTTGTAGATGCTCTTCATGATCTGCTGGAGCTTAGAATCAACTTCTTCGAAGGTCCATTCAAGACGCTGTGAGTTCTGGCTCATTTCGAGAGCAGAGGTAGCTACACCACCAGCGTTTGCAGCCTTAGCTGGTCCGAAGATGATCTTAGCGTTCTGGTAAACAGCGATAGCTTCATTGGTTGAAGGCATGTTAGCACCTTCACCAACAGCCCAGGTACCGTTAGCGATGAGCTTCTTAGCGCTGTCAGCGTCGATTTCGTTCTGGGTAGCACATGGGAGAGCGATATCACACTTAACGTCCCAAATGTTACGGCAGCCTTCAACGTACTTAGCTTCAGGATGAACGGTTACGTATTCCTTGATACGTGCACGCTTAACTTCCTTGAGTTCGTGAATTAACTTGAGGTCAATACCGTTAGCATCGTAGATGTAACCGTTTGAGTCACTCATTGCAACAACCTTAGCGCCGAGTTCAGTTGCCTTTTCAGCAGCGTAGATAGCTACGTTACCTGAACCGGAGATAACGGTGGTAGCACCCTTGAAGCTCTTACCGTTAGCTTCGAGAGCTTCCTTCATGAAGTAGCAGAGACCGAAACCGGTAGCTTCGGTACGAGCAAGTGAACCACCCCAACCGAGGCCCTTACCGGTTAATACGCCGGTGAATTCGTTACGTAAACGCTTGTACTGGCCGTACATGAAGCCGATTTCACGACCACCAACACCGATATCACCGGCTGGAACGTCGGTATCAGCACCGATGTGCTTTGATAATTCGGTCATGAAGCTCTGGCAGAAAGCCATGATTTCACGGTCAGACTTGCCCTTTGGATCGAAGTCTGAACCACCCTTACCGCCACCGATAGGGAGAGTGGTAAGGCTGTTCTTGAAAATCTGTTCGAAACCTAAGAACTTGATGATACTTAAGTTTACTGAAGGATGGAAACGGATACCGCCCTTGTAAGGTCCGATAGCGCTGTTGAACTGAACACGGAAACCGCGGTTAACCTGTACATTACCGTTGTCGTCAACCCAAGGTACACGGAACATGATCTGACGTTCAGGTTCAACTAAACGATCCATGATGCCGGCCTTTACCCATTCTGGGTGCTTTTCTAAAACTGGTTCAAGAGTTTCTAAAACTTCCTGAACTGCCTGGTGGAATTCAGGCTGGTTTGGATTGCGGGCTAAAACGCTGTCCATTACAGGCTTTAATAATTTCATATTTTGTTATCCTAAAAGTTATTTATCTGGATTTTGTTAATACCTAAAAATATGTGTGCAACAACATCTGGCAATAACCAAAATACACGCAAATACATATTATTTTTTTAATTGCATAAAATGTCAAGAATTTATGATTAAAAGTCCGAATTATTTTCGGTGACAATTATCCGTAAAATCGGTGAAAATGCCTGATTATCAATGGCAGGAAGTGTTTTTGGGTAAATGAATAATTATGCGTAAATATGAATATTTATACAATAATGTTTGTTTTGTGAACAGCAAAAACGGTATGAAAAATACGTTTTTTTAACCGGGAGCCTCTGGAAAACAAAAGACCGGAAAAAATGATTTTTTCCGGTCCGCTCCCCGGACGTCCGGGGACTGAATTGTCTTATTCTGAAAAACAGACATTAAACTTCGGTCTTTTCAAAATGAATGGTATAAAGAACATGACGGCGCTGTCTGTTTCTGCGCTTGGCAACAAGTGACGGAACTCTGTGTTTGGACAGTCTGCTTGCTGTAAATCTGGAGAGTTTCAATCCTCTTTTCATGGCTGTAATCCTTTATTCTGTAATTTTATTTGCCGAATAACTCCGGGAATGCATGTGCCGCACGGCTGAACGGAAAGGTAAAAATGCCGAAAGCCCCGGTTTCAGGCACTCTGCCGGTGTCCGATACCCGGAAGGTCCGTTTGCGGGAATGATATTTGGGGTTCGCCCGGAAAATTCGGGTAAAGAGTATACTACTATCTTTACGGTTTGTTAATTATTATTACCGGATTCGGCATCTTATCCGATTTGTCGCGTGAATAACATGTAATGACGTAACCGTACATCATTAATGTGTACTTTTATCACAATTTTAACTATAATTACCATGTTTTTTATCACTAACTTTTTTCTTTAATCCGTGCCATGCACGGATTGTTGTATACGTTCAAATTGAGAAGTCTTATGGAAATTTTACACGGTGCTCCGGCTCTTTCTGAATTCCGTACCAAAAAGCTTTTATCCGGTTTTGCGGAAAAGGGATTAAAGATCAATTCCGTATATGCGGAATACGTTCATTTTGCCAATGTCAGTGCTCCTTTAACCGAACAGGAAAGAGACGTACTGGTTAAGCTCTTAACTTACGGTCCACATATTAATGAAAGTGAAACCAAGGGTACTCTTTACGTGGTTACTCCACGCCTGGGAACCATTTCTCCATGGTCATCAAAGGCTACCGATATTGCCCATAACTGTGCATTATCAAAGATCATCAGACTCGAAAGAGGTATTGCCTACTACATTGAAGGTGAAAGCAGCGGCTGCGCTGATGAAATTCTGCCTCTGATTCATGACCGCATGATGGAGCAGGTGTTTACCAATCTTAACGATGCCGAACAGCTTTTCGGTACCCAGGATCCTAAGCCTCTTGTTTCAGTTGACATTTTAGGACAGGGCAAGGCCGCTCTTGAAAAGGCAAACGTTGAACTCGGTCTGGCACTTTCCGATGACGAAATGGATTATCTGGTAAAGAGCTTTACCGCTCTCGGCCGTAATCCTAACGACGTTGAACTTTACATGTTTGCCCAGGCAAACTCCGAACACTGCCGTCATAAGGTGTTCAATGCAGACTGGGTAATCGACGGTGTTCCTCAGGAAAAGTCTTTATTCAAGATGATAAAGAACACCTATGAAAAGAATCACGATTACGTGCTGAGTGCCTATAAGGACAACGCAGCCGTAATGGAAGGTTCCGTTGCAGGCAGATTCTTCCCGGATCCTGAAAGCCACACCTACAGCTTCCATCAGGAACCTATTCAGATTTTAATGAAGGTTGAAACTCACAATCATCCTACCGCCATTTCTCCATACCCTGGTGCAGCTACCGGTTCAGGCGGTGAAATCCGTGACGAAGGTGCAACCGGTGTGGGTTCAAAGCCAAAGGCAGGTATGTGCGGTTTCAGCGTGTCAAACCTCCGTATTCCTGGATTTGAACAGCCTTGGGAAACCGACTTCGGTAAGCCAAACCGTATTGACAGCGCTCTGGACATCATGATTGACGGTCCTCTGGGAGCTGCAGGCTTCAACAACGAATTCGGCCGTCCTAACATCAACGGTTACTTCAGAACCTATGAAGAATCAGTAGACAGCCATAACGGTCGTGAAATCCGCGGCTATCACAAGCCTATCATGCTTGCAGGCGGTCTCGGTAACATCAGAAACGAACACATTCAGAAGGGCGTTATTCCTGTAGGTGCCAAGCTTATTGTTCTCGGCGGTCCTGCAATGAATATCGGTCTCGGTGGCGGTGCCGCATCATCAATGACCAGCGGTCAGTCAGCCGAGGATCTGGATTTCGCATCTGTACAGCGTGACAACCCTGAAATGGAACGCCGTTGTCAGGAAGTTATCGACGTGTGCTGGCAGATGGGTGAGAACAATCCTATCCTCTTTATTCACGACGTTGGTGCCGGCGGTCTTTCAAACGCTCTCCCTGAACTCGTAAATGACGGTAACCGCGGCGGTATCTTTGAACTGCGCAAGGTTCCAAACGATGAACCAGGCATGTCTCCGTACGAACTCTGGTGTAACGAATCTCAGGAACGTTATGTTCTTGCCGTAAGTGCCGAACAGTACGAAACCTTTGAAAAGATCTGTAAGCGTGAACGTGCAAACTTCGCCGTAGTGGGTACCGCTACCGAAGAACGCCGTCTGGTTCTGAACGATGAACACTTTAACAACAAGCCTATCGACCTTCCTCTTGACGTGCTTCTCGGAAAGCCTCCTCGCATGCACAAGAATGTTAAGACCTTAAAGGCTGAAGGTAAGAAGCTTGATCTCGAAGGCGTAACTCCGAAGGCTGCCGCAGAACGCATTCTGCGTCTCCCTGCAGTTGCGGAAAAGACCTTCCTCATCACCATCGGTGACAGAACCGTAACCGGTCTCGTAACCCGTGACCAGATGGTGGGTCCATGGCAGGTTCCTGTTGCAGACTGCGGTGTAACCGCGGCTTCATACGACACCTACTATGGTGAAGCAATGGCAATGGGTGAAAGAACTCCTGTTGCACTTCTTGACTATGCCGCTTCCGCACGCATGGCCGTAGCTGAATCAATCACCAACATTGCTGCCGCATACATTGGTGACATCGAAAGAGTTAAGCTGTCTGCAAACTGGATGGCTGCTGCCGGTCACCCTGGTGAAGACGCCGGTTTATATGCCGCCGTTAAGGCAGTAGGTGAAGAGCTCTGTCCTGCTCTCGGCATTACCGTACCTGTAGGTAAGGATTCAATGTCAATGAAGACCAAGTGGACTCAGGACGGTGAAGATCGTGAAATTACCGCACCTCTGTCACTCATCATCAGTTCATTTGCCCGTGTTGAGGACGTACGTTTAACCAAGACTCCTCAGTTAAGAACTGACCTCGGTGAATCAAGTCTCGTATTCATCGATCTTGGTAACGGCAGAAACCGTCTCGGCGGTTCAGCACTGGCTCAGGTTTACAAGCAGCTCGGTGACGAAACTCCTGATGTTAACAGCGCTTCACAGCTCAAGGGCTTCTTTGAGGCAATTCAGTTCCTCAATAAGAAGGGCTATATCATGGCTTACCATGATAAGTCAGACGGCGGTTTATTCACTACCATCGCTGAAATGGCGTTCGCAGGTCATACCGGTGTTACCGTAGATCTCGACACCTTAGGCAGTGACGACCTTGCAGTTCTCTTTAACGAAGAACTCGGTGCCGTAATCCAGGTAAGAAAGGAACATGTTGAAGATGTTCAGAACATTCTTTCAGGTCACGGCCTTGCCAACAATATCTTTACCATCGGTACCCTCAACGGTGACGATCGTATCGTGTTCAGAAGAAACGGTGCTGACGTTATCAATGAAACCAGAACCTACTTCCGTTCAATCTGGGCTGAAACCACTTACCACATGCAGGCTCTCAGAGATAATCCTGCCTGTGCCGCAAGTGAATTCAAGGCTAAGTCAGATGACAAGGATCCTGGTCTCAACGTTAAGCTTACATTTGATGTTAACGAAGACGTTGCGGCTCCTTACATCGCCAAGGGCGTGGCTCCTAAGATTGCAATTCTCCGTGAAGAAGGCGTTAACTCACAGGGCGAAATGGCTGCCGCATTCAACCGTGCAGGCTTTGAATGTATCGACGTTCACATGTCAGACATTCTGAATGCCCGCGTTACCCTTAAGGATTTCAATGCTCTCGCTGCATGCGGCGGTTTCTCCTACGGTGACGTTCTCGGTGCAGGTGAAGGCTGGGCCAAGTCCATCCTCTTCAATGCCCGTGCCCGTGATGAATTTGAATCATTCTTCAAGCGCAATGACACCCTGGCTTTAGGTATCTGTAACGGCTGTCAGATGATGTCAAACTTAAGGGACATCATTCCTGGTGCTGAATTATGGCCTCGTTTCGTACGTAACGAATCAGAAAGATTTGAAGCAAGATTCAGTCTGGTTGAAATCCAGAAGTCTCCTTCACTCTTCTTCTCCGACATGGCCGGCTCACACATGCCAATCGCCGTATCTCACGGTGAAGGCCGTTCAGAATACCGTGATGCCGCACACCTCAGACAGGTTTCAGAAAGCGGTCTTGTAGCCGTACGTTACATTGATAACTACGGTAACGTAACTGAACGTTATCCTGCAAACCCTAACGGTTCACCTGAAGGTATTACCGGTCTCACCACCACTGACGGTCGTGTAACCATCATGATGCCTCATCCTGAACGCAGCATGAGAACCGTGTCAAACAGCTGGCATCCTGATGACTGGGGTGAAGGCAGTGCCTGGTTGAGAGCATTCAGAAACGCACGTAAGGCATTAGGCTAACCGCGGGTTTTTCTTAAATGTTTATGCCGTGCTTTCCCGTCTGGGAAAGTACGGTATCAGGAAATAAAGAAAAAGTGTCATACCGGAAGGTATGACACTTTTTTATGTGTGAATAACTTTTTAAACTTTTCTCAGTTCCGGACGGGTAACGGCATTAAACCCCTGGGTTACCTGCCGGTCTCGTTCGCTCCTTTACAGCCGGACTGATTTCCTAATCTGCAGGCCTTAGCGAAATATTCCCGGGCTCTGGCATTGTCCTTTGCCGTTCCGAGACCGTACTTGTATGTGACGGCGACTTTAAGGCAGCCTTTGTCATTATTCAGTCCGCAGGCTTTTTCGGCATAATGTAAAATTTTATCCGTATCCTTTGTCTCGAAATAATACTGTGCCAGATTGTCACAGCCTTTGCCGTCGTTAAGGGAGCAGGCCTTTTCAAAATAGTTTGCCGCAGTGGACAAATCCCTGCTGACGCCATTGCCCTGAGCGTACATGTATCCGATGTTTATGCAGGCCGGGGCATAATTCATATTACAGGATTTTTCGTGGTATGATTCAGCCATGCCGTAGTTTTGTACTGTTCCCCGGCCTGTTTCGTACTGAAGTCCAAGCAGAAAACAACTTTTGGCGTCATCATGTCTGCACCCGGATTCATTGTAAGGTAAGGCTCCTTTGTAATCATTTTTATCAATGAGGTCTTTAGCTTTCGCAAGACACTCACTAACGTCGTTACAGACTTCTTCGGCAGGAGCGTGTTCTTTGGCGAGGGCGTTTACGCCAAAGGCAGGTGATATGAGTGCTGCCAGAAATGACATCACGAGCACAAGATGTTTTTTGTCGTTCATTTAAGTGTTTCTCAGGTGTTTTGGTAAACGCATTGTACGTCGGTCCGTACGGAAAACCGTAACCGCTGACGTAAAAGCATTAAATCACATTTTGCCGGTACCGTGCAAGATTGCCGGGATTTGGGCATAAAAAAACCTGAATGCCGGAGCATTCAGGTTTTTGAGTTTAATAAAGCGGATGAGTCATCGCATTAGGCAATGTTTCTGAACTTTCTGCGGTGAGGCTTAACAGCTTCTTCACCATAGGTCTTAACCTTCCATTCTTCATATTCGGTAAAGTTACCGTCGAAGAAGGTGATCTTGCCGTCATCCTGATAGTCCAGAATGTGGGTGGCAATACGGTCAAGGAACCATCTGTCGTGTGATATTACCATTGCGGATCCCGGGAATTCCAGAAGAGCGTTTTCCAGAGCACGCAGGGTTTCAACGTCCAGGTCATTGGTAGGTTCGTCGAGGAGCAGAAGGTTACCGCCGGCCTGTAACAGCTTGGCAAGATGCAGTCTGCCTCTTTCACCGCCTGACAGGTCACCGACACGCTTCTGCTGATCGGTACCCTTGAAGTTGAAGCGGCCAATGTAGGCACGGCTTGGGATTTCATAGTTGCCGATGCGGAGAATGTCCTGTCCCTGAGAGATTTCCTCGTAAACGGTCTTTTTGTTGTCCATGCTGTCGCGGAACTGACCCACGTCAGCCACAACCACGGTTTCACCGAGGGTGATGGTACCTGAGTCCGGCTTTTCGCTGCCGGTGATCATTCTGAACAGGGTGGACTTACCGGCACCGTTGGCACCGATGATACCGACAATGGCTCCCTTAGGTACGGTGAAGCTCAGATCATTGATGAGTGTTCTGCCTTCATAGCCCTTGGTGAGGTTGGTAACCTCGAGAACCTTGTCGCCGAGTCTTGGTCCAGGCGGAATGAACAGTTCGTTGGTTTCATTACGCTTCTGGTAGTCAACGCTGTTGAGTTCTTCAAAGCGGGCCAGACGGGCCTTTGATTTTGCGTGTCTGCCCTTAGGAGACTGTCTAACCCATTCAAGTTCCTTCTGAATTGACTTCTGACGGGCATTTTCGCTTGCCTGTTCATGGGCAAGACGGGCTTCCTTCTGTTCCAGCCATGAAGAGTAGTTGCCTTCCCAAGGAATACCTTCGCCGCGGTCAAGTTCCAGAATCCAGCCTGCTACGTTATCAAGGAAGTAACGGTCGTGGGTAATGGCTACAACGGTGCCGGAGTACTGGTTGAGGAAGTTTTCCAGCCATGCTACGGATTCGGCATCAAGATGGTTTGTAGGTTCGTCAAGAAGCAGCATGTCAGGATGTTCAAGAAGAAGACGGCATAAGGCCACACGTCTTCTTTCACCACCTGAAAGAACCTTGATTTTGGCATCCGGATCAGGAAGTCTCAGAGCGTCGGCAGCCTGTTCGATCTGGTTGTCGATATTGTGTCCGTCTCCGGCCTGAATAATTGCTTCGAGTTCAGCCTGTTCAGCCGCCAATGCATCAAAATCGGCATCAGGATCGGCATAAGCCGCATAAACTTCGTCAAGACGGGTAAGTGCTCTCTTTACGTCACCGAGAGCTTCTTCTACTGTTTCTTTTACTGTTTTTTCAGGATCGAGCTGCGGTTCCTGAGGAAGATAACCGATTTTAATTCCCGGCTGAGGACGGGCTTCACCTTCAATGTCGGTATCGATACCGGCCATGATTTTTAAAAGGGTGGATTTACCGGCACCGTTAAGACCCAGAACACCGATTTTGGCACCTGGGAAAAACGATAGGGAAATATCTTTTAAAATGTGTCGCTTAGGCGGTACGATCTTGCCTACGCGGTTCATTGTATAGATGAATTGTGCCATATTTTTCCTATGGGTTGGTTAATGAAATTTTGAGCGTATTTTACCATAAAGAGCTTTTTTCCTCCATATCGTATGAGTCTTATTGACATACATGAAGCCGTTAACTCATGAAGGGAATGCTGAAAGATGTGATGATTGTGAACAACCGTCTTTTTGACAAATAATAAAGCGGGGTGCGTTTTTGCTGCCATGCGCACCCCGCTTTGAAAAATGGAGAATTTATTGCCCGAAAGGTTATTCCACAAAAAGATTTTCTTCCGAATAAAGTACGGCCTTGCCTGCAATCTTTACCCTGTTGCCACGGATTCCGGTGTACAGAACGCCGGATCTTTTTGATGCCTGAAAACAGGTGAGTTCCTTTCTTCCGAAACGTGAACACCAATACGGAGTAATCATGCAGTGGGTACTTCCGGTTACCGGGTCTTCCGGAATATTCAGCTTAGGTGCGAAAACCCTGCTTACGCAGTCATATTCACTGCAGTCCGATGGAGCCGTAACAGCTGTTAACAATCCATCTAGCTGATTCAGTCTGTGAAGATCCGGTGTAAGGTTTCTGACTGATTTGGCATCAGGAAGAACAAGAAGAAGATCCCTGTCTATGTACGCTTCAAGCGGTGTGACGCCAAGAGCCGCCGTCATTTCGTCGGTTACGGGGATTTTTTTGAGGTTATATGCCGGAAAATCCATTTCATAGATGTCGCCGTTACGTTTTACCGTAAGTTCACCGACCATGGAGGTGAATGTTACCGATGAACTGAATTTTTCCTGATAGTTAAGAATGACAAATGAAGTGCCGAGAGTGGCATGACCGCAGAAATCAATTTCTCCGCCCGGAGTGAACCAGCGTAAACGGTAGGAGGTGCCCTCCTTTACGGCAAATGCGGTTTCGGAAAAATTGTTCTCAGTTGCAATATTCTGCATCAGCGCATCATCCGGCCAGTCATTCATTACGCACACGGCGGCCTGATTGCCGTTGAACAGGTGTTCGGTAAATGCATCAACGACAAACTGCTTCATGGTAATCTCCTGTTAGGGTAACGCTTATGTACAATATAAAACGCAGATTGGGAGCCTTCAAGATTTATGTCGTTTTGGCAGTTGATTTATTGATATGTTTCATTACGGAATGTATGTCTTCGTATGTGAATAAAGCTTTTTCATTGTGTCTTATTCACGTTTCACCGGAGATATCAGACATGTGTCCCGTAAGGTAACAGTACATTGATAATTGGAAAAGGTAATATTCAAAAACACAAGTCCCTCTCTTAACCAACTTTAATAAGAGAGGGACGGTTCCGATTCGGTTAGATTTTTGGAGTTGGATTTCTTTTGCCTGAAGACTCACTCGGGAGTGGTATTTCAGGTCTTGAATTTGTCTTGTTCAATGAAATCATAGCAAATACCTCAATATTAAATTCATTAGCTTAATACCGGGTGCTTATTTGCTGTGCTTTAGGAATTCTGTTTAAGCACGCCGGTATTGCCTGTACAACATGTATGAACCATACATTAGCCCCGCGACTTATAATTCTGATTTTGGGTTTCTCGGGATTTTTGTTCAGGAATCTCAAACCTGATGGGTAGTCTTACTTAACGTAACTGAAGTGGTATTCACGAGTTACGGGAGCGTAAGCGCTGCCTTCATTCTTCTTCATAAAGTATCTCATTTTAAATACCTCTCTGTGTTAACAAAAACTTCCGGTTCTTACGGCTTACTTAACGTAACTGAAGTGATATTCACGGGTTACAGGTGCGTAAGCGTTGCTTTCATTCTTCTTCATAAAGTATCTCATTTTAAATACCTCTCTGTGTGTTAACAAAAACCGTCTGATGACCTAAGCTTACTTAACGTAACTGAAGTGATATTCACGGGTTACTGGAGCGTAAGCATTGTTTTCATTCTTCTTCATAAAGTATCTCATTTTTAATACCTCACTGTTAGTTAACAAAAACTTCCGGTTGACTTACCTTACTTTACTTGACGTAGCTGAAGTAATATTCACGGGTTACTGGAGCGTATGTCTTGCTTTCACTGTTCTTTAAAAAGTATCTCATTTTATTTTCCTTCCTGGATGTCGTTGACGATGATTCGGTGTTATGTCTTACTTAACGTAACTGAAGTGATATTCACGGGTTACCGGAGCGTAAGCATTGTTTTCATTCTTCTTTAAAAAGTATCTCATTTTTTATTTCCTCATATCTGTTATCTTTTTTTTCGAGCTCTTTTCCTTAGCTCTTGAGTATATGATAGTGATAATAATCACGTTTTACAAGTAAAAACATTAAAAAACTTTCAAAAAGTTTCATGAAAACATTTACATTTGCATGAAAATATTTTCATAGGCATGCGTATTTTTTATAAAACCCTAAAAATATGAGATTGATATCTAAAATTAGAGTGTTTGGTAAGCAAAATGTTAATTTTGATAATGTAATAAACTTTCATAATCATGAAAGTTTTACATAAAATAGTGGTGTGAGATGTCAGAAGCGGATAATCTGATCTGCATGGTGACATGAAGGGGGAGGATACATGGCGGTAAACCCGGTTTTTCCCTTATATGCGTCCGGAATAACGTGAATTTGGCGGAAGAATAACCGGTGACAGAGTGCGTTTACAGGGGAATGAAGCCTGTTTTACGCATAGGTATGAGTCTGAAGTCAGCGCACGGCGCGTATTTTGTTCAGGATGTCGGCTGACCCGGAATCATGAAGCCGCGAGCCTTCAAGAGCATAACGTTCGGCTTCATCCATTCTGCCGTTAAGAAAATAAAGACGGCTGAGATTGCCGTAGGCCTCAGGATGACGCAGGGCTACGGCTCTCAGCAGAAGCTCTTCGGCTTCCTTAAAGCTTTCTCTGTCTGTCGGGTCTGCAAGTGTCAGCAGGTTGGCGGTTTTCACCAGTGAAAGAGGCTGGTTGAGCTGTACTCCCTTGCGGTAAAGCCTGTGGGCCCCGATTATGTCAGAGTCCTGACTGATGAGACAGTCTCCGAGATATGCGTATATGTCATGCTTCTCATAATGAAGTTCATATGCGGATCTGAAGGCGGAGCAGGCACTTTTTATTTCCGCACCGGACGTTAAGCCCGTATTCGCTCCGTTTATAATGGATTTTCCGAGATTGTAAAAGCCTTCTGCCGAGCCGTTGTCTGCAGCCTTTCGGAAATATTCGGCTGCCATGTCATGATTTTCGGGAATCAGAGTTCCGTCAGTCAGCAGGGTTCCCAGATGATTAAGTGCTTCGTTGCTGCCGTGTTCCGCAGCCTCGGTCAGATATGAAATACCTTTTGCGGAATCATTCATGTCACCGGTGCCGTTAAGATAAATAAGTGCAAGCTGATACAGTGCCGCGCGACTTCCCTTTGCGGCGGCCGTCCGGTACAGGTTAACGGCAGTATCGGAATCACCATTATCATAAAGGATACCGGCAAGCAGAACTTCAGTCCTTCCGTATTCATCCTCCGGCAGAGCTTTCAGCAGTCTGATTTTTTCGGAAGTGTCGGCTTCGGCAATGTCACGATAGGGCGGTATATTCCAGAATTTATCCGCACTGTCTTCTTCCGGAGACAGAGAACGTGATTTGCCGTCGGCACTTTCAAAATGTCTTATGTACCTGTCTGAACCTTCCTCATGAATAATAAATTTCTGATCCTGGGTTATCTGTACGGCATAATGAATGATTGAGGCCGGATAAAAAACTGATTCCCTGATTCTTATTTCTATTGCGGCTATGTCTGTGTTTCGGGTTATTTCTGTTCCAGTGTCAAAACCCGATACCCTGATGCCTTCAATGAACAAACCGCCGTAATCTTCGGCAGAAGGAAAGAAGGAGTTTAATGATCTGCCGCCGTTTCTGCACAGCGAAGCATTAACGGTTTTACGGTCATAAACGCATTTTTCAAGTTCATGAAGGATTTCATCAGTTTTTTTCCTGATTGTGCTTTTTACATATGTCTTCTGAAGGCTTGAACAGGCGTAAGCGGTCAGACCGATACATGCGGCAGCGGCTGAAGTCAGCAGACATATTACGAGGATTTTCTTGAAAGGCATGGATAATCCGGAGGTCTCTTTCCGATTCTTCCTTTCAGTGTTTTTAGATTTTGAACTGCCGTAATCATCCATGTGATTCTTCCTGCCGTGGACTTGTCATGTTTATGTGGAAGGCCTGCTTATTTTTCGGCGGCATTATATCAGATATCCGTTTTTATAAAAAACTACTGCCGTGAGGGGAGGTGAAAAAGAATAAGTCTTACCGTTTCCCTTGCTGCCTTAAAAAGAAAGGCCTGAGCACTGCTCAGGCCTTTGAAGCTAATTTACTTGATTCACATCAGGTATTAAGCACACCATCCGAAGAACTTTGAAGCGTAGATAACTAACGCAGCAAGAGAGAAGATGACAGCCAGACCGTAGAGAACATAGTGATGAACACGGGTAGTGTGAATGCACAGATCATGGAGACCATGATAAATTCTGTGGAAACCGTGCCACATGGATGCTGATACGATTACGAATAAAGCACCGGCACCCCACCAGGTCTTAGCAATGGCAGCGAGCTTAAAGCAGTCAACACCAAAGCCCTGAAGAATCATAAGGGTTAAGATTGCAGGTAATGCAAAAGCGATAACCATACCGCCAAAACCGAACAAACCCCAGTAAATTGGTTCATCTGAACGACGAGTAGACATTTATGGCTCTCCTTTACACTAAACAAACACAGGCTACAACGATAACCGCAAAGGCAACAGCCGCACCGATCCATTCTGCTGAAATGATAAGCTTAGCAGGAATGAGCTTGGTGTCGGTAGGCTTCTTGGTTGCAAACATGCGAACAGCCTTAGGCATCAGATTGAACCATGTAATGGTGTGGTACATAACTGAAGCTAAAGACAGAATGTTTACTAAAATCACTAAAGGATTCTTCAGGAATGCAACGATTGATTCCTGTGACATGCAGCTTAAAACCAAAAGTTCAAGAGCAACTACAACAGCTAATACAGCGGTAGCTTCACGAATCATATAAGCGATATAGAAACCGCGATCGGTCCACCAGTTAGCCTTTACAGGACGAACGTATGGCTTACGATATGACTTTACATTGTTTTCCATTATTCTTCCTCACCTGGCTTGAACATCTTAATTACATAGTCGATGGCACTTGCCTTCTTGCCGAGCTGAATTGCTGAGGCAGGGTCAACGTGCTTTGGACATACCTGTGAACAGTAACCAACGAAAGTACAGCTCCAAACACCTTCATCAAGGCTTAAGAGCTTCATACGTTCTGCAGCACCTGCGTCACGGCTGTCGATGTTGTAACGATAAGCCAGAGTTAAGGCAGCAGGTCCGATGAAGTTCTTGTTCAGCTTGTACTGTGGGCATGCTGCATAGCAGATACCGCAGTTGATACACTGAGCGAACTGGAGGTAGCTGGTCATCTGCTGAGGAGTCTGAATATAACCTTCGGTTAAAGGCTTGTTTTCATCTTCCTTAGATGGGATGATGTAAGGCTTGATACGTTCAAGCTTTTCGATAAAGTCTGAAATATCAACAACCAGGTCGCGTTCGATAGGGAAGTTGGCCAGCGGTTCAATCTTCATTGACTTACCGGCGTAATCTCTTAAGAAGGTCTTACAGGCAAGCTTAGGTACACCGTTAACCATCATACCGCAGGAACCGCAAACGGCCATACGGCATGACCAGCGGAAGCTGAGTTCAGGTTCCAGGAAGTCCTTGATGTAGTTGAGAGCTTCAAGTAAAGAGGTTTCCTTTCTGTAAGGAACTTCGAAATCCTGAAGATACGGTTCTTTATCTGTTTCAGGGCGATAACGTGAAACAGAAATTTTCATGATCTGATTTTCTGACATTACTTGGCTGCCTCCTGTTGTCTCTTCTTTTCAGCATCTTCCGCAGCTGCGCCGTATACACGTTCTGCAGGCTTGAAGCGGGTGATCTTAACATCGCTGTAGCTGATGGTTGGAACATCGTCGCCGTTCTTGAATGCGAGAGTGTGCTTTAAGAAGTTTACGTCGTCACGCTTCTTGTATGCGCCGTCCGGACCGTCAAGACGCTGGTGAGAACCGCGTGATTCCTTACGGTTGATGGCTGAGTTAGCCATACATTCGGCAACATCAAGAGTGTAACCAAGTTCGATGGCGTTAAGGAATTCAGTGTTGAATACACGGCCTGAAGTATCCTTGATCTTGATGTTCTTGTAACGCTTCTGAAGAGCCTTGAGGGTATCAATGGTCTTCTGCATTGATTCTTCTTCACGGTAGATACCAACGCCTTCTTCCATTGAGTCGCCCATTTCATGACGAATCTTTGAACAGCTTTCGGTGCCGGTGCTGTCTTCAAACAGTCTGGTTGCCTTGAGAACAATTTCTTCAGCCTGCTTGGTGAGGTTTGCTTCATTACCGAACTGAACGCTCTTAGCGTAGTTTGCAGCTTCGATACCTGCAACCTTACCGAATACGATGGTTTCAACGAGTGAGTTTGAACCGAGACGGTTTGCACCGTGAATACCTACGGAAGCACATTCACCTGCTGCGTATAAGCCCGGCTTGCGGGTTGCGGTCTTACCGTCGGTTTCGATACCACCCATGGTGTAGTGAACTACCGGACGGATAGGTACAGGAGATTCTGCAGGATCCACGCCGGCGTAAGCCATGGCGAGTTCACAGATGAGTGGGAGACGTTCATGGAGGTAGTCACGGCCTAAGTGTCTCAGGTCGAGGTGAACGGCATCGCCTAACGGAGTCTTGATGGTTCTGCCCTTCTTCTGTTCGTTCCAGAATGCCTGTGAAACGCGGTCACGAGGACCAAGTTCCATGTACTTGTTCTTTGGCTGTCCTACAGGGGTTTCAGGGCCGAGACCGTAGTCCTGGAGGTAACGGTAGCCGTCCTTGTTTACGAGGATACCGCCTTCACCGCGGCAGCCTTCGGTCATTAATACGCCGCAACCGAGAAGACCGGTAGGGTGGTACTGAACGAATTCCATGTCGCGTAAAGGTACGCCGTGACGATAAGCAAGAGCCATACCGTCGCCGGTTACGATACCGCCGTTGGTGTTGAAGCTGTATGCACGGCCTGCACCGCCGGTAGCCAGAATAACTGACTTGGCAATGATGGTGCGGCATACACCGTTCTGAATGTCATAGGTTACAACACCCTTGATCTGACCGTCTTCTTCCAGAAGGTCGAGAACGAAGTGTTCGTCGAAACGCTGGATTGAAGGATACTTGATGGAGGTCTGGAATAAGGTGTGGAGCATGTGGAAGCCTGACTTGTCGGCAGCAAACCAGGTGCGAGGTACTTTCATACCGCCGAAACGACGTACGTTAACACGGCCGTCCGGCTTTCTGCTCCATGGGCAGCCCCAGTGTTCGAGCTGGAACAGTTCTTCAGTGGTGTGAGCCACGAAGTAGTCAACAACATCCTGTTCGCACAACCAATCACCACCGGCAACGGTGTCTTCAAAATGCTTTTCAAGGGTATCGTCTTCACCAATTACACCAGCAGCACCACCTTCTGCGGCCACGGTGTGGCTGCGCATTGGGTATACCTTGGAAATCAGTGCAATCTTGGTGGTAGGATCCTGTTCAGCAACAGCAATGGCTGCTCTGAGACCAGTACCACCCGCACCAACTATGGCGACGTCGGTCTTAATAATCTCCACGTTATTCTCCTAAAAAGGTACAAAATTAAAAAAGTAAAAAAGGGAAAAAAATAAGACAGTTTTTTTAAACTGACATGCTGTCTGATATTCTATCAAAAATCAGCTAAAAATTCTCACTTTTTTTCAAGTAAATTAATTCCCGCTAATGCGGACTGCGTGCGGGTTTTATGACACTTTTTGGTGCATGTCCGGAAGAATCTCCGTACAGCCGTGGACATGCTGACGGTTCACGGTTTTTAGTGTTTTAAAAAGCAGTAGGACATGCCGTAACGGCCGTCATCACGGACGGAAATTTTGGGAGATGTCAGAAAGAACGGCATATTCCGAACAGGATAATCCGCTGAAGTAAAAAAGGAACGTAACGGTTTGTTTACCGTTACGTTCCTGATTCCGTATTATGGCAGTCCGTTTGACTGCTTCCGGTTAACAGCGTTACTTATCTCAGCCGTTTTCGGTTTCGCTCTTTTCGTTTTCGATATCAGCAAGAGGTTCGCCGAATTTTACCGCCTTTCCGGATTCAATGCCTTCAACAAATGAAACGGCATCGCGGCCGAAGAGCAGGATTACGGTTGAGCCGAGGTAGAATTTACCCATTCTGTCGCCCTTGTTGAGGGTAATGTTCTGGTCTGAGTAGTCCCATACGGTCACTTCTCTGAGTCTGTTAGGAGATACCTCACCGTGCCATTCGGTTGAAATGCTGCCTACAATTGTAGCTCCGACGAGAACCATGGCCATCGGACCGGCAGGGGTGTCAAAAAGACAGACTGCTCTTTCATTCTTTGTAAAAAGTTCACTGATGGTTTTTACATAGGTAGGGTTGACGCTGTAGTATTTGCCCGGAACAAACACCATTTTTCTGAGGGTGCCGTCAATCGGCATGTGAATACAGTGGTAATTGGCAGGGGACAGGTAAATGCATATGAATTTACCGTCATTAAATGCTTCGGCATCCGAGTCATTTCCGCCTATAAGGGATCTGAAGCTGTAATCCTGGCCTTTGGCTGCCACGATTCTTCCGTAGGTTATGTCTCCGAATTCCGCAACGGTTCCGTCAACAGGCATGCACAGTCTGTTTTCTTCGGGACATACCGGTCTGGCGCCGTCCTTAAGTGCACGGGTGAAGAATTCGTTAAAGGTTTTGTATTCCTCCGGCTTCTCCTTCTGTGCTTCACTCATGTCAATTTTGTATTTTTTGATGAACTGAGTAATGGCCCAGGTGGTAAGACCTCCCAGTTCGTTGCGTGCCAGAACGCCGGCAAGTCTGGTAAGCAGATATTTCGGTGTCAGGCGGTGTATAAGAGTCATAACTGATTCGTTCATTTTACTGTTTCCTTGTTTTTTTACCGGGAGAACTGAAACTTGATGGTGCATTCTGCTGCATTGATTCAATTATACGGTGATAGTTGTTAAAGCGGAATTCCGCAATTTCAGAATTTTTCACTGCCTCAACAACGGCACACCCAGGGTCGTTGAGATGTTTGCAGTCCCTGAATTTGCAGTACGGGGTTTTTTCCAGAAATTCAGGGTACCCCCTGATAACCTCTTCAGGAGACAGGTGCCAGAGTCCGAATTCACGTATCCCCGGGGAGTCAATGATGGTAGTGTTCTCCGGCAGGTGGTAGAGGCGCGAACTTGTGGTGGTATGCTGACCGAGTCCCGAAATATCGGATATGCTGTTTGTGGATGCGTTTGCTTCCGGGATAATCGTGTTTATGATGGAGGATTTCCCCACGCCGGACTGACCTACGAGAATGGTCGTTTCACCTTTGATTATTTCCCTGAGGCTGTCAACGCCTTCTCCGGTTCTAGTGCTTATCCACAGCGATTCATAGCCTATTTTTCTGTAGGTCTCCAGAATGATGTCGGTTTTCTCTCTTTCCTCCGGAGTGAACAGATCGCTCTTGTTTACAATGATGACGGGTTTTACGCCGCAGTGAATGCAGGCGATAAGATATCTGTCAATAATGTTTGTGGAGAATTCAGGCTGGTTGGTGCTGACTATTAGTATTCTGGTTATGTTGGCAGCCACTGGCTTGACGCCGTCATAATAGTCCGGACGGCTCAGAAGACTGGAGCGTGGTTTAAGTGTTTCCACAAGACCATTCTGTCCTGCGGCATCCTTTATGCTGATTCTGAACAGAACCCTGTCTCCAGTAGTGAGGCCTTCAACGGTTCTTCTGATGTAGCATCTGTGAACGGACAGATCGGCATCGTTTTCCACGTCGGCCTGTTTGCCGTAGCGGCTGATGACCGTTCCTTCAAGAAGCGGACCGAGAGATGAATCGTCAGGCAGCTGCTCTTCCGTTGTTTTCAGCAACCGTTCGTGTCTGGCCTTGATGTTTCTGGCCTGTCTTGCAGTTATTTTGTTTTTTGCCATTAATTATGGTAAATCCTGTATATGAATTTAACTTCCTTTAATTTACGGAATATTTTACTTCATTTTGTGTTGGAAACGGAAACAAAGCCGATAAAGATTGCTGATTATCGGTTATTCCGTCATTCATGTTTGGTGTTTCAATACTGAGAATGGCATTGTCGGCGGTTTTTTGAATGTGTCTGGTTAAAAAATGTATATTTAAAAGAAAATTTGCATTATTTATCAAAAAAATGTTGCAAGACTCCGAAATACAGGTATAATGCACCTGTTTTTCAGCGGGAATAACTCAGTTGGTAGAGTGCAACCTTGCCAAGGTTGATGTCGCGAGTTCGAGCCTCGTTTCCCGCTCCAAAATCGCAGCATATGTTTGATGCGGGAATAACTCAGTTGGTAGAGTGCAACCTTGCCAAGGTTGATGTCGCGAGTTCGAGCCTCGTTTCCCTGATGTCGCGAGTTCGAGCCTCGTTTCCCGCTCCAAAATCTCTGAAAATCACCGATACATGATTAAATATTGCAGTATATCGTACTGTGCTAATGTTTTTTTGTTTTCCGTTATTACATGTAATGTTAAGTATCCATGACTGCCAAGGTTTTTAATTTCAGATCCTTTTCAATAAAACGTGAAAAATCAGGCATGAAACTGAGCACGGATGCCGTGCTTCTCGGTGCCTGGACGGCAGATCTCCTGCAGAATGAGAATCCGTTAAGGATTCTGGACATCGGCACGGGAACCGGCATTCTGGCCCTGATAGCGGCTCAGTTTTTCGAGAGAGCCTGCGTTGATGCGATAGATTCCGATGACGGTGCGGTTTTTGATGCCGGGATTAATTTTTCTGAAAGTCCGTACGCCGACAGGCTGCGTCTTATGAAGGCGGACGTCAGAAATTTCTGCCGGAAAACAGGTGCAGGTAATAATGGTTTACATGAAGGTCAGTCTTTCGCAGGAAAAAACATTATTCCGGAAAAAGTGACCGATCATGACAGTGTCGGGATATATGATCTTATCATCTGCAATCCTCCTTATTTCGATTTCAGTGTGCCGCTGTCAAGTATTTCAAGACATAATGCGAGATGCAGTGACAGTCTTTCCGCTGCCGATTTGTTTGCGTCCGTAAGCCGTCTGATGACGGAATGCGGCAGGGCCTGCATAATTATCCCTTATGACAGGGAAAGTGATTATGTCAGAACGGCTCTGGACAATGGGCTTACTGTTCACAGATGCGTGAGGGTGAGTTCCAAAAAGGAAAAGTCACCGTATGTCACGTTACTCTGTTTTGTCAAAAAGTCTCAGTCAGATGCGGAAGCTTCTCCATGTAATGAAAGCTCAGCCGGTGATGCCGAAAACCGGTATCTTCTTGAGGACGACGGAAGCAGAAGCGAATTTTTCAGAAACATCACAAAGGAACTGTATCTCAAGTGACAGTTTCGTAAAGTGATCATATTATTTGTAATCGGAAGTATCATGTGAACAGTATTGATTCTGAAGGAGAACTGTCTTGAAAATTGAACATGTCGCCATGTATGTACACGATCCTGAAAAGGCCCGTGATTTTTTTGTGAAGTATTTTAACGGCAGGTCAAATGAAGGATATGTCAATCCGCGTACCGGCTTCAGATCATTTTTCATTACCTTTGATGACGGCGCCAGACTTGAGATTATGCAGAGGCCTGATATGACTGACAGTCCTGCCGATCTCTACCGTACCGGTTTTATTCACATTGCCTTTTCCGTCGGCAGCAGGGAGACTGTTGACAGCCTGACGGAGCGGCTGCGTAATGACGGATTTACGGTCGTAAGCGGCCCAAGAACCACCGGAGACGGATATTACGAAAGCTGTGTGGTTGCCGTGGAGGGTAATCAGGTGGAGATAACCGTGTAGGGTAATCAGGTGGAGATAACCGTGTAGGTCTGCCGTTTCCTGAATTGCATGATTGCAGCAGTCTGACTGTCAAAGATTGAGATTGTTATTACTAATTGAAACAATTGCTGTGGATAAAAGGCCAAAGGTAAATTATTATCTGAGAATATGTTTTCGGATTTCAGAAGGATGAATGTTTTATGTATAACAAGGATATGGGAAAATACAATACCGATTCCGGTTCTGCCAGAAAAAAGTCCGGCGGTTATGACAGTAAATATTCATCAAGAGGAGATTATAACAAACGCAGTTCCGGCGACGGTGAGTATGAAACCCGTGCAAAATCACGTAAAGCCGATGCGGGGGCTGAGTCATCCCTTTTTGGGAACATGAACGCATCTGCTGATGCGGCCAAAACGGAATCCGGAAGTCAGGAGGAAAAGCGTCGCAGTTATCAGGAAGCTGATGATTCTTTTTCTGATCTCAATGGGGAAAAGGACAACAGTTACGGAAGTGACGGTAACACAGACTTTACATCATCATCTTCTTCTACCTCTTCCTCTTCTACCTCTTCCTCTACTTTTACATCGACATTTTCTTCAACATCCTCATCTTCGACATCCGCATCATCATCTTCTTCCTTTTCTTCCACCTCTTCCGTAAATGCGGACGGAGGTGTGAACAACCCGCAGACAACAGTAGTGACATCGGTAAATATTTCCGATTCTTTTGAAAACGGAGATGGCATATACGGCAGAACCCAGAACGGTGAAAGCTTTTGTTACGCAGGTCCAGGAACTGCAGGAAGCATGAAGGCGTTTAATGCCGCGGCAGAGGCAAGAAACTGTTCCGGCCTTATGGTTGTGGCCCTTGTTCTTCATATAGTTGGCATGTTTATCATGTTTCTTTCACTGTTCGCTTTGATCTGCACATTCATAGCCGTTACAAAGGTTAAAAAATTTTTCTCGGCCGTGAACTGTACGGAAGGCCTTCAGATGGCTAAAAAAGTATGGAATCTGGTTCTTGGACTGTTTTGCGGCGGTTTCGGCCTGGTGTTCTTTCTTTTTGTGTGTGTCGGGGTTAGTTCGGATAACAGTGAAGGTGGCCCACTGGTGATGCTGACTGTTTTTGTAATTGTTGCCTTGATGTTCGGCTGGGTGATCGGGAGTGTGTACCTTCTTTACATGTGGATAAAAATAAAGGAGCAGCTGAAACGGTATATGTAACGTGTTTCAGGCAAACGTTAACGACGGCATGAGACGTCGCTCAAAATATGGCCGGTAAAACGGCCGTTTCCTTTTTTACGGCCGACGGGCTGTCAGGAACCGTATTTTTCAGAATATTTCATTCCTTTTCTTTTTTTTATATGTCCTTAAAATGAGATCTCTCACATATATTTGTAAATTGAATAAAGTCAGTCATTGAAAAAATGCGGAGCATAACATATTTAAAATATAGCATTCAGATTTTCAGAACGTAAGGCACTTGTGGCAGGCAGTCGTTAAATCTGGTCAATAGAAGTGTGCGCTGGCCCATTACTGACAAATTATGCTAAGACAAACAGCATGTATTCCTGTAAAATACAGGGCCGTATGTGTATAAAACGTTTGTATACGGAAGAATTAAAACAAAAGAATAACTGGTTAGAATAATGTTTCAAACAATACTTACAAAAATTTTTGGCAGCAGCAACGAGCGTATCGTAAAACAGCTGAATAAGGTCGTTGCAAAGGTTAACAGTCTGGAGCCTCAGTTCAAGCAGCTTAAGGACGAGGATTTCAGAACCTATACGGAAGAATACAAAAAGCGTGTGGCTGAAGGGTTAAAGCTTGAAGCCGACGGTAAAAAAGCGTACGGCAGTACACTCAATGACATTCTGCCTGAAGCTTTTGCCCTTGTAAGGGAAGCCTCACTTCGCGTTCTCGGTCTCAGACCGTTTGATGTTCAGATTATGGGCGGTATGGTTCTTAATGAAAATCAGATCGCCGAAATGAAGACCGGTGAAGGTAAGACCCTCACCGCACTTCTTCCTGCTTACCTGAACGCACTTACCGGAAAGGGCGTTCACGTTGTTACCGTGAACGATTACCTCGCAAAGCGTGACAGTGACTGGTGTCGTCCGCTGTTTGAATTCCTCGGCATGCACGTGGGATGCAATATCTCCGGTATGGATGCCGAATCCAAGAGAGCCGCTTACGCCTGCGACGTAACATACGGTACCAATAACGAATTCGGTTTCGACTATCTGAGAGACAACATGGCCTATGTTCCTGAACAGCGTGTTCAGAGACCTCTTTTCTATGCTCTTGTGGACGAAGTTGACTCCGTTCTCATCGATGAGGCCCGTACCCCGTTAATTATTTCAGGTGCGGCCGAAGACAGTTCCGATCTTTATGTTGCCGTAAACAAGATTATTCCTGAACTTGTTGAACAGGAAAAGGAAGATTCCGACGAATACCGCGGAAACGGTGACTATACCCGTGACCTGAAGACCAAGTCCGCATATCTTACCGAAAACGGTCAGATTCATGTGGAAGAACTTCTGCAGCGTGAAGGCATCCTTCCGGAAAATCAGACCCTCTATTCAAGCGCAAGCATTACCCTGCTTCATCACGTGATGGCGGCACTTCGTGCACACGTGCTTTTTGAGAAGGATGTTGACTATATCGTTAAGGACGGTGAGGTTATCATCGTTGATGAACACACCGGCCGTACAATGCAGGGCCGCAGATGGAGCGACGGTCTGCATCAGGCAGTGGAAGCGAAGGAAGGCGTTGAAATTCATCATGAAAACCAGACACTGGCTTCCATTACCTTCCAGAACTACTTCCGTATGTACGAAAAGCTTGCCGGTATGACCGGTACCGCTGATACCGAAGCATACGAATTCCAGCAGATTTATAACTTAAGAACAGTGGTGCTTCCTACCAACAGACCGATGATTCGTGAAGACCTCATTGATCTTATCTACGGTTCTGAAGAAGAAAAGTTTGAAGCTGTGGTAAAGGACATCAATGAAGAAATCGGTAAGGGACGTCCGGTTCTGGTTGGTACCATCTCCATTGAAAACTCAGAAAAGCTGTCCCGTTATCTGACTCAGCTTAACATCAAGCATCAGGTTCTTAACGCCAAGTTCCATGCTCAGGAAGCTCAGATTGTTGCTCAGGCCGGCCGTCCCGGCACCGTAACCATCGCCACCAACATGGCAGGCCGCGGTACCGATATCGTTCTCGGCGGTTCACTTGATGCGGATCTGGCTGCTCTTACCGATCCTACTCCTGAACAGATTCAGCAGGTTAAGGATGAATGGCAGAAGCGTCATGATGCGGTGGTTGCCGCCGGCGGTCTCCACATCATCGGTACCGAACGTCATGAATCCCGTCGTATAGACAATCAGCTCCGTGGCCGTTCAGGCCGTCAGGGCGACCCAGGTTCATCACGTTTCTACCTGTCACTCGATGACGATCTTCTGAGAAGATTCGGTTCAGACAAGCTTAAGACAATAATGAAGCATCTCGGTCTTGAAAGAGGTGAGCCAATCGGTCATAAGCTTGTTTCAAGAGCCATTGAAAATGCTCAGCGTAAGGTTGAAACCAGAAACTTCGATCTGCGTAAGAGTCTTCTTGAATTCGATGACGTTGCCAACGAACAGCGTAAGGTAATTTACGAGGAACGTAATTCACTTCTTGACGGTAAGGTTGATGAAGGCAGTATCGATCTGATCCGTTCTGACGTTTACAACTCCGTAATCAACGAGTTCATCACTCCAAATTCAATGAGTGAGAACTGGGATGTTCAGGGCCTTACCGACAAGCTCAAAAATGAATTTGCCCTTGAGCTGCCTATCCAGAAGTGGATTGATGAAAGTGACAGGGTAGACGAGGAAGGCATCCGTAACAGGATTGTTGATGAAGCCAAGGATGTGTTTGAGGCAAAGAAGCTGCTCATCGGTGATGAAAGAGCTTCACAGCTTATCCGCAACATCATGCTTCAGTCACTTGATACCCTTTGGAAGGAACACCTTGCCTCAATGGACTATCTCCGTCAGGGTATCGGTCTGAGAGGCTATGCTCAGCGTAATCCTAAGCAGGAATACAAGCTTGAATCATTCCGCATGTTCTCTGAAATGATTGATAACTTCAAATATCAGGTTATCAGAATTTTAAGCTGCATCCAGATCAAGGTTCAGGAAATTGATGAGATGGAACAGAAGCGTCAGGAACTTGCTGATGAGGCTGAAAAGAAGTTTAACGATGAGGCTGAATCAAAGGCCAAGGAAATTGAAAAAATGAATGCCGCCTTTGCGGATCCTAACCACAAGGTAGGCAGAAATGATCCTTGTCCATGCGGCAGCGGCAAGAAGTACAAGAACTGTCACGGACGTCTTGTATAATTTCCTGTCTTAATCAGAAATTCTAATCAGAGTTTGAAACCGTTATTGATTAAAATGTCAGTAACGGTTTTTTTTATCATGAGGAAAAACCGCACGGTAAAAAATAGTATAATGACACAGCCTCATGATTACGGGGCGGATACGGAATGCCTCCCCGAAGGCATAATCATGTCAGGTTTTTAGATTCCACTTACATTGCGGCAGGTTATATATGGCTTTTGAAAATTTATCAAAAATGGATCCTTACATTTTACTTTCAATGGTTAACATGAAGCTCCGTGATTTTGATGATCATGATCTGGACAGCTTCTGTGCCACCTATGAAATAAACAGGGAAGAACTGGAAAAGAAGCTTAAGGATGCGGGCTTTGAATACGATCCGCAGACCAACCAGTTTAAATAGTTTTTCCCGGAGAACCGAATTTAAAATCCCTGAGGAACGGCTTTCGGATTACGGGCTGACTTTCCGGGGATTTGGTTTTTATCTTAGTCTCTTTTAAAATTACCGCAGTATAAAAACATGCTTCTGATACATCTTCTTCCTTACAACCGTGATAATTATCCATGGTGCGTGGACATCGTTTCCGTCAATGCCGAATCATATGAGGAGGAGGGCAGAAGCCGTATCGTGGTGACTCCTCCTGCAGGGATATGTCCGTCTCCCGCCTTTGCGGTATCCTTTGACTGTGACTGTATTGAGACTGTTAAAAATCACGGACTGAAACCTTCAGAGGCGGCTCCGCTTCTTGCCGACATTTTGAAAAAGCACGAACAGGTGGTTTTTTCGAATGCCAAGTCATGTCAGATGTTCAGGGAACTTCTGGTGAGTCTCCAGATGACTGATGTTTTAAGAGATAAAACAGTTTCCTCATTTAAAAGCATACTGCATGCCGCAGTAACCTTAAAAAACATTTATTATCCGAAGGCCTGGTGCAACATCAAGAAGCTCTGTTCGGAGCTGGGCTTTGCGGAAAACAGGTACATAGGGTGCATGTACAGGGTATTTGCCGACCTCTACGGGAAAGCGCCGAAGCTTCTCAGCTACTTTGTGAAAAGGGATATGGTTCTCGGCACGGCTGAGTCCTCCGGCAGAATTGTACTGGGAATCACCGAAGACGGCTTTCGTATAATCACCCCCGTAATGGTGACCCGGGACTATATTCTTGGAATGGACATATCAAAAGAAGTGAAGCCGTGCGTACTCCCGCTTAACGGCTCGGTGTGCTATACCGTAAGCTCGGCAATTAACGGTGCCGTGGCACAGTCTCTCGGGACTGATTTTGAGTCCATTAAAAGGAGATTTGCCGAGGCTCTGCCTTACTGTAATTCCGATACGCCTGAGCATGAAAAACTTATGTCGGAACTCGGTGAGCTTCTTAAAAACGGCGATTCTGATGACACGTCAGCCGTAACCGACGAAAAACTCCGTTGTCTCACGGGGCTTGTACCTTCAGGAAGAGTCTTTCTCGGAGCTTCTGAGGTTTCCGCATATGTGGAAAAGGTGTCAGGACCGCTTCGTACGGCCATGCTTGATTATCTGTACCTTGAGGAGTATCCGTTCCCGATTGGTTATGAGGAAGTATACAGGGATATAGTTTCCTCCAGAATAAACGCTGCCAGAAATGCCATGGTATCGGAACTTGAATATGCCACCGCAGAGGCTGAAAAAAACGGCAGTAAGGAGAGCCTCAGCAGGCTTTCCAACCTGTACAGGTTTCTGTCGGAGTAGAACCTAAGCCTGCAGGCGTGTAACCGCTACGGAGAATGTTATTCCGTTTTCCGTAACGTTTATATCCATGAGACGGCAGTCTGCCTAAGATTATACAATTCTGTTGATGTTAGGACATACCGCAACAGCGGTGACGACCGGAATGCCTGTAACGGGATTTACTCCGGTTACCACAGAACCTATGTTAGCTACCGGACGTCCTGCCCGCAGTCTCGTAACAGCGGTGGTTGCTGAAATTACTCCCACGCATACGGCTCCGGCAACTGCATCGCCGATGCATGCGGCAGGCAGTCCCTTGACCAGCCTTATGGGAGCTCCCGGGCCTGCAATGACGTCACCGGTGGCTGTAAGGTTGGCAATTGTTGCTATCGGGGTTGGCATAATTCACCTCCTTGTCGTTGCGGCTATTCAATATTCAGGGCTTTGGTATCGGTATTCAGGGCACCGGCCTGGGTACCTACGGCTTTGGCATCGGCATCAAGAGCATTGGCATTTGCAGTTGAGGCGTTACCTTCGGTTTCTGATGCCTTCACAGCACCTTTTTGTGCCTCAACCTCATCTTTGGCAAGACTTTCCTCAGTTTTGCTGGCTGAGGTATTGTTTTCGTGAATGGTGGTCTTGCCATCATCTGCACACAGGTGTTTGCTGCCGGTAATATTATCATTTTTGTAGTTGGTTGATGACGCGGCACACAGTGCCATGATGCCGATGTCAATACTTAGATTTAAAGCTGAAACTGCAACCGCTTCGGCAATGGCTGTGCCGAGCTTAAGACTGAGTTCATCGGTATTCATTTTGGGTACCTCATTTTTAGATGTTTGACCGCAGGTATTCAGATTCGGGAATTTACCATTTTGTTCATCGGCTTTATTATCATAATTCTGTTATTGATTTTTATTTTAAATAATATATTAATCTTATTGATCAATAATTTCCAAATCTTCATCTTTTATCTTTTGATCTATCACTTGTGATTGGGATAAATCCGACACAGGTGAATTTGATTCTTGAGAAATCTGCGACGTGTTCGTTGTTGTTTTGGCTCCAAATGCTATATTTGTAGCGGAGAGTTCCATTGAGGAAGCAGATTTCATTGATCTCAGATTATCTGCTGCAAGCGGAGTATAGGATGCCAGAGAGGTAACCATTCGCGCACTGCTGCTAACCATTAAATAGATATCATGAGGGCTTATGTAGTTGTTTTCCTTTGTACGCTTGCAAAATGAAATGTCATTATCATTTTCGGCAAGGATTATGTTGGTAACAAGATTCTCAATCATATCCGCTGCGTCAAGAGCCAGACCAATGCCTGCTATCACAGCATTATAGGCACTTCTTGTTTTACAGTATCTGTTCGTGTCTTTATTGTAAAGGATTATGGTTGCAAGTATGTCAGCAATGATTGAAGTAATGCTGTTGGCTGCTTTTACACAGCTGGAGCTTACCATCCATCCTTCGGAGTTCGAATCCGTCCAGCCGGTGCTGAAAGCTCCATTAAGCACCTTTGCTCCCAATCCGGCGGCTGTTTTCAGAACGGCAGGAGCAGTCAGAGTAGCTGATTTAAGGCGAACGCCGTTGGAAGTGAGCTGTCCGTATTTAGTACTGAAGCCTCCGCCAAATGAATCGGAAATGGCAGAGCTTGTCAGGGAATTGGCCTTGAACTGGAAACCGCTAACGGTGACACCGGTTGTCGGACTCAGTGACACGGATGCATCCCAAGGTGAGAATTTGTTGGTAAAGTACGCAACCGCCATCTGGATGGTGTTGCCGTTAATATTAAGCTTTGAATTGCCTACCTGAAGTGTTATTGACTTATCAGCCGTCAGAATAAGATTGTTCTGAGCTTTTACCGTAACATTGTTTGACAACAAGGAAGTGTCAGCATCAGCATATATTTCATGTCCTTTTGCATATATTCTGCTGCATCCTGTGGTAAACAGAATACTGCCACAAGGAACAAGAGCTTTCTGCAGAGCTAAATCCATTTGTTTATCTGTAAGCTGACTTTCTGTAAGCTGATCGTCCTTATATTCGCTTATGCTGGTATCGTTCTTGATTATTTTTTTTAATGCAGATGATATCACTGCATCAGTCTTTATTGCACTTATCAGATCATCTACGTAGCTATCCTGAGATGTGTACAGATCCTTAAGTTTCTGTATGTCATCGTCTGTTGATGTCTGACTGCCACTCCGGGCTGCCTTGAGGTCACCGTCCAATTTGTTTTTGGCATCTATAATGTCCTTAAGATTGGTCTCAAGATTACTTTTATGTGATGACGTATAGGTATCTATGATTTTCTGGGAACTGAATTTTGTTCCGACAATATTCATGAAAGAAGTAATTTTACCTGTATTAACCATGTGTTTAATAAGGTTTTTTGTCGAACTTAATTGTGTGAAATCCAAAATATTGTCATCGGAATCCCTGTTCCCATTGTTTATTGTTTTAGTGAGATTGTTCGCACAGAGATGTCTGCTGTATATAAGTTCATTTCTCATGGAACTGTCAAATACGGGCAGAGCTTCCGTTGTCGGCAGGTATCCCTGAAAATAATAACTGCCGTTAACTAAAATAAGCAGAACTTTCTGACCGATTCTTGGGAAATTCCCCAGAGAATCATCACCGGATGATGTGCTTACATATGTTGCGGTTACTGTTTGGTTTGCATCGTTAAGTAAAGCGTAGAATGATGACGGGAATGCCGTATTGTCATCAGATGACGGCTGAATGGTTCCGATTGACGTTACGGCACCATCCTTATCGCATACGGTGGCAATGAATACTGAAGGTACGGATGAACTGCCGCTTTCTCTGACCGTATTATTAGTGCCTGCAGGCACTGTTGACGGGGCGTTCACCGTCACCGTGTCTTTTTCTGCTGAGTCTGCGTCATCGGCATTTATGCCTCCAAGCGTACAGAGCGGCGCAAGAGTACTTTCTTCGTTTTCCGGTTTCGGAATTGCTACGGCAGTAAGATCAAGCTCATGTTCTTTTGTCTCGAACCCTACGGCCTGTTTAAATGCTGCGGGGTAATCCAGATTGAAACCAAAATGCGAGCGGATTACCAGATAGCTTTCGCCATCGATTTCAAGAATCTGACCTGCTGCCACGGCAAAATCGTGTGATGTAATACGGATTCTGTCAGATGAGACGTTGCTGATGGCTGCCTGGGATTCACTGATATAGTCTGACATTGATTTTTTCAGTGGGGCAGCCAGACCTTTGACATGGTCAAAACCTTCATGCTGAATCTGGTATTCTGAATTTATAATACTGTCTGCACGCAGGGTGGTGGTACTGTTCTCACCGGTATAAATGCTTCCCTTACCGATGTATCCCGAGCTTATCATCCTTTCAAGGTATACAGGCTCCGCATCAAAGCTTTCAGCATTGCCGCGATCGACCGCACAGACGATTGTTTCCTTGTTAACCAGGGTACTGTTTCCTGTCAGCTGTTTGGCGTGACCTGTTTTCCAACCTCTGGAGAACACAACCTTTACTGAAGATTTTGATGAGTCGTCTTCAGCAGGAGTGAGTTCGAATACATAGTTAAAACCGAAATTTCGGCAGATTCTGTTGATAAAGCTCAGATCACTTTCATTGTTCTGCTGCAGAATGTATCCGTTTTCTGGAATGCGGTCAAACATGGATGAGCTGATTTCGCAGTTCTGCTGATAGGACGCAAAAATTTCACTGATGACATCGGTAGGGGTACTGTCGCTGCTGAACCTGCGGGTGCGACGGTTAAGTCCCATCAGTACCATTTCCGGTTCTATTGTGAGTTCATAACAGTAACAGTCATCTCCTGAAACTGTACTGCCCAGACTTGACACAAGTCCAAGTGACCTGTATGACGTTATTATTCCCTGAAACCTGCGGCCACGGCTAACTGAGCCGGCAGTGTTGTACTGAAGCAGGGTAATTTCAGTCTTAACGTTGAGACAGCCGTTCAGACTGTTTCGTTTGAGAGCGTCTTTGGAAAACAGTGTTACCACAGCCCTGAAGGGAACACTGATGCCTTCACTCAGTATGCATTTGTACGGAGTAACATTCTTAAAATCGCATTTGCCGATAAAAGAGATGTTAATTTCTTTTTTCAACATAAGTTCATTCTCTCAAATAAATTGTCACGGTCTGCCAGTCTGAGGTCATATGAGCGGTAGGGCTTGAAGAGCTCCTTTGTTATCAGTAGGCTGACAGTGCCGGCCAGTTTTCAACTGACGGCCATTTTTCCGGGGCCAGCATCTTCTGTCCGAAGTAGACCTTTAGGAACAGAATTCCCTTGTCTCCTTCTGATGATAACACGTTAACGGGTACGTAAGATGCGTTGTTCTTATCATTATTTAAATGAATCAGGTGTTCATCCAGATAAAGTTTTAACGGCGCGTATCTTCCGCTGATTGCCACTTTGGCACCGGCCTTGCTGTCATCGGAATATCTGTAGAAGTCAAGTTCCAGACTGTCAATGTCCACGGTATCTTCATAGATGACCTTGTCCTCATCATTGACAAAGGTGCTGAAACGCTTTTTAGCGGCCTTTCCGGCTCTGATGTCCACGTATCTGAAGCGCAGCATGGCATTGGAGTAGTCCTTTCCGTACAGCTTCTCTATAAGCGCGTTCTGGGTTCTGATGTTCGGAATTGCAATCTTTGCAATTACCGGATTATCAGTGGAGCCGAACGTCTTTAAGATGAAGTCAACGTTGCTGACCCACTCGGATATGTCACTGCGGCCAGCCTTGAGACCGTTCAGAAGAGGTTCCTGAATTGAGCTTACACCCTCATCAGAACTTTCCTCAGCCTGTGGATTCTGTGAAGCTGCGGTTTCGTTTTTGCCGGTATCGTTACCTGCGGCCTTCTTCTGTCCGATGCCGAAGCTCAGCAGCTGCTTTCTGAGTTTCTGCATGTCTTCAGGGACAATGACCTGTCCGCTGGTGTTGCCGTTACGCAGTACAGGGAAATAGTAGAGCCTGTTCTGGAATTCGGTAAGAGACGCGGCAACGGAATAGTTTGCTTCGGATTTAAGCAGACGGATGCCGAGTCTTACGTAGGAGTCCCACCACGGCAGTGTGTTCTGGGACTTGCCCTGGGCCATAACCAGTGTAAAGTCGTTACGTACTTTCTTTTTATCCAGAGAGTTGACGTAACGGTTGGCACTGAGTACATCGTCCGGGAGCAGTGTCCAGGCGTTCAGAATGTTCGTGCAGGCCTGATTGTAGTTAAGATCCATGAGTTTTCTTCTGGAATCAATGACCTTAAGGGCATTGTTTCTGCTGCCCTGACCGTTGGCTGAAAGCACGGAATCATGAATTTGGGACAACACTTCGTATGACATGTTGTAGACATCACGGAGCTGCGCATTGATTTCATATGCCCGACTTTCTTTTGTGAAGTCGTGGAAGGTTGAGTAATCATAGAACACCGGTCTTATGCTGTCTCCGAATGCGGCCCAATAGTTAACGTAGGCATCGGAGTAAAGCATGACGCTTTTTCTTATCCTGCTGATGTGCTTGTCATTCTCGACATATTGAGAGAAGAGTTTTGAAGACTTGTTTTCGATCCTGTTCTTATCGTCCTTCTGCTGAGCTTTTGCTTTTACCCGGCTGTCAAACTGCAGGAGATAGGCAATAGGATTTATGAATGATTCTACTGCCTTCGGTGCATACTGTTCATCCAGTTCAAAATATCCCAGAGCCCTTCTTGCTGATTCGAAGTTAACCATCCCGTTAAACAGGCCGTCTTCATCGTCTGCGGCATCATTCATGCTCATGGCAAGATCCGCAACCTTTCTTGTAAGACTGCTGTCGTCAGGATAATGCTTCAGGAGATTTTTAGACAGCTGAACCTTTGAAACAAACTCTGCGTATTCGAGATACATCTGGGCAGCGTTAACCAGATCCTTGGCATTTTCCAGATTCTTGTGGCTTTCCATGAAGTTCTTAAGATTTCTGTTCTTTAATGCAAAGATGCTTTCCAGCTTTTTAAACTGACTTTCAAAGTATTCCGGATCCTTTACCTCAAGCGGAAGCTCGTCTTCCGTGGCGTAGACCAGTTTAAGAATATCGGCCAGAACGCGATATCCGTATTTTTCTTCCTGATTTCCGAATTTGATTTTGTCGTAGACGCGACTGTTGATTATTGATGAAAGGCGTTTTTTAGTCTGTTCATAATCACGGGTGATGTTGTCGGCGGCAACATTCTGCAGATGCAGAACCTTGCTGGTGTCAGAGTAGTCTGAATCAAAATATCTCTTTCTTTCCGTGTTGTTCTGGATGTAGTCAGTAAATTCCTTAAAATCATCATTCACTATATTCTTATAGTCCAGATAGCTTTTTTCAAATAAAGCGGATCTCTGGAGATCAAGTGTTTTACTGGCTTCTGCTTTATCTTTGCTGTCTTTCTTTGCTACCACGGGGGTTGAGAAAGTGCTGAGAAACTCGGCATAGTTTCTGTCAAGATAATCAGCCCTGTTGATGGTGTAGTAGATTTCACGGCGGAGCTTCATGTATTCCTCAATTGACTGATCCAGATCCCTGTTGGAGATGTCGGAGGTGAAACTGATGAACTTTTCTGCCGTGAGTTTTATTTCATTACCATTCTTGATAAGGAATTTAAAGGTCTGATAATCAGACTCAGGGTAGGCGTTTCCCTCAATGATCTGTTTTATGAGATTGCGGATTCCCTGATTGATGCTTGGGTAGTATTCCTTGTAGAGAAGTATCTGTCTGATTACGCTGGCGGAGTAGTTTTCGTTTCCTCCGGTAATGTCGCTGAGTTCTTTGGCAACCTTTGATGATACGTCAGGGTACATGTAGTCAACAATTGACTGCAGACTCTTTCTGATGGTGCGGGAATTTCTTCCGGAGAGAATTCCGGGATCACCACCGACCTGTGAAAGCTTCATGAATGCCAGCAGTGCATCAGCCCTGGCTTCAGTGTAGTAAGAGTCGTTGTTTTTCAGATTGTAGGTAAAAGAGGTTGCTGCCGGGAAAAATATCATGTCCGCGGCCATTTGGTTGTAAATGGTCTGACGTTCCTGATGGTACAGATTGTTGTAGTCATAAAAAAGGTAATTGGTCGGGGCGTAGATCATCGGCAGAGGCCTGTCCGCAAGGAGCGTCAGTTTTGAATTTGTGAAGAAATTAAATCTGGTTACGCCCGGAATGTTTTCCATAAGTTCATCAAAGCGATCGATACCGTTTCCGGAGTTATAGTCCACGTCAAGAAGAGGTGAGTTCAGCATGGCGTGAGACTCGAAAAGAGTGCTTATCTGCTTGTAGTACTGGGTGTCCATTTCCAGCTTTCTGCTGATAAGGCTCTGACCGAGTATCGCTCCTGCAAGATAGTTAAGGGTCAGCAGACCGAGAACCAGTCCTATGGTAACGGCTGGAACGTTGCGTCTTATCTTTTCGCTTTTTGTAAAGTCGGCTCTTCTGTCGAGGAAACCGAGGGATGAGCCAAGTACGCTGCTGACAAAATATGAACCCTTAAGATGTTCGTGGGATTCGGTCAGCGGAGATTCATCCGTCGTGGTCTGCTTCAGTTCGGCAAAGCCTGAGTCAAAACAGATGCCCTGATCCGCAGTGGAGCAGAAGTAAACCCCTTCCGTCATGACACGCGGTGTACCGGTGTTTGCGGAATTGAAAATTATCTTCAGGTAGTGCCTGAGATTGGATCTGAGTGTTTCAACCTGCTGCGGAAAGGTGAATATGTAGGAGGACAGATCTATTCTGCCATTGTCGGTGTAGCTTGCATCAATGATTTTTTTGGAAAGGAACATGCCTGCGGCAGTTTTCTTCAAATCGGAGATGAAGCTGTCCCACTCCTCTGTGAAACGCTCTTCCTCATAGACTCCGCTGTTGCTGGTGAGACTGAAGCCCACGGTTCTGTTTCTGCCTGTTCCGGAAACGCCTGAGAAGAATTCTCTGAAGCCGCGGATGCAGTCTGATTTGGTGATGAGCACTCTTACCGGAATTCTCATTCTGATTGTTCCGGTTAGACGCAGAAGTTCAGAGGATATCAGTGAGGCCTTTTTCTCGGTAAGGCCTTCATTGTCGGCAAGCAGAGCGTCTGCCGGAATTGTCAGAATAATGCCGGAGAGCGGTTTGATGCGGTGGGTTTTTTTGATAAGGTCGCATATGGTATACCATTCTGCGGAGGAGCCTCCCATCCAGTTGTCAAAGAAAACGCGTCCCTTGACGCTAAGGTAAATGCGTTCACTGTTTACATGAAAATTTACGGGTTCCTTTCCGTGGGTGTCGTTTTCATGCAGAACGGAATAGGTATTCAGCTGTCCTTCAGTGAACAGGCTGTTCTTTCCGGATAGAGGTTCGCCGATAACCACGTACCACGGGGTACTGCCTTTTTTTGGACATCTTGTACCGATAACCTTTTTGGCCGATGCGAAGAACATTTTGATGAGTTCGGTGTTAGGGGACAGATTCTGCTTACCCTGTTTGTTTTCGTTCTCACCGGATACCATTTTGGAAAGGTTGGACCAGATCATTAAATCGTCTTTAAGTGAACGGCGTTCCTTTTTCATCTGGTGCCTGTGTTTAAATCTCTTAACGAGTATATATACTGCAAGTACCAGAATCAAAAAAAGAATAATGAGTATCACTATTCCCAGCGGATTGCCGAAAAGTGATGTCATAAAATCCTGTGATTCCGTCTGAATGTCCGGAGTTGAGGCATTATTCATTTTTATTTGGACTCCTTTTCGCGTACGGTGTCGGATACTGCCGGAGCAGTGCTGTTGCCGCTGAGTTTTTCTGCCGTTCTCTTGCCGACGGCTTCCCTGTCGTCCGTTCTTCCGTCATACTTAAATTCGTGTGAGGATTCTTCCTTGTTATCACTGTCTGCCGTGATTTCTTGTTCTATGCCGGAGAGATCCTGTTTTTCGTTGACCGTACCGTATCCGATTCTGTTTTTATCAGAGCCTGCTTGGAATAATTCCTTACCGTCGTCAACAAGATAGTCACGGCTCGGGGCGGCCATTTCCAATGCCGACATTATGCTTTTTCTGAAAGGACGGGTGTTGACGTGAATGCTGAGTACATTCAGAATAAAACTGAACAGCGCAACAACGATAATGGCTGACAGTATTTTGATTTTATGGGCAAGAAACCATGGCGTATCAGACGGCTCCGTTTCAGTTACCATGTCTGCTGACATCTCCCGGCACACCATTTCATAACCTGAAGAATATCTGTCATCCAGTTTTTCGAAACAGAGCTGCATGCGTCTGACAACTTCAGCAGGTTCTCTTTTGAATGCTCCGTCAAAGCCCAGGCCAAGCATGATGTAGTATATGTTCAGAATTTCCGGATCGCTTTCTCCGGCAATGGCTTCATCCAGACAGTCGAAGAATTTGTCATCGCCTGACAGTTCATTGTAGCTGTGAGCCACGGGGACGTAATCCTGAGAGAAGGAGAAACCGGATTCCTTAACCGTATAATCGATGAAGAATATGAGCGGGAATTCAATCTTTCTGTATGCGGATCTGAGAGCATCGCTTTTTTCAGCGGTGTTCCTGGCATTTTTCAGAAGATGACTTATCTCTGCGGTAAATTCCGCATATCCAAGTTTGTATCCGTTACGCTCATAAATGTAATAGTTGCAGAGCTTATGCAGTATCGGACTTACAAGCTCATAAATCCCGTTTGGTTCCATTCCCTCGGTCCTTTTTAATTCTCTTCATTTTCCGTCAGCACAAACAGCTTTGCGGTGAATTTGTCGAGAAGAGAATGTGCGCAGTCTATGATCATTGTTTTGTCATCCAGAATGTAACGCCATATTCTGGCTGATTCATCCTTCATTACCTTAAAGTAGATCGTGTTGCTGTTTTCCAGAGGCAGATAGCGTGGCGGAAATCTTGAGTAACTCAGCTTGACTCCGCGGACGCGGCTTTCAAGCGAACCTCTGTCGATAAGCCTGAAATTATCCCCGGCTTCAATGTCATTGAGAAGCTCTCTCCAGTTGAGTTCTCCTTCAAGGGCTATGTAGAAGTCTGACGCCTTGCTGAGTTCCTCGGCATTGAACCTTGCTTCAAGGTGAGATTCACTGCCGGTGTTTTCAAAATCAATCTCGATGAATTCAGCCTTTCCTTTGATGTTTACGAGAGATCTTATGGAACGTATTACCTCGTCATAAACGCCGAAAAGGTTGTAATGGTCATATCCGCTTAGTTCATGAGTGTCTGAAAGAGGATAAAGCGCCTTAAGTGAAGCCTGAAGATTTGAGAGTACACAGTACAGATCGAACGGCGTGGTTTTGTCTGGAACCAGCAGATTGTTAAGGGTGTTGATGTATACGTTCAGACATTGGAGCTGCATGATTTTCAGAACGTTGGATCCGGTAGCAAGTGAAGGTACAAAACCGGAATTTTCAATGTTCGTTAAAAGCTTTGATTTGCAGTTTTTCAGTTCAAAGAAAAGCTCCCTTACCATAGTGAAAAGGTTTGAGGTTCCGGAGATAAGAATGGTTGGAGGGGTATAGGTCGATACCTTTTCCAAAACCGGAGTGTTGCTGTTTTCGAGAGTCCATCTCAGTTTCATGATTGGCAGAACGGCACAGTCAGTGGCTTTTTTAGGATCCGTAATAATCTTAACGTTAAGGCTTCTTTTAAAAACAGTGGTTTCATTGTCACCGGTATTTTCATCGACACAGGTAGTTTCGTGAAGCAGATAACGGCGCTGTTCGCTGTTGCCGGTTTCATTAAGATTGGAATCCATTACTGAGTAGAACGGTACCGCAAGATAAATGGTTATTTCTTCGTCTGCATGCTGAATGTCCAGATCGAGTGTGTGCGGCATGACTGCGCAGTTTCCGGGCATACAAAGGAAAACCCCGTCAGGCATGACTGCCGCCAATGAATTGATGACGATTCTTTTTGACTTCAGAGCCTCTGTGTCCACTTCAATGTCACAGATGCCTTCCTTGTAGGGGATGGCAAGGCTTGAGTGTGCATTAAGCGCGTCATTGATGACACGCTGAAACTGCTGAAAGTGATGAGGCTGCAGAAAGAGCCCTTCACTCCAGTGAAGAAACATTGGAAATTTCACGCTGGCATTCTCTTCTTTGTTTGTATTTTACATTCCAAAATTCCGGATGGCCGGAAGTGTTATAAAACGGCAGGAGACAAGCCTCGCCGTTTAGCGCTGTCAGTTAGGGGCTCTTTCCTCCTTCGGCGGAAGCTCCTGACATTTAAGCTCCCTGCCACCGGATTTAACGCAGTTAAGTTCCATATTATGAGGCTGTTTTGCCGTTTCCGGGGCCTCAGGAAGTTCCTCCTCGGCATCTTCCTTTGTGGTTCTTACTATTCCGGTTCCCACAATTTTGAGGTACAGATCCGGCTGTTCCTCGAAAAACCCAGTAGGTATCTGATAGGTGAATATGCGGGGATCAAGCTTCGGAGCGGCCGCACCTTCTTCTCCTTCTTTTTTCTCGGGACCGTAAGGCAGATTGACGATTACAGCCAGATACTGCGGTGAACGTCCCATGATTTTTTTGTACGCAGGATCGTCTGAACTCAGGGTTTTTACCTTCAGATCATTGTCTGAGAATCTGAAGGTTACCGGAGCGTAGTATTTGCGCACCGGACTTTCCGACTCAAAATATCTGTCAATTGAGTAGGTTCCGAGCTTAATGGTGTCCTCGTTCCCGGCCCCGAGTATGTCTACCTCAAAGCTGGGATAGTAGCCGTATACCTTGGCCAGATCCTTAGACGGATAGATGCTCACGTCAAAGCTTGCACTGGTCCCCTCAGATGAGGAACATCCGACAATCACGGTTGAGAACAGACATGCACATGTAAGAAAAATGTTCTGGTTCAGATTCATTTTCAGCCCCTGAAACGTTCAAATTTCTTGTTGCCTGCATCGTTTAAGGCTTTTTCAGCAGCCTGTTTCATGGATGCATCGTCCGGTACCTTCCCAATAACCCCCGTAAAGCCTCCGTGACCGATTTTATGATGCGGAGGTTCCATTTCCGTAAGAAATTCAGACCAGTTGTTGATTCCGAACACTACTTCTCTGCCGATTTCAAAGTACAGCTTCATGCGTTCCTTGAATTCCCTGGTGCCGCCTTCAGTAAGGGCGCACTTAAGGAGCAGTGAATTAAGTCCGGTAGGAGGGAGCTCCGGAGGAGTTCTGACAATCTGCTCCATGTTCGGCGTAAGATTGCCGTAGCACCAGAAGGTAAGGAGTGAAAGCAGTCCCTCATGTGTTTCCGGACAGGCATTGCCAAGGTTAAGACATCTTGTGGCATTCTCATCCGTGGGAGCCGTTATTCCGGCATAGACCGCATCCATGGCATTATCAGTCTGTTCCTTAAGTTCTTCCCTGCTTTTTGAAGGAACAGCCGCCTTAATGGTTTCAACGGTTTTCTTTCTGATGGCTTCAATTTTTGCGTCGAGTTCTCTTTTCATCTGGAAAACAGGTGATTTTTCCTCGTTTACAAATGCAGGTTCCTTAAATTCTTCGACTTTTTTTATGGCATCCGCAAGCATTTCCTCGGGATCCATGCCGACGATGCTTTTGAACTTCTCATAAATATTTTTACGAAGTTCCATATGCCTTTCCCATATTCCGGGAGGCAGCATTTTAATAAGTTCCTCGTTTTTCGCCTTAATTGCGGAAATTTCCTGTTGCAGCTTTATGTAGTCGGGATTTGTTTTGTAGTCCATCTTTTCTGGTTCAGGCATTTTGGCCCATTCCGGAAGTTCAGGATTCTTGTGCGTGCCGATGTCCGATATGTCTCTCGGTTCAAAAGGAATTTCGAAAAGTTCGTTTTTGACGCTGAGCACGCAACAGTATCCCCACCATGCCAGAGCCCGCTGGTGCAGGTTGAATGCCAGAAATTCACTGGCTTTCTGATAGTTTTCAGCCACGGCAAGCTGCTTAAGGAAGTCTTCCGCCAGCGGATGTTCATCTGCGGTTTTTCTTAATTCAAAAGGTACCTTGTAGCGGCAGTTTTCAACCACCTCGGCAACGGTTCTGTACTTTAGCAGAACAAAGTGCTCATTGAGCCAGTCTAGTTTATCAGGCATAAAAATCTCCGAACAGTTACTGTTATCATAATCTTATACGCAAGTTATTGTACAGACAGGGATTTACGGGTTTTACAATTTTGAGAATACAGTCACAGTGGTTATTTTCGGCAGATTTTTCACGTGCCCGGCGGGTTTGAAAAATGCTGATTCAGAAAGATGAGGACGGAACTTTCTTGAAGAATCTGTGCATCATGATGGATGTCATGTTGATGCTGACGGTCGTAATGCCTTTACCCTGACTTGAATTGAGGTGGGTTCCGTGTCCCAAAGCCTTGGTACCGTCAAGATAAAGCTCCCTGACAGTTCCTGCGTCTATTTTCAGTTCGGTATGGACGGTGAGAGGTCTGTTGAGATAGGAGGAGATGATTTCATACATCTGTCTGAAGTTAGGTGTTCCGGGCATATAGTCAAGACTCTCTTTATAATTTATGGGGCCGATTTCCACGATAATGTCCTGTGTCCGAGTGGTATATCTGCTTCCTATCTGGGCATTGAGTCCCAGTACGGAGGTATCTCTGTTTCCAAGATGCATCCTAACCTCTTTCGGGATGAAATGCGTTTTTTCCACAAATTCCCTGATGTTTATATGTATGCCAAAATATGATTTGAGGATGTTTTCCAGTCCGAGAGCCGAGCGTCTTCCGTGAAGAAACTCTGCCGTGAAGGCAAATTGGGCATATTCCGGAAGACTTGTGATCTTTTTGTATCCCTGACGGTTGAAGCTTCTGAAGAAGTTCATGAGAGTCGGATCCTCTCTGTCAAAACATACCGGCATTTCACACATGCTGAAGGCCCGGTAGTAGAGGGACAGGAAACGGTGATTTATGATGTCAAGAAAACGTCTGGTCGTGGCATCATAGTCATTGATGTTCTGATGGTAAATAAAATCGGTAAGCTCAAGGGGCATTGGACCGTTTGGTCCAAGAAGTCCGAAGAAATAAACAAGAACCTCATAAATTCCGTACCGGCCTTCGGCTGATTTTTGGGTCACCGAATGAATGTCTGAATCAGTATGTTTCAGAAAAGGCATCTGACCGAATCGTAATGCTTCGGCATTCGGATGCTGTGCCGTACCAATGCGCGGCAACTCCTTCATCTGATTTTCCAGAAGGCGGACAAGGTAGAAAAAGTCGGCTTCCGTGCTGCCGTCATCTTCTTTTGCCAGGGATTTAATTATTCCATCAAGTTCTTGCATGAGTATACAAATCCTTTTTCATCCGAATAGACGTCAACGCATACCGGAATGTTCAGATCCCGGTAATTTATGATGAGAGAGGCAATGATTCTGGAGAAGGTGAAGAATCCGATACCTTCCAGATCCCTGTGACTCAGGGTAAGTTCAATCAGATAGCCTTTTTCAAAAAATACCACTCCCTTACTGATGAAACGGTAGACTTTGGAATTGATTTTTACCTTTCGCAGGGCTGATTTCATGCGGGCGGTTTCCTCCGCGTTTTTCATTGAGAAGGCATCCATAAGCTGTTTCAGATTGTACAGCAGTCCATCATCGCCACTGGCAAGAACGGAGGCAAAGTTACACATGATAAAAGCCAGTCTTTTAAAGTCATCGGAACTGCCGGATGATATCAGGGGAGGCATTGGCTTTGTAATCTGGCCTATGATCTGAACCTCGTGCAGATCGCCCAAAGATGCGGTGTTGAGACGATCGTGATTGGTCAGACAGCATGGAAGGTCGGCATTTGTTACCAGACAGTCCGCCACGAACTGCAGGTTTTCACTCATCTTCTGAACATAGTCCTGACCTGAGAATGATATGAACGTCTCCTGCTTTTTATAGAGACGGTTTTTATATCCCGTGCTTCCTGTCTGTCTCTGTCTGCGGTGTACGCTGAAGAAATTGCGGTATGTCCTTCCGTCTCCCTGATCGGGGCCTGTTGAAAAAAACGGATACGCGCTGAAGATGGGCTGATTTGAGTTGTCAAAGAAGTCTGCTCCGATAACGTAGTAAATTTCATAGTCCAGCTGATGGGTACTGTCAACGTTTACGTTTATCTCAAAGTCATGGTTGGTGAACATTCTCTGGGTTCTTTTTCTGAACAGATTTATGAGAGGAATGACATTGAGAAGAAGTGATTCCCGATGCAGTTTGTCACTGTTTCCGAAATTCTGCTTCTTATCGAATATGAATACCAGTGAGATTTCCCTTGAGGTTATGCCGTTAAAGGCATTCTTCAGGCCTCTGATGCGCAGAAATTTCATGAGCCCCGGATACTTCATGTAGAGATTCATGTTGTTGATGCCGCTGATGGCAGGGGAGTTTGCGGAGTAGACATTGCTCTTTGCATCAAGCAGTGAAAGTTCCACTGATACTCCGTGAATCTCCCTGTAGCTGTTGTCCGGAAGTTTTATGAATACTCTTTTCAGACTGGCGAAGAAGTATTCGCACAGATTGGATGCATCCTGATCGGTAAGATTCAGGTAAATGTCCAGATATTCCGGATTGATGGATGCGAAGGTGGCATTGCCCTCGGTATTGAGCGTCATGGAAATTGAGTTTCTGTAGCCTTCTCCCGTGAGATTGGTAATGGAAATGTCGTGTTCCATTGTTTTTACGTCTTTGAGTGACAGAGCGTGGATTTCGGTTTCAAAGAAACTCTCGAAACAGATCTGTGTGGTGCTTTCGGATTTTGTCTTGGTGAATCTGCATCCGGGGGAAACACGGAGACAGCCGCCGGTTATTTCCGGAAGTGATGCTTCGGGAATCTGAACGTTGCACATGGACGGAATTGGAGCCACGGCATTTGGATTAACAGAGTTCAGGATGGATTCAAGGAAACGTTCGTATCCGTGATCGAGCCTGTTTTCAATTCTTGCACTGAGAAAAGCCGTTCCTTCAAGCAGTCTTTCAACAAAAGGATCCTGACACTCGATCGAGGACAGATCAAGATGAGACGCGGTTTTTGGGAATTCCCTGGCAAATTCTTGGCCGAGCTTGCGGATGTATGCCAGGTTGTCACTGTAATACGCAAAGAAGTCTTTTTTCATTTACTTAAGCATCTCCTTTAACGGCTGCCCTTCCTGTTTCCAGTTCTATGTAGAAATTGCAGGAAAAACCGTCTTTCAGCTCTGATATCGCAAAAGCTGCTTCGATGTGCAGGGATAAACTGCACTTGTCCGCCTCCTGAGTGTCAAGTCTGGTAATGACCAGAGTGTCCGGGTTAAGTCTGGGTTCAAAGCATCTGATTTGCCATGATATTTCCTTTTTTACCATGTCAAAAATTCTGTCACTGTTATCCAGTCCGCAGAAGTCGGACAGCCCGTAGCCGAGAACCGACGATCTTACCTCCGGCCATTTGTCCAGATCATCGGCCCCAGGATGCATTCTTGAATTGAACAGCATTTTAAGATTCAGCAGAATTTCCCGATGAATGCGGGAAAGAAGCGAATCTTCGGCGGATCCGTTCCCGGTGAGGCTTCTGTCAGTGAGTCTTGACAGAATGCACGGCTGAAATTTGTCCTGAATGTGTATTTTCTGTACCATGTCGGAGTTCGTCCATGAATCATTTTATGAAAATGCGATCCGGACACTCCGGATAACCTAATTTTAACATGCATGACTCATTAAAATTTTGCGTAATGTTTTAATTTAAGCGGTAAAAACAGCATTATCCTACCCGTTGAGCATTCTTTCAGGCGTCACTGTGATGCGGGACGCGGAACCTTTGTGGTAAGACACAGGGTGGTGGTCAGACCTTCAAGCTGATAATGCGGTTTTAGATAGAATTTAACGTTATAGTATCCCGGCTGGTTTTCAATGTCGTCAATGCTGACTTTTGCTTCCGCGAGCGGATAACGGGCCTTGATGTCCTCATCGGCGTTGGGGTCGGTGGTTACGTATTCACTGCTCCAGTCCGAAAGCCATTTTGTCATGTCCTCCTTTGATTCGAAGGAGCCGAGTTTGTCGCGTACTATGCATTTGACGTAGTGGGCGAATCTTGAGACAGCAAAGAGGTATGGCAGTCTTGATGACAGCTGGGCATTTGCCGAGGCATTCGGGTTGTCGTAACACCTTGGACTGTTAACGGTCTGACCGCCGAGGAATACGGCGTAGTCGGTATTTTTGCAGAAACACAGCGGGATGAAACCGCATGAGGAAATTTCAGCCTCTCGGTGATCGGATATGGCAATTTCCACGGGAAGCTCCATGTCCTCGGCCGGATTGCCAGTAAGTCCGATGAATTTGGACAGGTGGTCAACGAGACCGCCTGATTTTATTCCGCGGATCTTGGCACACCAACCGTATTTTTCGAAAGCTCTGTTGATGTTGATTCCCATGGCATAGGCTGAATTCATCCATACGTGGTTGAGGCTGGCGTTACCGGTCGTATCCTCAGTGAAATTCAGGCCTTCAATGTGATTTGAATCAGGGCCGTAGGGGAGTCGTGCCAGAATTCTTGGCAGTGTCAGTGCCACGTATCGGCTGTCGTCTGAGTTGCGGAAGGATGTCCATGAGGCATATTCAGGCGTGCTGAATATATTTGATATACCGCGGGGATTGGCGAGTTCTGACCATGAATCAAGATTCATGACGGACGGATCCGCAGCACTTATGAACGGACTGTGTGCGGCAGCAGCTATCTGGGAGATTCCCTTTAAAAGTTCAAGATCCGGTGCCGAATGATTGAAGTAGTAGTCACCGATAATGACTCCCAGCGGTTCACCGCCTGCGGTTCCGTACTCGTCCTCATAGAGTTTTTTGAATATGGGACTCTGATCCCAGGAGGTTCCCCTGAATTTTTTAAGGGTTTTTCCGAGCAGCTTTTTGGAGATGTTGAATACTCTTATCTTGAGGTTAGCCGAGGTGTTGGTGGAGGTAACAAGATAATAGAGTCCGCGCCATATTCCCTCAATTTCCAGAAAATCGGGATGGTGAATGATGAGGTTTATTTCCTCTCCTATCTTTATGTCGGTTTCGGCAATGAGTGATTCAATGAGATAGCGGGGATTCTGTGTCGCAAGCTCAGGATTTCCGCTTATGACCCTGGCACAGGTCAGAAGTCCTTTTTTCTGTTCGGCGTCAAGCGCAGACAGACACTTCGTGATTTCCGAAGTGTCCGCTAACGCGGTAACTTCCGTATCGTTTTCCTGCGGATCGGACAAAGTGCTTCGGGTTTCGTTTTCCGCAGTTACGCCCTGCCCGGGCTCAGGTTCCGTGAAAAAGCTGAATCTGTTCATGAGCTGCTTCCCTACTGTCATTTCTTACCGGTCGGTATTCTTTCGTGCCTCCGGAGGTCTTGGCATTTTGAAAAACGGTTTTTAAGGAACCGTCCGATCTGCTCCGGAATAAACGTAAAAGTCCGCATCTTAAGAATAATTAAATACCGGTAAGGTTGGCGTTAGATCTAAGGTTTATTGTATTTCAAACAATGCCGATGGTGACTGATTTACATGCGGCGACGTTTAATTTCCGTGATACCTGAAATAGAGTTGGAGTTTTTGCCCCTAAAAAACAGTGAAGCCGCGGAGGAGACCCCGCGGCTTCACGATGAAACTGCTAAGGCAGGATCATGTCTGTCTTACTTTTCGGTAAATTCAAACACGAACTTTCCGTCGGCCGCGTCAGCCTTTACTGACGCAAGTTCTTTACCCTCCATGGTTACCTCCAGGAATTTCTCACTGATGTCCGGAAGCAGATCGTTGCTTATCACGGCATCGATGAGACGTGCGCCTGAGGCCGCGTTATCACAGCGGCGGATGATTTCATCACGCAGAGCCTGCGTGCAGGTGAGTTCCGCATGATATCCTTCCATGACGCGTTTCCTGATCTTGTTGAGCTTGAGATCAATGATTCTGTTGGTGGCAGCCTTCCCGAGAGGATAGTAAGGCACGATGGTTATGCGGCCAAGGAGTGCTGCCGGGAACACCTTCATCATGTCATCCTTTATGGCGTTTGCAAGCGTCCTGGTATCAGGCAGATTGTTCTCGTCAGCGGAAAGCTCCATGATGGTTTCATCACCCACGTTGGTGGTGAGAATGATGACGGTGTTGCGGAAGTTAATGAGTCTTCCTGAGCCGTCTTCCATCTGCCCCTTGTCAAAGACCTGGAAGAAGATCTCATGAACGTCCCTGTGGGCTTTTTCTATTTCGTCAAGAAGCACCACACTGTACGGACGACGTCTTACGGCCTCCGTAAGCACACCTCCTTCGCCGTAACCCACGTATCCCGGAGGGGCTCCTTTAAGGGTTGACACGGTGTGGGCTTCCTGAAATTCACTCATGTTAATCGTAACCAGATTGTTTTCGGTTCCGTACAGCTGTTCCGCAAGCGCCAGTGCTGTTTCGGTCTTACCCACGCCTGAAGGACCGGCAAGCATTATTACCGCAATCGGCTTGTTCGGATCGGCAAGTGATGCCCGAGCCGTGAGGATGCGCTTGGCTATGAGGTCAATTCCCTGATCCTGACCGATGACCCTCTCCTTCATGTAGTTGCCAAGATTAAGCACGGAGGTGATTTCATCCTTCACCATGCGGCCTAAAGGAATGCCCGTCCATTCCGAAATAACCGTACTTACAGCCTGTTCGTCGACTTCCGGAAGGATCATCGGACTGTCGCCCTGAAGCTCGTTGAGTTCGCAACGGGTGCTCTGCAGCTTCTTTCTGTCCTCATCGGAGATTATACCCTTATCGGGAGTCTGAGCACTTGATGCTTCTGATTCAGTAACGGTGCCGTCAGCCCCCGCATCGGCACATGATGAACTGTCTGAGACAAGTTTTGTTCTGAGTCCGATGTATTCAGCTGACTTCTTTTTAATCAGCTCAAAGCGTTCGTTAAGTTCTTTGAGATGTGCTTCGCTTTTTTCAATTGAAGCGGAAACTTCCGCAATCTGTTCTTCTCTGTTAAAACCTTCGCGATGTTCCTTTGTGAGAATGTCCTTTTCGAGCTTCAGAGCCTCAAGCCTGCGGCCGGTGAATTCGATTTCGGCAGGTATCGTACTTTGGGAGAGCGCTACCTTGGCGCACGCCGTGTCAAGAATGCTTACGCCTTTGTCAGGAAGCTGTCTTGTCGGAATATAGCGGCGGGACAGGGTAACGGTGGCTTTAACGGCTTCGTCAAGAATACGAACCCCGTGGTATTTTTCGAGAAAGCCCGTCATGTTGCGGAGCATTCTGAAGGCCTTTTCGTCATCCGGTTCCTGTACCAGAATATTTTCAAAGCGTCTGGTAAGTGCAGGATCCTTTTCGAAGTATTTTACGTATTCGCGATATGTGGTGGCGGCGATGCACCTCAGTTCGCCCCTCGCAAGTGCCGGTTTAAGGAGGTTTGCCGCGTCATTCTGACCGGCCGTGCCTCCGGCACCTATAAGGGTATGGGCTTCGTCAATGAAGAGGATAATCGGTGTGTCAGAGGCTTTGACTTCTTCTATTACCTGTTTCAGTCTGTTTTCAAATTCCCCCTTCATGGATGCGCCTGCCTGAAGCAGTCCCAGGTCAAGGGAACGGAGTACGGTACCTTTTAGGCAGTCAGGTACGTCTCCTCTTGCCAGTCGCACGGCAAAGCCTTCGACTACGGCTGTTTTACCCACACCGGCTTCACCCGTAAGTATTGGGTTGTTCTGTCGGCGACGTAGCAGTACGTCCAGCATTTTACGGATTTCCTCGTCTCTTCCGACGATGTTGTCGATTTTGCCTTCCTTTGCAAGTGCCGTCATGTCGGTAGTGTAGAGTTTAAGAGCTTCTCCCTTGCCGAGAGACGGATCTGACATTACGGATGCCACCTGCCCGGTACCGGCATCAGACACCGTATTGACGTGACCTGCTTCGGCTGAGTCACTGACTATTTCTGAAAACTTTTCCTGCAGGAGATCTCCGTTTATCTTAATGAACTCGCCGCTTATTTCATGAAGTCTGCGGGCAAGGTCTGGATTAAGCTTAAGGGCCAGAATGATGTGTCCGGTACGGATGGCTCCTGAGCAGTATACTATGGATGCCGCCATCCATGCTTCCTGAATGGCTGTTTCCACAAGAGGTGAGAATCCCGATATTGAACTGGCACCGCGAGGCAGAAGATCCAGTGTTTTGGTAAGATCGTTTGAGAGTCTGGCCTCGTCTATGTTGAAGTATTTAATGATCTCGTGGAGATCGTTGGGTTCGCTTAATAGTATCTGGTTAATGTAATGGGCTATGTCAACGTAAGGATTTCCTCTGGTCTTGCAGAGGGTGGTGGCACTTTCGAGTGCCCTGTATGCCACGTTTGACAGCTTTGAGAATAACTGTTTTTTCTTTAGTTTTATCATAAGAAGAATCCCCTTTGATTTATTCAGGGATTGGACGTTAAGCGCCTGTATGCCGTCATGGGGCCGGCGGATCATCCAATCTTCTGAGAGATGCTGACCAAATACTATGGTAACGAATAACGGGGTATTTAAACCGCGATCAGTTCAACAGTTTCAAATGTTTATATTGTTTTGATGAAGGTAATTGACGTATTTGTCAAAAATATTGGGAGAACGATAATAAATATGCATAAACGCGTAAAAAGGACGGATTTTAAATTATCCGTCCTTTTTTATGCTGTTTGCCTGAAAACCGAGTGTCGGCCGGCAGGTGTAAACTTAGGCGTTTTCTACCTGGTTGAATGAAGCTTCAACTGCGCCGTCCTTGGTGTTGTCAGGCTTGATTGCGGTGAACTTCCAGGTGATCTTGCCGGCAACGATGTCAACAACTTCCACAGGATAAGCGGAATTTTCCGGAGGAAGGATGACGTCAGGTGCTGAACCCGGAGTGGTTGAAACAACTTCTGCCTTAACGATCTTGCAGTTTTCAAGGGTAACTTCGTATACAGGTACCTGAGCGCCTGCGATGGCACGGCATACCTGGAAGCTGACCTTGGCGATCTTCTGACCGTTCATACAGAACTGCTGGATTTTAGGGGTGGCCTTGTCCAGAGCATGGGTAAAGCTGAACGGGGTGAAGGTGCCTCTGCCTGAAACATCGGTTGTACGGCCAGAGGTTACGTTCTGTGCAGAGCCGTGCTTGAAGTTAACAACTTCGATCCACTTTGCGTGGGCCTTATCGTTGGATTCACCATCGATACCATCGAGTTTGATAAAAAAGTCAGATGCCATAACAGTACTCCTGCTTTCAAAATTAAAATACTAAAATCACAAAATAAAGCTTTGGTTCATTGCTGAACCTTCGCATTCATGGCTTAATTCTTGCACAAGGTAGGGGTTGTTGGTAAATATTTGATCTCGTTTTTTAACATGGTCACACCTTTTATTTTCATGTTGTGAAGCCGTTTCAATATTTTACATTTAGTTATTAGACGGTGAAAAGTTGGTATGATTCTTAACCGAAAAATCAGTATAAATAAAATAGCTTAACATGCTTATTTTTCAACGGTTTCAGGTGGATTATGACTGGATAAAAAACGTCATGAAAGAGCATCTTTTTGAGGGGAACTGTCCCAAATTGAGTTCCTGTTGAAGGACTTTCTGAAACGGAATGAAATAATTTCATGGAAAACGGGGGCTTTACCTTAAAAATAAATTGCGCGAACCATATGTCAGGTTCGCGCAATTATCACATGGCGTGATACAGGACTATGATCTATTTGCCTGCACTAGGGATCTTGGTGGTAAGTCTCAGTGATGTGGTGAGACCTTCAAGCTGATAGTGCGGTCTTAAATAGAATTTGGCATTGTAGTATCCCGGATTGCCTTCCACGTCTTCAACCACAACCTTGGCTTCGGCAAGAGGGTATTTGGCTTTTACCTCTTCGGAAGCGTTAGGATCGGATGTTACGTAGTTTGAAATCCAGTTGGACAGCCACTGTTCCATGTCGGCTCGTTCCTTGAATGAGCCAATCTTGTCTCTTACGATGCACTTGAGGTAGTGGGCAAAGCGTGAGGTGGCAAAAATATAAGGAAGTCTTGCTGACAGATTTGCGTTCGCGGTTGCGTCCGGGTTGTCATATTCCTGCGGCTTGTTCACGGTCTGGCCACCGAGGAATACCGCATAGTCGGTGTTCTTCCAGTAACACAGAGGCAGGAAACCGTTCTTTGACAGTTCGGCTTCGCGACGATCCGTAATTGCGATTTCGGTAGGGCACTTCATAATCATGCCGCCGTCATCGGTAGGGAATGTGTGGGTAGGAAGTGATTCAACAACACCGCCGGACTCAACGCCGCGGATGTGTGCACACCAGCCGTAGTCGGTAAACGAACGGTTGATGTTGACGCCCATTGCATATGCGGCATTCATCCAGTTATAGTTCTGTGAATCTCCGAGGTTGGTGTCTTCGTTGTAGTTAAAGCCTTCAACCGGATTGGTTGTTTCACCGTAAGGAGCACGTGAAAGTACGCGTGGAAGTGTCAGAACAACATAACGGCTGTCATCAGATTCTCTGAATGATCTCCATGCCGCGTATTCAGGGGTCGAGAACACCTTGCTGATGTCACGGGGCTTTGAAAGATCCTGCCAGCTGTCAAGGTTCATGATTGAAGGATCCGCGGCGCTGATGAAAGGAGCATGGGCAGCGGCGGCGATCTGGGAGATCCCCTTTAACAGTTCAATGTCCGGACCGGTCTGGTTGAAGTAGTAGTCACCGATGAGTGCACCGAAAGGTTCACCGCCGGCGGTGCCGTATTCGTCTTCATAGATCTTTTTGAAGATAGGGCTCTGATCCCAGGAGGTGCCCTTGAATTTTTTCAGGGTCTTGAGCAGTTCTTTCTTGCTGATGTTCATCACGCGAATCTTCATTGATTCGTTGGTGTTTGTATTGTTGACAAGATAGGATACGCCTCTCCACGCACTTTCCATACTGGTGAAATCCTTGTGGTGAATGATTTCGTTAACCTGGGTGCTGAGCTTCTTATCCAGCTCGGTGATGATGCTTTCAATTGTCTTGATTGCATCGTCACTGACGATATTGGCATTCTCGAGAGCCTGACCGACAAGGGTCTGTACGGCACTCTGCACTGCGGTCTTGGCTTCTGCTGATTTTGGCTTGAATTCCTGTTCAAGAAGCTGGTCAAATTCAGAAAATTCAATACCTGAAGCAGCCTGTACCTGTTCTGCTGATTTTTCAACTTCGCTCATGTTTTTCCTCCTTATTCAGCCTTGTTTTCTTCGTCTGCCGGTTTTGCTTCCTTGGCAAGTGCCTGAAGCAGTGCGGGATCCTTCAGAAGCTTGGCAATGAGTTCCTCCGCACCGGTCTTGCCGTCCATGTAGCTTAAGAGGTTGGAAAGCTGTTTGCGGGCTTCGAGAAGCTGCTTGAGTCCTTCAACCTTTTCGGCTACCTTGTCCGGAGAGAAGTCATCCATGCTTTCAAAGGTAATGTCCACGGCAATGTTGCCTTCACCGGTAAGGGTGTTGGGTACTGAGAAAGCCACTCTCGGCTTGATGCTCTTTAAACGGTCATCAAAGTTCTCGGCGTTGAATTCCTGAAAGCTTCGTTCTTCCACGTTTGGAAGCGGTTCTGCCGGTTTCCCGGAAAGATCTGACATGACTCCCATTACGAAAGGAAGGTTTACCTTTTTCTCTGAGCCGTAGAGTTCGACATCATATTCAACCTGAACGCGAGGGGCGCGGTTCTTGCCCACAAACTTTTGAGAATTTGTAATTGCCATTGTTAAAATCTCCTCGTTCTACTGTTCATCCTGAATGAACTACTGGTAACAATTTTTAAAAACGTTTTTGATAATCCCGTATTAATATTCCTGATTCTGCTCTGGAACTCCAAGCTGTTCACGAACCTTTTCGAGTGCTCCCTTGTCGATTTCAGTGAGAATCTCGATAAAATTCATGTCGGACATTTTCAGGACCCTGTCCAGAAGGTACGGCAACGGGCTTGAAGGTTCCGCTTTGCGGAAATATTCGGCGCTTTTCTTTACCATCATCAGAGCATCATTTCTGTTAGTAATGATGACGGTACTGAGATTCGTTACCCCGCATGCCGTCTTGGATGCTCCGGCATTTCCCTGCTGGGACGTGTCTGCCGTGACGGGAACTGCAGTATCTTCATTTGCGGTATTTTCTTCAGGGAGCAGGGTGTCAAGAAACCTGTTCATGTGCCCGATTTCCCGATCAAGGGCTTCGAAGTTAAGCAGTGCAGAGTCTCCAGTTTTGGTGTTAATGCTGTTTCTGATGTTTTCAAGGAGCTCTTTTATTTCACCAAGCAGTGCGGATTTCTGTGCAATAATGTCACGCGGTAGGTTTCTGAATTCGGACACCATCAGTGAAAAATCAGTTTTTGCTTCCGCCGTGATAATCCCCTGAGCAATGAGGACGTCTCTTAGGGTGTAGGGCAGTTCGTCGCATATTCTGTGTCTGCGGAACTGACCGATGAAATCAATAGGGTCGTTGTAGCTTCCCGTCTTTGGGGAGAGCATGCTCAGAATGTTGATTCTTTCGGTAGGATCGTTGTCATCGTCAGGATCCAGTTCGGGATAGCATTTATCCCATAAAGAACCGCACAGATAATTTATCATTGAAAGGCCCTGCTTCATGCCTTCAAGTCCGTTAAGACAGAAGGCGGCCAGGGTGTGATAAGCCGCAACACGCAGATCCCTGGTTCTATTCCAGAGCTCAATGGTGTTCTTTATGAGAGACCTGTAGTCAGGTTCTTTTCCTTCGCTTACGCTGTCGCCGATTTCAGTTGGCGGAACGGCAAGAGCAAGTTCTTCCATCTGCAGATACGCGGAATCGTATTCCAGATTCTCGCCGGTGTCATTATCGGGAAGAGGGGTAAGCAGGGATTCTGTGCTTGGTAAATCCATTTTCCGTTTCTTTAAAATATCGCTAAGTGTATTGATTCTGTTGGCCGTTCGCTTATAAGGCCAATTTTTATGTTACACGAAATCACACGGGTATTAGTGACATGTTTCTCATTTCAAAAAACAGAAAATAAATATTATTCAAAAGTGAGAAGTGTGATGTTTTTAAAAGGGTATGGGGAAGTCGTGATTGTTGCCGGGCCGTGGGTTGTAGAGCTGTGGATTCTTTGATGATTATGAGAAAGGAACGCTTTTTCGGTAAAACCTGCTGACACCGCCGGGAGTGTCAGCCAGAGCGTGCGGATGCAGGGGGATGAGGCAGTACGGCAGCATAAAACGGTCAGTCATTGTGACCGTTTTATTATTTAAATCCATTTTGAGCATGGAGGTTAGCCGGCCTGCGGAGAAAAGATGAGGCAGGAAGATGATACGATCTAGGCTACGGGCCCCAGCAGCTTAAAGCTCTTCTTCGCATCTTCAAAAGCTTCCGTAAGCATTTCAAAGGCGGAAGGGTGGTAGAAGTTGTAGCCGATGAGGTCATCCAGAGTCTGTCTGTTGTACAGGGCTCCGTAAATGAACTGCGACATCTGCTGTGCATAAGGGGCGCAGATTTCCGCTCCCAAAAGCAGTTGGGTTTCACGATCAAAGTATACATGAACCAGACCGTGTCTGTATCCCTTTATCACGGAAGTGGTGTTGTCTGCAGTTGAGCTTTCACCAAGAATGAATTTATGTCCTGTTCTTGCACACTGTTTTACTTCCTCAAATGACAGACCGGTAACGGTGATTTCCGGATCAGTGAAGGTGATGTCCTGATGTGGCATGTTGCAGGTCTGATACAGTCTCGGATATGTTGCGGCATTAGCTCCCGCAATCTTTCCCTGATACAGGGCTTTCTGCAGGTTGCTTCTTGCGGATGAGGTGGTGTCTCCCGCAATAAAAATGTGCGGAACGCTGGTCTGAAGAGTTTCCTCGTCACAGTATGCCTGGTTGAGTGAATTAAGCTGAATGCCTGCGGTTTCAAGCTGCAGATCATCCAGATTCGGGATTCTTCCGGTGGCGCAGAGAACATAGTCCACCTTCAGGTAACATTCATGATCGGTTTCGTCAAGATAGTAGATTACGACGGAGTCATCGGTCTGTTCCATGGTGGTGAACCGGCCGTAAGGCACGATGAACACGCGTTCCTTAATGGCATTCAGTGCTGATGCCGCAACCTTCGGATCGGTAAGGTGACCGATTTCTCCCTTCCCGAATATTACCGTCTTAACGTTTAATCTTGTAAGATATTCACCGAGTTCGAGACCAATGCTTCCGGTTCCGAAAATGGCAATGCTTTGCGGAAGTTCCTTCAGTTCGAAGAGATCCCCGCTGGTGATTACACGGTCGCCGATTCTCTGAAATTCCGCAGGAATATAGGGCTTTGAACCTGTGGCTATTACAAAGCTTCTTGCAGATATGGTGGTATCAGTGCCCTCGATTGCCACGGTGTAGGGATCAATGAAAAAGGCCTTGCCCATGATGCGGCAGTCTTCAGGAATGGTGTAGAACTCCTTGATATACTGATCCAGAAAGGCTCTTTTTTCATTTCTGACGGAGTTGAGTATTTCACTGCGTTCGAGCTGTTTGTCCGCTGACTTGCCGTATAGGGTCATGGTCAGCATGGGAGTGCTGTTTGATGAGAACTGGCGTCCCATTTCATGAAGCAGCTGTGAAGGTACACATCCTGAGGTTATTGAGGTCGGGCCTAAAGGTCCCTGTTCAATGATTATTGTATCTGCATTATTTTCAACTGCGGTCTTGTATGCCTGCATACCGGCAGTGCCGGCTCCTATAATTACAGTATCAACAGAGATGTGTCTCATGGCAATGTCCTTTCTTTTTATGATTTATTATACTTATGTTGACCGTCCCGAGACAATTATTTTCGGCTTAAAGAGTGTTGTCACCTGTGGATAATTTGCTAGAATGTCTCGGGCCGGTGACGGCCGTGTATGGCACAGGATGAACGCCTTAATCATGTAATGCGACTATTTCGGGATATTTATGAATTTTGAGAAACTTCTTCAGTATAAATGTCTGATTTTTGATCTGGACGGAACGCTGGTTGATTCCATGCCGTTTCATTACGGCGCATGGGTAAAGGCCGTGGAGCCGTTCGGATTTGTTCCGGACAGGGAATGGATGTATAAGCACGGAGGCGTACCGAGTCATAAGATTGCCACCATACTGATAAGGGAACATAATCTTCCGTTCTCAGATCCTCATGAGCTTGCCGCAATCAAGACAAGACACTATCTCGAAAATATTAAGAATGTTGAGGTATACCCGGTAATGAAGGAGCTTCTGGATTATGCCAGAGCACACTCCATTCCCATGGGAATAGGTACTGGGACACTTCGCACAAATGCCGAATACATAGTAGGGAATACCATTCTTAAAAACTACATCAGCGTGATAGTTTCCGCAGATGACGTCAGCAATCACAAGCCTCATCCTGATACATTTCTGAAGGTCGCTGAAGCGTTTAATGCAGAGCCTTCCGAAAGCGCAGTTTTTGAGGATTCGTTTTTCGGGTTTGAGGCGGCGGTAAACGGAGGCTTTAATCTCATAAAGATTGTGGACGGAGTACCCCAGTTCTAAAGCTTACCTGTTTCACTGTTCAGTTTGGGAGACGAAGTATTGCGTCTGGGAATCCCTGCAGGTATCCAGGAAGTGAAAATACGCCTTGGGATGGACGGTAGGGCAGACGGCATAACATCGGAAATAATCCTGCTCACACATACGTAAAAACGGACTGCATCCTCTGAAAATGAGTGCCGTCCGTTTTTTTGCTTATCCGTCTATGCCCTATACTCTCCGATAAAAGCGGTAAGGGCAGGTGAGTCCGAATCATCTAGTAACATCATGAGACGGACTGACGGGATTTGCGTTATCAGTTCTGATTCTGAAAAGTCTTCTGAGGTCTGTGACCGCCCGGTCTGAATCCGTTTCTGTGAGGGCCTTTATCAGAATTTCCGGCAATGGTGATTGTGGAAATCTTGGCCTTGTAGATGAGCTGCTGGTTTCCTGCAGCGTCGGTCAGTGCCATGCTGTACTGATCGTGGCCGCTGATTACGCCTTCGAGCTTGATGCCGCTCACTAAAAATACTGAAACGGTCTGCTTGGTTTCCTTGAGCCAGTTCAGAGCGGTGTTCTGGCCGTTGCCAAGAGAAAAGGCCTGTTCTAATGATTTATAGTTAAGGTTTTCTGCGCTTTCAGAATTCTGATTGTCTATTGAATTGTCTGTCATTGGATTCTCGTGATTTTTATGGTTATAAGGATGTGTTCATTGTTCCTAGTGTCTAAAATTCTATACTAAAATTTCAATTAGACAACAAAAAAGATGAATATAATGCACAAAATCAAATATTCATTAGATTTTTACTGGAATGAAAAGAGGGGAAATAAATGGTGCCCAGAGGCGGAATCGAACCACCGACACGGGGATTTTCAATCCCCTGCTCTACCGACTGAGCTATCTGGGCATTAGAAGAATTGAGTGGTGCCGGCTAACGGAATCGAACTGTTGACCTACTGATTACAAGTCAGTTGCTCTACCTACTGAGCTAAGCCGGCATGAACCTGGTGCCCAGAGGCGGAATCGAACCACCGACACGGGGATTTTCAATCCCCTGCTCTACCGACTGAGCTATCTGGGCAACACGTGCTATTCTACAGAATGATTTTTTTAAGTCAAATATTTTTTACAAAAAAATCCTGTTTTGGGGTTGTTTGTTTAAATATTATGCTAAATATGCGGGTAAATTCCGTATTTTTAATAAAATGACATTTTTCCGGTTATCAGTACGTTTAACCTGGCGGCTCTGAACATTGTCGGTATAAGGTCTCTAAGGTTTTTCTTACATTAGGTTGATGAGCCATCTGCTTCTTCATCATAAGCAGTTTACCGGTAACATCCGTCATCATCACCGTGTTGCTGTATTCATATATATTGTTGAGCACGGACAGCGGCCACGGATTTCCTGAGAAGCTCGGGTGGGGAAGAGGGGCTTCCTCAGAAGTCAGGACGGGTACATACGGTTTTTGCGGACACGTTTCAGAATATCATTCAGTTTAAATCCCTGTAGATTAGTCGGAAATGGTAAAAAAACAATCAAAATTTCACAAAAAATACGTGGCAATAAAAAATCTTCAAAAAATTTTTATCGTATAAAATCTTTAAAATCAAGGCTTGTGACGTTTTCTGCCAAAAATTTTTAAATTTAATTCTATAAAACCTATTGCATTAGTATGTAATATTCTGTATAGTATATTCAAACCTAGTTAATCGATAGGAAATAAGGAGATAAATAACAATAAAACAAGGTAACGGCGTATTAAACAATAACAAAAACAATAAAGAATGATAATTAAAAATAAAACAGAAAAACAAAAACTCTAAAACAGAAACAAACTAAACAATAAGAAGTTTTTTTAATAAACAAACAATAAGAAGAAACACAATTACGCCGCAAACAAATTCCTGTCACACGATTTGGCTGGGTTGATAAGCTGAAGGTGGTCCGTAAGGCCCCGAAAAAATTGAATTACAGAAAAACAGATAAGGAGACAGATTATGTCATACAGATTTGAAACTTTACAGTTACATGCAGGTCAGGAAAAGCCGGACAGCGCAACCGGTGCAAGAGCAGTACCTATCTACTTAACTTCTTCATATGTGTTTAATGATTCCCAGCATGCGGCTGATCGTTTCGCCTTAAGAGATCCTGGCAATATTTACGGCAGACTTACCAATCCTACCGTTGATGTTCTTGAACAGCGTATTGCGGCTCTCGAAGGCGGTGTCGGTGCTCTTGCTACCGCATCAGGTCTTGCAGCCATTACCTATGCCGTTCTTACAGCCGTAAGCGGCGGTCAGAACGTGGTTGCGGCATCCAACATTTACGGTGGTACCTTCAATCTGTTTGCTCATACACTTCCTGATTACGGTGTTAAGACCAAATTTGTTGATCCGTCAGATCTGGAAGCTTTTGAGGCTGCAATCGATGAGAACACCCGTGCGCTTTATGCCGAAACCCTGGGTAATCCTAACTCAGACGTTGCTGACATCGAAGCTCTTGCCGCCATTGCACACAGACATAAGATTCCTTTAATTGTTGACAGCACCTTCACTCCTCCGTCAGTTTTCAGACCTATTGAACATGGTGCTGACATTGTCGTTCATTCCGCCACCAAGTTTATAGGCGGTCACGGTACCGTACTGGGCGGCTTAATCGTGGATTCAGGTAATTTTGACTGGGAAGCTTCAGGTAAATATCCGTCTTTAACCGAACCAAATCCTTCTTATCACGGCGTGGTGTTTACCAAGGCTGCAGGCAAGGCTGCATATATCGTTAAGGCCCGTGCGGTATTTTTAAGAAACACCGGTGCAACTTTGTCTCCGTTCCATGCATTCCTGTTCCTCCAGGGGCTTGAATCACTGTCTCTCCGTCTCGAAAGACACGTTGAAAATGCCCTGAAGGTCGTTCAGTTCCTTAACAGTCATCCAAAGGTTCGTAAGGTTAATCATCCGTCCGTAACCACTGATGCAAGACAGCAGGAACTCTATAAGAAGTATTATCCGAACGGTGCAGGCTCAATTTTTACCTTTGAAATTGACGGCGACATCAATGATGCCAGAAAGGTAATCGATTCACTCAAGCTGTTCTCACTGCTTGCAAACGTTGGTGACGCCAAGTCTCTGGCAATTCATCCGGCTTCAACCACTCATTCTCAGCTGAATGAGGAAGAACTGCTTGAACACGGTATTAAGCCTAACACCATCAGACTTTCAATCGGTATCGAACACATCGACGATATCATTGAAGATCTGAAGCAGGCGCTCGAAAGCATCTGATAAGCATCCGCACAGGATATAAGAGAAGATATAACCGCAATGCCGCAGAATAAATTCTGCGGCATTTGCGTTTCGTTCACGGCACCGTTACCGGTGCAGGGCAGTCATGTCCTGATAATGATTTCTGATTTTAGGATTATTGCCGGAACAGGAAATGTTTTATAAAAACCGATATTTTTATTTGAAGTGTTATTTTTTTTCTGAGTGTTTACGGTTTGATTTTTAAACAGAAAATAAACAGTGCTAAAAAAGTAAACAAAAGCACATTAATCTGCTAAAATCAGCGACTATTTTATCCGCAGGTAGTATACTGACTGCATTTAAATGCCGGATTAGGCATTGTTATCCACAGAACACATATTACAGTATTCCCTTAAATTATGAACGGTCCGATCGATAATACGGATGTTCGCATTAACAGTTTAGACTGCAAAACCCCGGCCGACACAACGGTGTGTGCGCAGCCGGAATGATAACCCAGTCGTGATTCATTAATAAGGATTGGCACGCGCAGGTGCGTATCACGGCTTCACCTCGAAACCTGTCAGAAACAGACATGTTTGTATTAACGGCAGAATGAAAAATAATATAGAGAAAAGCATGAGCGTGAAAAAAGAATTAGACAAGAAGTTTTCCGGAAAAAAGATTTCTGCGGAAAAGTCCGCAGCCGGAGAAAACGTAAAAGACAATAAAATCAGCAGAGAAGTAAAAAAAGAAAAATCAAAGACCGGTGTAACCGCAGCTGAAAGCGGCGTAACCGATCTTCTTTCACTTTATCTCGGAGAGAAGGTGGCTGTTTCCGCCACTGCTGAACCGGTCCAGGGAAAGAAAAAGAAGACAGGCTCTTCAGCCTCGAAAGCAGCCGCAGGCAGTGCCGGTAAGAATTCAAAAAAGACCGCCGGATCCGCAAACGCCGAAATTGGAGACGGGGAGCTTAGTGAGCTTGTTGTATATGCGGCCGAAAGAACCATTATAAAGGCCGGTTTTGATTCCGTGAATGCCTCCCTGAATAATCCTAATGCGGCAGACGGTGAATATCTGGGAAATCTCAGAAAGATTATCAACAGACAGAGCGTTTCCAAAAAGTACGGCCTTACAGAGATTAAAAAGGCCTGGTGTGATTTAACTGCCGGCAAGGTTCTTATTCCCGTGGATCTCGGGGCAAATACAATTGTTCTTCCCGCCGATTCCCTTGAAAACATCGAGGGGAAGGTTGTGTATGAATATGAGAAGATTGAGGAAGTTGACATTGTTTACTATTCCAAGAAGCTGGAGTCAGTCGAAACAGGTGAAACCTGCATTCTGTATCTTCCGGATTCAACCGTGTTTCACGGCGATACCGTACGATGCGTAAGAAACCGCAGAACGGGGATTGCCTACTATGTTTCAACAGTGGATCGCCACAATCTTATTCTCGGACGCTGGCGCAAGACCAAGGATCGTGCGGTGCTTAATCCTGAGGATCCGCGTTTCGGTCAGCTCCGCTTTGCATTCAGAAAGCTGTCAGATGTTGACGGCATCGGCATGGGCAGCATAGTTATCTGCCGTATCGTAAAGAGACATCCGTCAGGTGACTATATTGTGGAGGTCGAACACGACCTTAAGGACGGAGCCCGTCTAGACAGCCGTATTCAGATTGCTCTTGTGAATAACGGCATTCCTCATGAATGGAATGAGGCCGTGAGAAAGCAGGCTGACAACATTCCAGACGAGGTTCAGGAAAAGGATAAGGATGCAAAGAAGCGTGTCGATTTAAGATCGCTGCCTCTCGTGACAATTGACGGTGCTGACGCCAGGGACTTCGATGACGCCGTATACTGTCGAAAGGAAGGAACCGGATTCAGACTGTTCGTGGCCATCGCCGACGTATCGTTCTACGTACGTAACGGTTCACCGCTCGACAATGAAGCCAAGCACCGCGGAACCTCAATCTATTTCCCTAATTACGTGGTTCCGATGCTTCCGGAAAAGCTCTCCAACGGCCTGTGTTCCCTCAATCCTCACGTGGACAGACTCTGCATGGTCTGTGAAATGGAGGTCAGAAAGGGCGGATCCATCGGAGAGTACAGATTCTATCCTGCGGTAATGAACTCACATGCACGTCTCACCTACAGTGAGGTGGCAGCAGTTCTTGCCGGGGAGGATGTTACCGATCCTGAGATTGTTCCTTTAAAGGATGATCTGCTGAATCTCTATGCTCTTTATAAGGAGCTCAAGCTTGACAGGGTTAACCGCGGAGGCATTGAGTTTGAGGGCAGTGAGGTCAGATTCGTGTTTGATGAGAATCAGCAGATTACCGACATTCTTCCGGTTGTGCGTAACGATGCACACATGCTGATTGAGGAATGCATGATTGCGGCGAATGTCTGTGCTGCCGACTTTGTTGAAAAGAATAAGGGCTTTACCCTGTTCCGTGTTCATCCGAAGCCTGCCGCCCTGAAGGTTACGGCATTCAGAAACTTCATTACCCCGTACGGCTTAAGTCTTGACGGCGGTGATGTACCTGAAAGCAGTGATTATGCCGCTTTTGCGAAAAAGATTGAGAACAATCCGTATAAGGACATTCTGCAGGTGATGATGCTGAGATCTCTTTCTCTTGCCACCTATACGCCTGAGAATGAAGGTCACTTCGGTCTGGCTCTGGATCATTATGCCCATTTCACTTCACCAATCAGAAGATATCCGGATTTACAGCTTCACAGGGAAATCAAGTATCTTCTGGGAAAAACAGGAGTGTATTCCTCAAGTCTTGTAACCTCCATCGGTGCCAAAAAGTATGAACTGCCTGAACTGACAACACTGTCAGACAGCTGCAATACCACCGAACGCCGAGCCGACAAGGTCAGCGGTGAGGTTGAACTGTCGCTTAAGGCCAAGTTCATCGAGAAGTTTATCGGCAGGAATCTTCCGGGAACCGTCGTGAACGTGACTCCGTTCGGTCTGTTCGTGAAAATCAACAGATTCAACATAGACGGCATGATTCACGTATCGCAGATTTCCGCAAACAACTACATGACCTTTGATGAAACCAAAATGCGTCTTGTGGGTGAAAAATCAGGTTTTTCCGTAGGACTCGGTGACGTCATTACAGTTGTCATTACCGATGTCAGCATTGATGACGGGAAGATAACCATGATTCCTGCTGCCGGTACCTTCGGCAAGAATAAAGCTTCAATAAACGAAGAGGCAAAGAAGACCGTAAATGAATACACAGGCAGTGACGCGGTTGATAATGAATCGGTCAACACGGCAGTGAGAAGGTCAATGGCAATCTGGAATAACATTGACGGTCTTGACGATGACCTGATGGATTCCGTTGTCAGTGTCAGCAGGGTAAAGTCTGCTCCCCATGCCAAAATCAGCGGAAAGCATAAGGCAAAGAGCGGAACCGAAAAGAAATCAGGTTCCGGGAAATCTGGTAAGAAGCCTGTGAAAAAAGCCGCTAAGAAATCGGCCGGAAAGGCAAACGAAAAGCAGGCCGGATAATCCCGAGGCCGGCTGGCGTCATTCAGTGGCTGTATCTTCCAATATCTGACGTAAACCTGTTTAGCAGGAATACATATTAAAAAAAGAAGGCGGAAAGCCTTCTTTTTTTATGGATTCGTGATGTTAATTGCTCTGGAATGTCCTTTTCATGAATCTGTTCCGGGAAACTTTTTTGGTGGTCAGTATTCGCCAACGTTCTCAAGATCGTCCAGGACAATAGGATCGTTTTTAAATTCTTCAATTATTACATTCTCGGATAAATATCTTAAAAGTTCCTGATGATCATTTATTCCAAGTTCGGCAGACACCAGTTGAAGTTGTTTTTCGGATAAACCGTCACAATGAGCTAGGAGTATGTAATCTTCAATAGAGATTTCACCTTTCTGTCTGATCTGTCGGAGAACTTCCACGATATTACTGTCATCATCACTGACGTCATCTGTTTCGAAGGAGGAGTCCGGTGTGCCATTATCAGCGAAGAAATCCTTCGTATCCTGAACTTCCGTAACAGCCGCATTAGTAGCTGTAACCCCGATATCCTGTTTTTCGGATGCTTCTGATGTTTCTGATGTTTCATCGCTTTGGATTTTCTTTTGGGAATCCTGAAGTTTGGTCTGGTCTTCCATGTCAGTCATGGAGTCTGTTTCCGTATCGGAATCGACGCTTTCGTTAGCGGTTGCGTCTGTGCATTTCTCTTTTTGTAGGGCCTGAACGTTATTTTTCGAATGTATTGTCCTAAAGAAGGTGTCGGAAACATTTACCCTGCAGATTAATCCCGACTTGCGTGCTTCATCATTCAGCAGAAAACTTCCTGCTTTGGTCAGCATGTCAAGAAGGGAGGTTCTGTTGATTGAGGCACGGCCGGTATCAATAACTCTGTAAATATAGTTGGTGTTGGTGATGTTTCTGTTGATTTCGTAGAAGGCCCTCACGTGTTTTTTGCCGACATAAGCAGGAAGTCCGAAACGCTTGAACAGCTTTTTGGTCAGCATGTCCAGTCTGTGCAGAAGCTTCATGTCGTTTATATGGCGATAATAGGATAGCCATCCCATCTGTTTTTTATCAACAATGACACCGGCGCACATAATGGAGATTTTGTTTGTAAGTTCATAAAACAGTGATTCCGGAATGGATTTATAGGATTTCCTGTATTGACGAATCGCTGCTGAATATTGTCTTATGAGATTCTCAATTGCTTTTTCATGTTTTATGACCGACTGCTTTCTTACGGAAATGACGTCTCCGTTAAAAACATACCCCAGATACTGAAATTCTTTGTTCAGTGAGCCCTGATTATCCTTTTCGTCATTAAGGGACATTTTAAGGGCTGTAATATCTCCCGTTATCTCGTTTCTCACGGAGGAGATCATTCCTTCATGACACAGAACAAGTATGTCATCAACAAAACGGAAATATGCGATGTCTTTTCTGTTTTTATATGTATTGTCAATGTCACTCAGAAAAATGTCAGCAAGTATTCCGGAACATGAAAGACCTTCAGGGATGCCTTTTGTTCTGTTTTCTTCATCGGATTTTCTTAATTCGGTTTCAAAGGAACTGTTTTTAAGAATTTTCCTGATGAGGTTTAGAATTTTTACGTCTGAAATCCTGGTTTTAAGCTTTTTTATCAGCAGGTCGTGATCAACTGATGCGAAGAAGGTTGTAATGTCGAGTTTAAAGAATTCGGCATAATTCTTTCTGGTTTTTATGAATTCTGAAATTACCTCTCGGCATGTTGGAGTTCTGGTTGCATCTGGAAATTTATGTTTCAGATATTTTGCAATAAGGTCGATAATGATTCTGTCACGTATTGTCGGAATGCAGATTTTTCTTGGCTTCTTTTCAGGTCCTTTAGGTATAAGCATCATGCGGTACCTTGTAAAAGAATATGTTCCGTCAGCCGTTTTTCGCTGAATGATTTCCATCTCTTTATCAAGACTGTTTAAAAAACTTTTGGCTCCCACAAGATCCAATCCAATGGACACTGAATCCTTTTTCTTAACCTTGCGTCTGACAGAATCAAGAATATTGTTTGGGGAAAAGAGATTATCGTAATCGAATTTAAAATCTTCCGTTGTTTTTTCAGTATTCGTATTTGAAGAATCCATATCTAACTCCGTGTTTCCGGTTTTTTTGCAAACCGTAATATCCGCATCAGGTAAAGTTTTAGGTTGTCAGTAAACTGCCGATAAGGAACTGACATGATAATAGTGAGATCCAGTTAGTCGTGTTGCGGGATGCATATATCGACAGCAGTACGATAAACATGGAATGTGTCTGTGATGGCGGTAGATGAGAATCGTAAGAAACGGTGATGTTAAAAAAACTATCACTCTTATTCCATGCATATCCCTCCTGCGTGACCGCAACGGCGGAATATACGTATGAACAAGCAGGGAGTACGTCTGATTTCAGCCGTGTCCCGAAACGTTCATGTGAACGTTTATTTTAATATCATAATAAGGAAACCCTCTGGCAGAACGCCAAACATCACCGTGGGAGAAATTATATCACTTTTTAGATTTCAGGTTATACAGACAGTACTGTAATTTGATTGAATGTATGAAAAATATTCTGTTTGTTCGGATGTACGAAAGCACTGAGAATGGTGCTTCATCCTTGTTGTCTGCGGTAATCTAATCGAGACATTAAAACCTGCAAATATTTGGCTGACACAATGCATGCCAGTCACCTGAACTCTGAATAATATGCGGAATTTCAGTAATAAAACGTGTTATTCTCGATCAGGTTCACAATAATGTGTTTTTTTTACATATATTGAAAAAATCGTCTGATATAAAAGGTGTTCAGATGTTATTTAAACAGTTCTGTTCGGAGGGGAGGTCTGACGGAAGTACGGCTATGACGCAGGTAGCCGATGTTCGATATCAGAATGCTCTTTTCTCTAATCATAAGCTTTGAGTGTGGTTGTCAAAATGGGAATTGCAATTTATTTGTTTGAGGCAAAATCTATCCAATCTTATCTTGCCAGATCCGGAAGATTAAAGGACGTTGTTAATGCAAGTAATTATCTTGCAAAAATGATTGATGATGGTGATGGTAGCGATTTATCGAAACTGATGAAATCCTCTGGCCTGTATGAAAAGTCAGATCTCTCCGGAAGTCAGAAGGGCAGTGACGGAATTCATTTTTTCAGAGTAAAAGGGGGTTCCTTCTACTGTTGGTCTGATAATAAGGCAAATCTGCAGAAACTCCGCCGGTGCTGGACGCTGTATTTCCAGGCATGCTTTCCAGGAATGGCATATACGGATGCTCTGGAAGAAGGTGAAGATTTTCATAAAACCCTCAGCAAAGCTTTCGAGTCAATGACCAGAAATTTCAACTCTCCGTCAGTACTTCTTCCTTTCGGTACGGCCGTTTGTCAATCCACTCCGAGAACAGGTATGGCATCAGTTGAATGCAAAAGAAACAGAGGTAAAAATGAATACAGCGATTTGGCAAACGTACGTCTTCGTTCACAGGATGAAAATGCCAACGATTATCTTTACAGTCAGACGATTCCTGAAATATTTTATGACAGAATAGAACGTCTCTCTGATTATTTTTTCCGTTACACCGATAACAACTCACAGAAGTCACGTGATATAGCACTGATTCATCTTGATGGTAACGGAATAGGGCAGATTCTGATGACACTGAAAAAATCACTGGAGAACAAATCAAGTGATGAGTATTCGAAGAATATGCGTCAGTTTTCAGAAATGCTCGAGAAAATTACCCAAAATTCCATGCGCAGTGCAATGAAAGATATTCTGAACGGGGAGCCTGGTGATTTTCTGTTCAGACCTCTGGTACTTGGCGGTGACGACGTGACATTGCTGCTGGAGCCAAGATTTGCATACGATTTTGTTATTTCATTCTGTAAGAGTTTTTATAAATATTCAAAAGAAGAAATAGGTAAAAACAAGGTGCTTTCGGAGGCTTTGAAAAAAGCCAATGTCCGTCCGTATCTTTCGGCAAGCGGAGGCATTCTTTTCAATAAGATTGCTCATCCGTTTTTCAACAGTATAAGTATTGTTGAAGGTCTTGCTGAAAAGGCAAAACAGCTGACAAAGTATAAGCCTGATTTGAACGATTATACGGATTCTGAAAAAAATGAGCTGTGTCGTCTTTATAATTCAGAAAATACGGATTCTTTGAATAATACCATGCTTTACTCCGCAGTAGGAGTTTTCAGAATGTCCAGCGCATCGGCAATAAGCAGTGGTGAACTTCTAAGCAACAACAGACACGCCGATTATGAAAACGGCAGTGTCATCACCACCGGAGACTGCGTGTATTTTGTAAATCGCGATGAGTTTGAAGAGGACATGAGAGATCGCATGCTCACGCTGGAGGATATCAGAGATTTTGTTTCGGTACGGGAAAGGGGAAATTCTTACGGCACGAATCTTTCAAAGTTGATAGGCAGAATAAGAAAGATGACCGGCTACATGATGAACGGAAACAGTCAGGAACAGAGGAGGGAAGAGCTTATTTTAAAAAAGAATTTCCCTAAACATGAAAGTGATGATGACGGCAGAGGTGTTTACAGTGAGTACTCAGACCTTCTGAAAAAAGCCTTTTTTGCCTGGAATCACATCAGTTTCGGTCAGCCTGATGACAAGAATCTACAGATAATAAGAAAGGTATGCGGTAATGCGTCTCATGACTACATGGCTTCAGTTAACGATGATATTCTGGTTGCTTACCACTTCATCAATGAAGAACACCAGTCAGCTGAGTATCTTGCAAAGAAAAAAGCCGGAATGATGACAGAGAAGGAGTCTGTAAATGAGTAATTATGAGTTTAAGATAACCATTAATTTTTTAAGTTACTGGTTTATCAGTTCCGGAGTTGAAAATGGTGCTTATGCTGACCAGATAACCCTTAAGGATCGTGACGGTTTTCCGTATGTTCCTGGAAAGTCAATTAAAGGTGTATTCAGGGAAGCATTCAGAACGGCGTTAAAGTCAGGTTGGTTTGACAGGTTCAGACATGATGACACAGACATGATGACAGTATGTCTGATGAAGAATTTCACGATAAGTTAATCCAGCTGATTTTCGGACAGAACGGAACCGTTGACGGATACAGCAGGGATGAACTTCATGCAGAGGGACTGATTCATTTTACCAATGCAGAGATAGCCGGAAATGCTAGGAGCAAAATAGGAAAAGAGAATTCGTTTTATCTTTTTAAAACAGTTCAGAGCACCAAAATCAATAAAGAAACAGGTACCGCTGAAAATAAAAGTCTAAGGACCATAGAAGTTCTCTAGGAATAACCGAAAAGGACATGTCAGATATCCTAGCACTGTTTGACAGCGTATCTTCCTTAATTACTGAAATTGGGGGAAAGCGTCGTCGTGGGTTTGGCCGTTGTTTATGCAGTATGGAGATAATTTAAATGAGATTATATTATTTGGCCAACATGATTGATTCCGTAACTGTAAGTGAAAGACATAATTCCGATTACAGTCAGAAGTGTCTGGATTATATTCCCGGAAGTGCAATTTCAGGGGCACTGGCCTCAGTTTTATATCGTGCTCATGATATCGATAAGAAATCACTGAACACTATTTTTCAGTCAAATTCATCTGTTTTTTCCAACTGTCTTCCGTTAAAGAGGAATGAGGACAATGGCACATATGAATTTGTGCTTCCCGCCATCAGCTGTCTGTATTTTGAAAAAGGTACCGAAGAAGGTGAGAGTCCGTTTGTAAACAGGGTAATTTCAAGAGAAAACGGCAGTAAGCAGCTGAAACAGGTTCGGTCTGGATATATGTCTGCAGACGCTAGAAAATATACCGTAACAAAGGATTCGGTAACTAAGACGGCCATAGACTGCAGGACGCTGACTGCTGCTGAAAGTCAGTTGTTTTCACTTTCATTCATCAATAAGATGGAAGCGTTTTGGGGATGGGTTGATATTCCTGACAGCGTTTCCTGCCCGGATGTCATCAAGAATTTTTTCAATACGGAAATAAGAGTGGGAAAGAGCAGATCCAGTGAGTTTGGTCGCGTTAGGCTTCAGCTGCTGGATTCAACCGTTTCTGAAAAGATAAGAAGATGGCAGGAACATGTGGATAACAAGAATGACAGTCTGTATTTGTGGTGTGTAAGCGATATTGAATTTATTGATTTGAAATCAGGCATGCCTACGGTCATTCCTCAGGCATCCAATTTCTGGCTGAAGGATTTTGTTTCGACTGATTGGGAATATGATGCCGACAGGTCTTTTATCAGAACGGGAAGCGTCAGATTCTTTAACAGAAAAAGAAATGGTCTTGACGGAGAAAAACAGTTTATCAAGAAAGGCAGTTTAATTTGTTTTAAACGTAAGGGCGAGAGAGTATTTTCAGATGATGAACTGAAGGAGATATCTCTTCACGGCATAGGGTTGTCTCGCCATCAGGGGTTTGGTACGGTTCTCGTAAATCCGGAATGGATAGACAGTAAGCAGGAAATAAAAGCTGGTACTGAATTATCGCTTTTCAATAAAATTGTTATAGATGAGCCTCAGTTCGGTACAGCGACTGATATAGAGGATGATTATGATTATCTGACATCATATGTTAAAGCCTGTATTACCAGAGATGATAACGATTATGAGTATCAGGCACATGTTGTTCTGAAAAGTATTAGGAAAATTTACAACCAGGCCAGATTGTTTAATGACAAGCTTGATATCGATCAGTATGGAAGAGAGACGGATCAGGTTGTTAACTGGGGACCTAATAACTCACAGTGGGGCGTTCTGCTTGAGATAATAAAGAATGTGAAGGGTGCAGATGACAAACCTTTGTCAGATGGGGCTAATTCATCAGTGATGAACGAAATCCGGAAAAAACTGGATTCTGAAAAGAAAAGAGAATCATCAAAGACCACATGGGATGTTCATTTTGCAACGGACGAAAGCTCTAATGCCACCTTTGCAGAAGAGTTTATGAAAATTATAGATTGTCATAAGTTGGGGGCAATAAAGCACGTTTTTGATACTCTGCTGCATTACAACTTATCAGATTTCAATAAGGAAGACTGGGATTAACAGGAAAGGGCTTAGAGATTATGAAAAGTGTTGTATTATCAAGAATTACAATTGAAACTATTTCGCCTTTGTCCATATATTCAGGCGAGCGAACCCTGTTGTCAAATGATGCTTTGGCTAGGGACTGGAACGGACTTCCTTATATCCCGGCTACAAGTCTTACGGGCGTATGGAAATCTGTTCTTGATGAAAAGTTCAGTGAAGAACTTGATTTCTGGTTCGGTTCCTTATCTGAAAAAATGGATGATGATAAAAGAAAGGCCTCACGAATGCTCGTTTTTGACGCTCTGATGCTGAATCATGTGTCAGAATTGCCGGGTAATGCCCAAAAACTGAGAGGTATCATTACCTCGGAAGATATCAGAAAAGATTCTCTGCTGAGCCGGTTTACCCTGGAAAACGACAAGGATTTTGAAAGAACAAACTGCAGTATCAGCTCCAGAAAGTCAGCGAAGAACAAGGCTTTGTTTAAAACCCTGATTCTTCCCAAAGGACTTCGTTTTGCCTTTGATGTCAAAGCCGAACTTGATGAAGATAAAGACTTTGAAAAATACGAACAATTACTTGGTTATATAGGTTCTGTCGGCTTTTCCATTGGAGCCAGAACATCAAACGGACATGGACAATTTAAGGTTATCGGAATAAAAACAGAACAATACCGTATCGGGGATTATGCAGAACATCCGGAAGAGTTGGCCGGCAATATCCGCAGATTTATGTCTTCAAGAAAGGTACCGCTGGACACTAAAGACTCAGGTTCCTTGTTATCAGATTCAGGTTCATTCATCATTCCTGAAGGCTGGGAATTTTCGCTTGAATCAAAAGGAACATGGAGGCTTGGAAACGGCAGAAAATCAGCTGAAGAATTATCTGAAGGCCGTAATAGGACAATAAAACATCTGGAAAGTGAGCGGAAGAGCGAACAGACTCCGCAGAAATGTTTCAGTGACGGTGTTGTGGAATGGAATCCAGACAATACGTTCAGACAGATTAAATATGAACTTCTGGTTCCGGGCAGTACCGTTAAGGGCATTATTGCACACAGAACGCTGTTTCACTATCTCAGAATCAATGAATGCTTTGCGGATGAGGCAAGTCCACTGGATGTCGGGAGTATGGTAAGCGACCTGCACAATGGTAAAAAGGCAAATGCCCTGTTGGATGATTACTGTGAAATATTCGGTGCCAATGATCCCGAAAACCCAGACGGGGTTAAATCAGGCGCAGTCAGAATTTCTGACTGCAGAGTAGACTGCTCTGGTGCGGTAACCAGAACACATAACTGTTTGGATCGCTTTACCGGCGGTGTAATGCCTTCTTCTCTTTTCAGTCAGGAAAAAATCGTTAATCCGCGGATATATGTATCCATACGCATTCGAAGGGATCGTTGGGAAAAACTGAAAGATAAACCTATCGGAGAAGCCCTCAGATGTACTGTATATGATTTAAAGAACGGTTTTCTCAATATATGCGCAGGAGCTGGAAGAGATACGGCCGTGTTTAGTGAATATAGGGAAGGAAGGGAATAATATGACAGATAAGGATAGTGTAAGTCTGTGTAACAGCGTTAACAGCCTGCTGACTGATAAGAAGCTTGAGGTTCAGTTTTCTTCCGGAATTCTTCAAACGGAATCTGAAATTTACGATGATGAGCATGGCTGTGAATATCTCTCATCTCTGACAGAAAAGAAATATGAATCATGGGTAATGTTTTCTGACTGTGTTGTGCGCAATGTTTACATAGATAAGCTTGTTGAAAAGATTAATGATCTTCTGGAAGCTGAATTCTTTTTTGCGGATGAATGTCTGAGTCTCAGAGTGAAACGGCTGAACGATTCAGAGATTCTTATGTGCAGATATCGCAGAGAAAAGTCTTCAGCCGAAGAATCCGAAGTATATACTCATGTTTCAGTATGCGTAAGACAGGATATTCTGCATTTCGATGAGTTTGATGAATCAAAAGTAAGGTATGCCCTCTGGTACAGAAATGATGATGACCGAATGGTTCCTTATGCCCAGGTTTTTGAAGGTTTTGAAAAATAGAGGTTTTAAAAATGAGAGATAAACCGATTAAAATAGTTGTTCCTTACAATTTTATTCCTTTGTCCTCCTGGGTATATACTCCTGATTGGGCGAAAAAGGCCTGTCACGACATCCCTTTTAAAGACGGAATTTCCGGCAAAATAAGGTACAGACTTAAAAACAGCACACCTATCTGTGTTGGACATCAGAAGAATGCCGAAGGTGTTCTGGATTGGGAAAAAGATTCTGAAGGTCGTTACGTTATTCCGGGATCTTCCGTAAAAGGGATGCTGAGAACGGCACTTGAAATCGTGTCATTCGGTCGAATGAAGTGTTTTTATAACAGAAAGCATGCATCCAGACACAGTATCGGTAATGTAATGAGTTCCGATAATTCCATGTTTGACAGACTTCCTGTTTTAGTGAAGCCGGAAAAAGATGGGAACTGGAAATATTTTGTGACGGAATATAATCCTGAGATGAAACCGGTATGTGCATCAGTAAAAATTGATAATTTGAATCTGGGGCTGAATCAAGATTCAAAAGCAGCTGATAAGCTTACCAAAATCATGAATCTATATGGAAGAGGAGAGAAGCTTCCTATAGTATATGCCGAAATTAAAGATAGTGAGGGTATATCCAGGAATCAGTGGAAAAAAAACAGAGATAAGCAGAGGAAGACTTATTGGAAAGAGGTTGTAAGTATTTCCGAAAAAAAGGATGAAAAACATCAATATGCCGGAATGTTTCTGTTCATGGATAAGAATGTTTCAAATAACAGGAGTAATCCTAAGGCAAATCAGTATACAGATTACTTTTTCATTTTTGATGAGGATAAACTGAAAGATCCCCGGAATTGGAAACATATGGATATTGATCTTGTACAGAATTTAAAACAGTCCATGGCTCCGTTAAAGAAGGGAGAAGACACGCTTTTTGACCTCTACTGCACGCATATGAATGACATTGCAGGTTTTCCAGTATGGTATCTGAGAAGTAAGAACAGTGAATCAGACAGTTCACTTGGGTTCTGTCAGGTAATGCGTCATGTTTACAAAAAATCAGTGAAGGATTTGGTGGAGGCTCAGCACAAAATAGAAGGTGCAGATCTGCCGACTACGATGTTCGGTTACTGTTCCAATAAAGAAGATGATATGTCCCTGGGCAGCAGAATAGGCTTCAGTGATCTGGTTGGAATAAATATTAAGAAAACAAAGGTGGAACAGTATGTGCTGGCAGAGCCAAAATCGTCTTTCTATCCGGAATATCTGGGAAAATTCAGTTATAAAAAACCTTACGATGAAGGTTCCAGAATAGCGGGGAGAAAAATTTACAAAGTAAGAGATCGTCTCGCCGAACCAAATATTGCTAATGATAACCAGAATGTTGTGAGCAAAATAAATTTTGTTGAAAAAGACAGTGAGTTTGAAGGTACGATTGTTTTTCACAATTTGAAACCTGAAGAACTTGGAGCCCTTGTTTGGGTTATGACATTTGGTGAAGGTTTGAAAACCGAAGATTCTTCAAAATCATCCTATTACCATTTACTTGGACACGCTAGAGCTTTCGGTGCCGGAGCTGTTCAGTTTGAACTTGGTTCAGAATCATTTGAATTCCCTTCATATCAGAAATTTTCCGATACTGTCGAACTGGTAAAAGATTGTCTGGTTAAATTTGAGAAGGTTATGAATATCAATTATCCGTTTTCCATCAAGGAGGATTGCTGGAAACAAAGCAGTATTGTAACCATGTATCTGAAAAATTCAGAAATAGATTCTGATTTTGACGTTAAGAAAGTATATAACGTTTTTCCAGATGAATTTAGTAATATTAAACAGGATTATGAGAATTCACCGAATGCCGGAAAATCAAAACAGCAGGTGGGATTTTATCCGGACGGCAAAAATACCGGTCCGGTCTGTAACGTGCTGAAGGAAGAGGGAGACTTTTCAGAAAAAACATGGAAACAGAATGTGGATAAAAAGCGTAAAAAAGAAGAGGAAAGACAGAAGGTAGAACTGAATAACAGAAAAGAAGAACAGGATAAACTGGAAAAAGAATTAGTTGCTGCCAATAAAAAGAATGAATTGGAAAGGCGACTTAACGAGATTCTTGATTCCAGCAATACTGGTTCCGAGTTGTATGTTCTTGAAGTCGAGGTGCTAAGGAACAGAGAACTTTGTGAGAAATACAGGGAAAAACTTGGTTTTTCAAACTTTAATCAGTTCCTAAAGAATCTGAAGAATAAAGGAATCGAAATCAACGATGACACACTTCAGAGAATGTCGGATGTCATCAGACAGGATGATGAACTGATAAAGGATGCTCTTGACAGTTGTAAAACTCAGAAAAAGAAGGATAAGAATTTTGTTATTGCTTCTAGGTTGTACGATTTATTGAATAATTAAGACATAACACTCTGTTTTAAATTGAATCACGTCATTGGGAAACCGATGACGTGTTTTTGTTTTTTGAGAAAATATATTTGATGAAATTATGACATTGCTCCCACAGTTTTATGAGTTGTGATATAATTATCGCCAATTTTGAGTGTCAGCTTTGACCGGGACATTCCGTGTTCTGTTTCGGTGCATAAATACTGGTATTTGGACCGGAATCAGCAGAGTATGACTTCAGTCGAAAGAAGAAATAACACAGGTATTTCCTATTTATAAGGGTATAAACATGTTTTTTGAAAAAATCGTTGCAGCTCCTGCAGATCCTATTCTTGGTTTAACCGAAGAATTTAAGAATGATCCACGTACTGATAAGATTAACCTCGGTGTAGGTATCTACAAGACCAATGAAGGCGTAACTCCAATTCTTAAGTGTGTTAAGAAGGCTGAAGAAATCATTCTTAAGGAAGAAACCACCAAGAGCTACTTACCAATCGTTGGTACTCCTGAATACGGTAAGCTTGTTAGGGAACTCGTTTTCGGTGCTGACAGCGAAGTTATCGCTTCAGATCGCGCACGTACCACTCAGGCTCCAGGCGGTACCGGTGCCTTAAGAGTAGGTGCTGACTTCTTAAAGCAGCAGAACGTAACTGCCAAGATCTGGATTTCTGACCCAACCTGGGCTAACCACTTCCAGGTATTCGGCAAGGCAGGTCTTGAAACCGCTAAGTACAGATACTATGACAAGAACACCCGTGCCCTCGACTTCGAAGGCATGAAGGCTGACCTTAAGAATGCCAAGGCCGGTGATGCTGTTCTTCTTCACGCATGCTGCCACAATCCGTCAGGCATGGATCCTAACGCTGCTCAGTGGGAAGAACTCGCTAAGCTCGTTGCTGAACTCAAGCTTCTTCCATTCTTTGATTTCGCTTACCAGGGCTTCGGTAACGGTATTGAAGAAGATGCTTTCGGTATCCGCACTTTCCTTAAGTACAACAAGGAAGTTCTCGTAGCAAGCTCATTCTCAAAGAACTTCGGTCTCTACAACGAACGTATCGGTGCCTTAACCGTTGTTTCAGCTGATAAGGAAACCGCTGACCGCGTATTCTCTCAGGTTAAGATTGCAGTTCGTGCAAACATTTCAAATCCTCCTGCACACGGTGCAAAGATTGTTACCACCGTTCTTTCAAACCCAGAACTTCGTGCTGAATGGGTTGCTGAAGTTGCTGAAATGCGTGACCGTATCAAGAACATGCGTGAACTCTTCGTATCAAAGCTCAACGCTTTAGGCTGTGCAGTTGATTTCAGCTTCATCAACACCCAGTACGGTATGTTCTCATTCTCTGGTTTATCTCCTGAACAGGTTGCAACCTTAAAGAAGGACTACGGCATTTACATGGTTGGTAACGGCCGTATCAGCGTTGCAGGTATCACCACCTCTAACATTGATGCTTTATGTAAGGCTATTTACGAAGTTCTTCAGAAGTAACAGTCTGACAGAAATTTACCGGAATTAAACCGGTAAAGCTTCAAATCCGCCGATCAGATTCCTGATCGGCGGATTGTATATATGTAAATGCATTTGTAATTTTTCAGCTTCTCATGACTGAAACGAATGGATTTACATATGTATCCGGCAGGTTTGAGTGTTTTAAACGTCAACTCGTGCCATGTGTTTTTCGTATGTCGGAGGCTCTAATGGTAATCCGACAGATTGAAAGCTCTCTTTTTCTCCAGGAGATGTTATGAGTAGTAAAAATGAATATGTATACGGAGTTCATGCCGTAAGTGCCCTTATTGAGAATGAGCCTGAAAGAATTATCGAGGTGTATGTTCTTAAGGGGCGTGATGATGCCAGACTGCATGCAGTGGTAACTGCTCTGAACACACTGGGCATTACCGTCAATCAGGTTAACAGAAAGACTCTTGACGACAAGGTTTTCGGCGGAGTTCATCAGGGGGTTGTTGCCCGTGTTAAGAGTGCCAAAATGCTTGGCGATTATGAACTTAATGAATTCCTCGACAAAACTGAAACCCCGTTTCTGCTCATTCTGGATAATGTTACCGACGTGCATAACCTCGGCGCATGTCTGAGAAGCTGTGACGGTGCAGGTGTCAATGCGCTGATTACGTCAAAGGATAAGAGTGCCTCCCTTACCGCTGCCGCCAAAAAGGTTGCATGCGGTGCGGCTGAAAGCGTACCTGTATTCTACGTTACCAATCTTGCCAGAACCATGAAGGAATTACAGGACAGATTCATCAGAATCATCGGTACCGCAGGTGAAACTGACAAGGTGATTTACGATGCCGACCTGACCGGCCCTCTGGCCCTTGTCATGGGTGCGGAAGATACCGGCATGAGAAGACTTACCAGGGAAAACTGTGACGAACTGGTTAAGTTACCGATGCTCGGCAAGGTAACCAGCCTTAACGTTTCCGTTGCTACTGGCGTATGTTTATACGAAGCCTTAAGACAGAGAATGTTAAAGAGCAGATAAATTATCCATTCCGGATATCCGTGAGGATATGATTTAGAGTTGAAATGAAAGAACCTCATACCCTGGATTTGGGTATGAGGTTCTCTTTATTTGGGACTCTTGAAGGAGACTCCCTGCATTACATCAGACTGATTATGTAGAGCAGGACAAAAGACATAAGCATGCAGAGAACACTGACAATGCCGCCGGCTTTAATCATGTCAATGTTTTTGATTTTGCCTGTAGCATAAGCCAGAGCATTTGGCGGGGTGCTGATTGGCAGTGTCATGGCAAAGGACAGAGCCAGGGCAATGAACATCAGTGAGTATGACATGTCTATGCCGGTGTTGATGCTCGGACTTGAAAGCACGGCCACGGCGATAGGAATAAGAAGATTGGCTGCAGCGGTGTTGGATATGAAGTTTGACAGAATCCAGCCGATTACGGCAATGGCTCCGACAATCATGAGTCCTGAGAAGGAACTGTAGTCAACCATGTTTGCCAGCTGCGCGGCAAGTCCGGTGGTTTCCAGGGCATTACCGATGGCAATACCGCCTGCGATGAGCCAGATTACGTCCCAGTTCATTGTTTTGATGTCCTGTGCCCTGATGATGCCGGTACAGGTGAAGGCGATGAGAGGAAGGATGGCCACAATGTAGCTGTTGATGCCGTGAAGTTTTTCAGTCATCCACAGAAGAATCGTGATGGAGAAACAGATGTAGACGAAGATGGACTTCCAGTCGGTATTGAATTTTGATTTTATTTCAAGAGAGATTTCCTTGGAACTGAACGGGAACAGAAATTTGAGCAGGAACCAGGTCGCAATAATGCAGATTACGGCCAGAGGGAAACCGATACTCATCCACTTTACGAAGCTGATGGCGTGTTCTCCGTGAAGAAAACCCAGTGCTATGGCGTTCGGCGGAGTGCCCACGGGAGTGGCTATGCCGCCAACGTTTGCGGCAAACGGCACCGCCAGTATCAGAGCCTTGATGCCTTTGTCTTCGGCTTTAACGGAGGCAAACACCGGAGCCATCATGGACAGCATCATAACCGTGGTGGCGGTATTGCTCATGAACATGGCGAAAAATCCGGTTACACACATAACACCGAGCATGACCAGATTTGGTTTTTTACCGAATGGTTTAAGCAGTACTCTGGCCAGATTTATGTCCAGCTTATATTTGGTTGAGGCAATGGCCAGGGCGAAACCGCCGAGAAACAGGATGATTACCGGTGAGCTGAAACTGTTAAAGACGGATTTGTAGCTCAGCAGATGCTCCGCGTCCACCGATTTCAGATAATTCTTTATCGGCGTTATTGCTCCGTCAGATGCCAAAAGACACAGAGACCCGATAATGGAAAGCGAAGTTGCATAAACCGGCATTGGTTCCAATATCCACAACAGTGCCGCCGCAACAAAGACGGACATGGTGATGTTCTGAACCGGAGTGAACGGCAGGGCCTGCGGAAAAATCATCGGCAGACAGTAGCAGACCAGGGTGACAAGTAAGATAAAGCCGACTTTAATGGTTTTAATCTTCATTATTCTTTTTTCAAGCTGCTCAGTCTTCGGAAGTTCAGGCTCTTCAGGTTGGGGGTTTTTACGAGTTAGCATGTTGTACTCCGTTAATGCTATTTATAATTATTCTTATTCTTATGACACGGCATGATTTATTTGAATCGATCCGCCGTAACCGGTTTACGTACGGGGACTGAAATTCAAATGACGCTTGGTGCTTTGTCTATGCCGGATGATGAATATTCTACTGTTCATGTACTGTTTAAGATATAGACAGATACCATTCTTGCGATACTGTTATAATATTTGATCCGATTTAATATGCAGGGCTCACATTATTGGCAGTTGAACCCATTATGCGGACTGTACAAATTTTCGCTTGCTTAATTTTCAATAAATCTATATAATTCGCACCGTTTACCGGTCAAAACATTTCGTTCCTTGCCTTAAAGATCAGACCGGAATCTAAGAGGCTAATTAACCGTAAGGGGCATTTAAATGCGTCATTATGAAATTGTGTTCCTGGTTCATCCAGACCAGTCAGAACAGGTTGCTAGCATGACTGACCGTTGCGTTAGCATCATCGAAGCCGCTGGTGGTAAGATCAACCGTCGTGAAGACTGGGGCCGTCGTCCACTCGCTTATCACATCGACAAGCTTTCTAAGGCTCACTACGTTCTTTTAAACGTAGAAGCTGAACAGTCAGCAATTGATGAAATCGAAAACCGTTTCCGTTACAACGATGCTGTTCTTCGTTACCTCATCACTCGCGTAAAGAAGGCATTCACTGAACCTTCACCAATCATGAAGTCAATGGAAGCTCACCGCAATGCTCGTGACAACCGTGAAGAACGTGTTGAAAACAAAGCTGCCGTAGCTGCTGATGCTGAATAAGGAGAAATCACATGGCTTATTTTCGTCGTCGCAAGTTCTGCCGTTTCACTGCTGAAAAGGTAGATGAAATCGATTACAAGGATACCGCAACCTTAAAGAACTACATCACTGAATCATGCAAGATTGTACCAAGCCGCATCACCGGCACCAGTGCAAAGTACCAGCGTCAGCTTGCTGTAGCTATTAAGCGTGCACGTTACTTGGCTTTATTACCTTACACTGATTTACATAGCACTGCTAGTAAGATTAAGTAAGGCCTAACTCTATTTTTTAATTTTTTAACCGAGGAAAGGTAATGGAAGTTATTCTTCTTGATAAGATTGCTCACTTAGGCAGTCTCGGTGATAAGGTAAAGGTTAAGAGCGGTTTCGCCCGTAACTATCTTATCCCTCAGAAAAAGGCCGTTATGGCTACTAAGGAAAACCTGGCTAAGTTCGAAGCTCAGCGCGCTGAGTTAGAAAAGAAGTTAGCTGCTGATTTAGCTGCTGCTCAGGAACGCGGTGCTAAGCTCGATGCTTTAGAAACCGTAACCATCGCAGCTAAAGCAGGTGATGAAGGTAAATTATTCGGTTCTATCGGTACTCGTGACATTTCTGATGCAATCACTGCAGCAGGTGTTGAAGTTAAGAAGAGCGAAATTCGTTTATCTGAAGGTGTTTTAAGATCTGTTGGTGAATATGAAATCACCGTATCTTTACACCCAGACGTTAAGTCAACCCTTAAGGTTGTTATCGTTGCTGAAAAGTAATTCGTAAGAATTAAATTTTCTTAATCATAATTTAAGAAGGTGCCGTCAGGCACCTTCTTTTTTATTTCATAAGAAAAATTTTCGTTAATCCAAATGATTTCTGATGTGGATGTTTTCAGGTGGAATACCGAGACGGTATACCTTATTCGGACATGTTATTGTGTAGAATACGGCCAAATCTGTGCTAGGTAGCTCTTTTTGAATTTTTTTATTAATGTTTTTAATGGTGTTCTGCCAAAAGTCTTTTTGCGAGGTCAGGAAGTCCTTATTTAGTTCGAAGGATTCAATTTTTACGGGGTGAATCAGGTTATGATTTCTTCCGCTGTCATACGGATCTCCGTTAAGGATTATAAAATCTTTTTTACCTGATCTTTTTAAAACAATGTTTGCATTGTCAGCCAGAGTGTAAAGCCAGTTAGTGTTTTCTGAGTAGGGCGGAATAACAGGATCTGTTATGTTGCATTCCTCAGCGTATTCGGAGATCTTGCTGTTGATTGCTTTTATCAGTTCGTATAGCTCGGAATCTCGAGTTTCAGTTATTCTTTTTTGGAACATTTCATCTTTAACCGGTATCTTGGAGAAAAGTTCAAAAAATGATTTCACGGCATCTATAAAAGATTCATATTTGTATTTGCTGCTTGGAATGGTAAATCCTTCCCCGTTTTTTATTTTTTCTATGATAAACATAAAAACAGCAAATTCACGTGGTTCAAGAACAACAGATATCTGATTATTATTCAGAATGACAGATTTTTTTTCACTGATGGTAAGTGTAAATGTGCCGGGGTCAACGGTTAATTCCAGATATTTCGGATTAATCATAAGTCTTTTATTTATTTCGTTGACCGCATGTGTGTAACCGGTAAGGAGACTGCTGTTCTTGTTATCAAGTAAGGTTCTGAGGCGCATCAGAGGAATTTCAGACAGTTCAACTTTTGCCTTTGACGTGTCAAGATATATTCCTTCCTGTTTCCCGGGGATAAGGTTTTCACTTTTGGTTGGATAATAGAATTCTTTGTTTGATTCGAAGGCTTCACTTACAAGTACATGACTCAGTCTATCTTCGGGATTTGCCAGAATGTTCATGGAAGAGCCGGTGAGATACGTCATGGTCTTACGGCCTCCTGCTATTGAAGCATGAATGCGATATTTTGGTGTGTTGTTTTGGTTAAGTTCAGTAAGTTCTTTAATTTCATTGAAAATAAAATCAGCAATGACAGCCTGTTCTTCCTTTGTTCTTGCATCATCAATTAATTCTCCGTCAATGTCATGAATTATTTTAAGATGACGGTCTTCATTGAAAACAATTGGAGAAATTCCATATTCTCTGCAAAATTCATTTAATTTGCCTTTTTCACCCAAAAGATTGTTTCTTACTCCCTCAGCCCCTTTTTTGGTGGTGATGATATAAATTTCTTTAGGAAAACGTTCAGGTGTTTCCTTATAAATGGCGTATAAGGTTTCAGTCACAACCTGTGGTGTCATGCCTGTGACGGAAAGCAGAATATCTATGCTGTCGGTTTTGTTCATGTTTTTATCTATCTCCTAAATGTTTTCTGGCTGGCATGTCTCAGATAAATGATATCCGATACCGGTTACAAAAAATGTAATTGGTTTCAAAAAGAGTCCGGTGCAGTGTTGCTTTTGTATGGTAAATAATATTTTAGACAGTAATGCGGAAGACTCAATCATTTCGGGTACAGTTGTTCCAATGTGTTCAATTTGCAATTTATTTCGTTTTCGGTTTTGTACCAGTTCCAATGCATGTACCTGCATCCGGCACTTGCGGCCGCAATGCGATCCCTGTAATCGTCACCTATGTAAATGACTTTTTCCGGCGAGGTCGTTCCGCAATTCTTCATGGCTTTGATGATGCCGCATGGACTCGGCTTATACATCCTGCCGACATCTTCGTAGCAGATTACCGCACTGAACTCAATATTGGGATAATAATGTGAGAGCATGTAATTTACGTAGCAGCGTGGGGCACCGGAAAATACGGCTAAACTGCATTTCTTATTGAGATTTTTCAGCGTTTTTTCAGGAATTCTTGTCAGATTCCCGCATTTGCCCAGAAAATCTCTCAGTACCGGCAGATTATTTTCATTTCTCAGTGATCTTCTGATTGGATCCAATTCAGGGTAATCCGTTTTAATAAGAGTATTATCGAGATCGAAAATTATGAGATCCATTGATTTGAGTCCCTTTCCTTATGGTTGTGTTTATAATACTGCCAGTATCGGCTATGCTCAATTTTTTAGGTGCTCTTCCATGGCGTAATAGGTTTTGCCTAAAGCAACGAATTTAAAATGTTCGGCACCTTTTGTGGATAAGAACTGTCTGGCATCCATCATCGCGCAGCCCCTGGTTACGATGTCATCAATAATGACAACGTTAGGTCTGGAGATGCTTCCTGTTAGCGTTATGTGGGAACAGGCGTCGATATGAGGTCTGTTCGGGGCAGTGTGTTTCTGTTCCTTGGTCCCGATAAATTTTACGGAATCATTTAAGAAACAGACATCAGGAAGTTCTTCTTTTAATCTGTTGATTAAATGATTGTACCTTCTGATACTTTTTTCCTCGCTGGATGCCGGAATGCAGAATACTGACCAGGAACCGTCATTTATGTTTGGCATGTTCTTAATGTATTCAACAAGAATTTCAGTTAATTGTTTTCTGTCAGTACTGTCTGTGCCGTCTTTAAATCTCCAAAGAGCATTTTTGAACCAGCGATCTTCCTGGGAAAGAACATTGAATTTCTCGCTGGCGTTGGAATAATAGTCGAAGAAGTAATTAACGGTTCCTGCGGGATAAGTTTTTTCTTTTACATTAATCATAATTTGGTTTCCTTATTGTTGAATTTATAATCTGTGGGCATTGACTATGCGCATTTTTTTAACTGATTTTCCATGGCGTAAAAGTTTTTGCCTAAAGCAACGAATTTAAAATGTTTGGCACCTTTTGCTGATAAGAATCTCTTGGCATCCATCATTGCTTCGCCTTTGGTTACAATGTCATCAATAATGACAACATTAGGACGTGAGATGCTTTGAGTGAGCTTTATGTGCGAACAGGCATTTATATTAGGTCTGTTTGCGGTAGTGTGTTTCTGTTCCTTTGTTCCGGTAAATTTGACGTGGTCATTTAAAAAACAGACGTTTGGAAGTACTGCTTTTAATCTGTTGATTAAGTCAGTGTACCTCCTGATGTTTTTTTCTTCACTGGATGCAGGAATGCAGAATACTGACCATGAACCGTCATTTATGTTCGGCATGTCCTTAAGGTATTCAACAAGAATTTCAATTAATCTGTCTCTGTCAGGGCAGGCGGTGCCATCCTTAAATTTCCAAAGAGCATTTTTGAAACGACGGTTCACAGAAGAAAGAATGTAGTATCTTTCGCATGCGTTTGAATAATAGTCGAAGAAGTAATTAACGGTTCCTGCAGGATAAATTTTTTCTTTTGCTGTAATCATGGTAATAATTCCTTATGTTTAGTGTTGAAAGTTTTATTTGCGGAAGGCTTTTTGATCTGGGAAAAATCTGCCGTTCGCTAATTTTTCGCTTTTGAGCCTCACCGGACATTTTCAATGATAAAACAGGAATTATTCCTAAAGTTTTTCAACCATGGTTGAAAAAGTCGTTTTCAAAAATACTTGTGTTGCGAAACATATGTTCGTGATAAATTGATAGTCACTGAAGAATGAAAAGCCTATTATGGATGCATGTCCTAAGGCAGTCGCATTCAGGCATGACAACTAAAAACGCATGGTGTTTTTATCTGCATAAAGACGTTATTAAAAACACGTTGGCGTAAGCAAAAGGAGATATTATGAACGTATGTTCCGAGACTTGCCGTAAGGCCATGATAATTTCAAGATTAGGAAAAATTGGTCCGGCAAAACTGAAAAAGATTCTTCTGCATGAAGATTTAAGTATGTCACCGGAAAGACTGGCTGAACGTTTAAGCCGCTATACCAATACGGCTCCAGAAGAAGTGTTAAGACAGATTTTTCAGAATGAGGAATTCGCCGAACATCAGATTGATGAGGCCGTAACCCAAGATGCGCACATAATCTGTACTGCTGATAACGGTTATCCTGAACTTTTAAAAGAATCCAAATTCGATCCAGGCATACTGTTCGTAAAGGGAAATCTGGGAAATCACCTTAACAGTGCTGCCGTGATCGGCAGTCGTGAGCTGCCTCCCCGATACGACCAGATAACAGCCAGAATAACGGGAAATCTGGTTGCTAAGGGGGTTTCAATCGTAAGCGGGCTGGCCGTGGGGTGTGACAGTTATGCTCACAAAACGGCAATTGCAGAGGGAGGTCATACCGTGGCTGTTCTCGGACACGGACTTGACAGCATATATCCGAAAGAAAATGCGGGACTTGCTGAAGATATCATATCCAGCGGAGGGGCTCTCGTAAGTCAGTTCCAGTTCGGTTCTCGGGTGAATTCATATAATTTTGCCAAACGTGATTTGGTGCAGGCTGGTCTTTCGCGTTTTGTCCTGATGATTGCTTCCGGTGTGCCCGGAGGTTCCCTCATAGCATCCGGAGCCGCACTTGAAGACGGCCGGGATCTGTTTGTCCCGGCCCCGATTAGGGAGTCTGTAACCAATGATAAGGTTAGGGCTAACAATATTTTGGTTGGGGAAAATCCTGAGGAAATCTGCAGAATTCTTAAATTGAAGCGTGAATGCTTTAGCCCGGGACATCTTCACATTATCAAAGACAGAAACGATTACGGTAAGTTTGATGATTTCATTTCAGGAATTGCTAAGGCAGACGGGGACGGGGTTTTCGGGCAATTGTCTCTTTTTTAATGATCGCTGTTCAGCCTCGTGGTAATGACGGAGGTTTCAGCCGTCCGTCATCTTCTTTTTTTGTTCAGACCTTTGAAGGATTTGAAGTCATTATCAGATAAATAATCCTTTCCACATTAAAATTAATGTTCCGTATTCCCGATGGGGAGAATCCTTTATGTCGGGAATATCAGTATCTGAAAAATAATAAATATAAAATATATTTGAGATTTTAATAAAAACAGGGTATATTTTTTATTTGCGGGTTTTTGTTACCGCCGTTCTGCGTCTTCCAAACCTTTTTCCGGTTTGGAAGCGTCTGGATTAAAATCCGTAACACTCTGCGGGCATTTATCGGAATATTGGGAGAAAGTGATGTTTACTGTTTATCATTCAAATGATATTGAACTACTGGTAAAACTTGGTATCCACCTCATGAAAAGCAGCGGTGATTCCCTGCACGATCCTTTTGCTCCCAAGCACTTTATAGTACAGAGTAACGGCATGGAAACATATCTTAAGCAGAAGATTGCCGAAACCGATGGCGTCTGTGCCCGTATTGAATGTCAGCTTCCGTGGAGATTTATCTGGAGTCTTCATGACAGTCTGTTTCCTGACGAGTATCCCCATGAAATGGTATACAACGCCGATAATATAACCTGGATTCTGTTACAGGCCTTTACCGAAGGCAGTCCCGATGATCCAGACTGTTTTAATCCGGAGAGTCCGTCATGCCGTTATCCTTACGTTGCCGACTATGTTTATGATAAGGCAGTCGAGTCTGATACTTCTTCCGGTAAAAGAATTCTCAACAGGGTGAAGTGTTACCGTCTTGCCAACAGACTTGCATCCGTTTATGAAAATTATCTCGTATACCGTCAGGACTGGATTAGATCATGGAGCGGTGCCGATGAGGATAAGGCTCTTAAGGGGTGGCTTGAAGAACTGAAAATGAAGCATCATACAGATTTCAATGATAAAGATTATCTGTGGATAGCTTCATTGTGGCGTGAATTCATTCAGAATAATCTTATTGATGAGCTTAAGGGAAAGGATCGTATTCATTACATGGATTCCATGAAGGACATCCTTTTACACTCATCGCCTGAGGATTTTTTTGCCCGCATGGAAAAAAGCGGCAGGGATATTCCGAAAGACGTTTTTGTATACGGTATTTCTTCCATAGCTCCTGTTGTTTTGGAATTTCTGGTGCTTCTGGGCAGATTCATCAACGTGCATTTCATGTTCACCAATCCGTGCCGTTACTACTGGGGGGATATCAGGGCTTCCGGAGCCGGCGGTGATGCCGGAGATATTGATGCCCTGCTTGAAAAGATTAAGCAGAAGCACGGTATCCGTCTTAACGTCGAAAACAGAAACATAAGCAGCACGGAACTGGCCAAAATTACGGGGGAACATTCTTCTTCCGCAACAGAAGACCGTGAGTATTCAGGACAGGATATAAAGAATGATTATTACGAGTTTCAGAACGATACTCTTGAACTCGTTGACAGTAACCGTCTTCTGCTGACATACGGAAAGGCCGGTAAGGATACCTTAAGCAGCATCATGGCTTATTCGGATAATGAGGATTATCAGATTAATGACATACACGCCTTTGTGGAAAACGAGGTTAATACCGACGGAAACAGGGTGGACAGTCTGCTTAATCTCATTAAGAACGACATTCTCAACATGTCATTCACTCCGATGCAGAGAAGCGCAGATGAAACGGCTGATGCCGTTGCATCAGCCGTTTCCAAAAAGGAACGCCGGGTAAGCCTTGATGATCATTCAATCGAGTTTCATTCCTGCATTACCCCGTTAAGAGAGGTACAGGTTCTTTACGATCACATTCTGGAAAAGTTTAAGAACGACGTAAACCTGCGTCCCCGTGACATAGCGGTGTTCATGCCGAACGTGGCAAGGTATGCTCCCTACATTGATGCCGTATTCGGTACCAACAGGGAGTTACTCACTAAAGGAAGCGGAACGCAAAACGGAGCGGAGGATTTACCGAAAATCAATCTGCCGTACAGCATATGTGACAGAACCACGGCAGAAGAGTGTCCGGAAATTGACGGTTTCAATAAACTGATGAACATCGCCTCTGGTGAAATCGACAACAAATCACTGTTCATGCTTCTTTCCATTGAAGCCATCAGAACCAGATTCGGCATTGAGGCCGAGGATTTGGTGACCATAAAAAAGTGGTTTAACGAAAACAACATAATCTTCGGACTTGATGAGACTGACACTGCTGCATATTCCGCCAAAAACGATATGGGCTCAACTGATGATGAAAACGGTGAATCCATGTTCGTGAGTGATTATCGCAATTCATTTAAATCAGGTATTGACCGTGTTCTTACGGGGTCCCTTATGCCCGTTCTTCCTGAAGGTGATGATGAGCATGTCTACAACACCGGACTTGAAGGAAGTGATTCCTTTGAACTCCTGGGGCATCTTTATGCTTTCTACGAAGCCCTCAGGGAGCTTCGTCAGGAATTTGTAAGATGTAATGAGGTGACGGAAGGTGAGAACCGTCTTCCGCAGGACATTCTGGAAAATATTTTGGACGGACGTCAGCCGGATGGGGAAAAGATTCATAACAGGGAGTTATCCCCGGATGAAGTAATTTCCGGGTGGCATGATTTTGTCATCAGCAGGGTTCTTAACAGGTTCTTTGTTTTCGGGGAGGATAACATCAATCTGTATCTTGTTCTGGCAAGACATTTTGACAGAATGAAGGCGGACATGAAGAAACTTAAGAATCCGCCTGAGATTACCCTTGATGTTGTCAGGGAATATCTTGGCGATAAACTGACAGCGGATACCGGCTTCTCTGCCTTTTTAAGGGACAGGGTAAATTTCTGCAGCTTCATTCCTATGAGAGCCATCCCGTTTAAGCATATTTTCATGCTCGGCATGAATGACGGCGAATATCCTAAGGCTGATGACGGTGACTATTTTGATTTAATGAAAACATATTTCCGTCACGGAGATCGCAGCCGCCGTAACGATGACTGTTACATGTTCATGGAGTCGCTTATTTCTGCAGGGGAGAGTCTTTACATATCCTATATTGGCAGGGACGTGGTGAAAAATAATGAGCTTAATCCGTCCATGCTGGTTAGCGAGCTGATGAACTATATAGTATCTTCATGCATGCTGGACAGGGATTCTTTTGAAAGGGCTGTATCCGTGAGAAAGTCCGAATTTGGAGCCGGAACTTCAGAAATGACATACGATAATTATGAAAAGGACGCGGATTCCGTAAAGAACGAGGATTTGTTCAGGAAAGCTCTTATCAGAACCGAAAGCATGAATGTCTATGACCGGAGTAATTTCGACGGTTCCGTAAACCGTCTCCGCTCATATCAGTCACAGTGGTGCCCTCATCCAGATTCGGTAAGTGTCCGTGAGGATAAGGCTCTGTGGAAAGATTTTATAACACCGGAGTTAAGCGGTCTCAAATTTGTTAAAAAGGAAGAAGATTCCAGGGACTGCTTCAGTGACTGTGAATATTTCCTTGATGTTTCCACTGATGAGCTTGAAGAGTTTTTCAGTCAGGGTGACAGATTTTTTGTGAAAAACGTCCTGCGTCTCTCCAAGTATATTCTGAATCGGGAGAAACTTATTGAACATGAAAACTGGCAGGAACAGTATCAGAGTGATCTGAAACAGTATGTTATCAGAAAATTATCGGACTGTTCGGAACTGAGTGATGATCTTATTGAGCGTACGGTATCCGAATACATAAAGGGAATACAGGAGAAGGGATTACTTGCCAACGGAATCATGGGTGAGTATTACAGAAAACTGCTTATTGATGCTCCAGACGGAAAATCAAAGATTGATATGGATCTGCTGAAAAGCTTCATTGAGATTGAAAGCATTTTGCATAAGGAAGAACTGATAAGTGTTCCTGTAGATCGTCATTTTAAGATAAAGGTTGAAAGACGTTTTATTGAGGATTCGGAAATCACAGAGACGAGTCCCGACAGCAAAGCAAAGGTCGAACAGAACTCGGAAACATATGTTCCCGGTGAGCAGGTTAATGTTGAGGTAAGGGTTCACGGAAACATTGACGGAATTTTAAAAAGAGGCAGTGAATATCTGCTTGTTGATATTAATTTATGGAACAGTTTTGTTAAATCACTGTTCCAGAATCTATACAGGGCAGAGCTTCTTTATCTGGAATTAGCCGGGAAGGGTAGAGAGGCCTACGTCAGCACTTATGCCTTTACCAAAGAATCTAAAACCCTGTTTTCTATTGACTTTAACGGCAATAATACAGCTGATAAACAACCGGAAATTGTCGGCATGTATGATGAAAGCGTTAGAAAGCTCATTTCGGATAAATTCGAAAAAATCCTGAATCTGTATATCAGGGGGCACTTCGCCTATGTTCCTTACGATGTGATAGGTGGTATTTCCTATGATGTATTCAGTATTGGGAAAAGCATCAACCCAAGTAAAGACTTCAATGGCGGAGGCGGTTCGGATAGTGTAAACGAAAGCAGAATCCTATTTGGCAAGGAAGCGTTAAATACACTTGAATTTAATAAAATAACAGGCACTCTTGAAGACTTGTATGAGTGTGTTGACTGGCTTGTGGGGGATCCTTCATTCCGTGAAAAATTTTTTGAAGGTAAAAAAGGCAAGAGTGGTGACAATAAATTTCTTGCTTGTCCTGTTTCCAAAGAACTGAAGCAAAAGCTGGGTGCATTTATAAATAAATTAAGAGGGCAGACCGGTTAATGTCGGTGAGTATAAGTGTTAATGAGAAATTCAGAAATTTACGGGGATAGATACGAATGTCAGACAAAATAATGAATTTTAATTTAAACGGTGCAGGCGTTATTGAAGCGTCTGCCGGCACCGGTAAAACATATACCATAACCGGTCTTTTGTGCCGTCTGCTGCTGGGATTGGGTACTCCTGATAATAAGCCGGTGGATTTTTCCAAAATACTCGTGATGACCTTTACCAAGGCCGCCACAAATGATCTTAAGAGAAAAATCGGTGAAAGAATCAGGGATCTGCGTTCATTTATGGAACTGCTTCTTAAAAATTCATGGGGAAATCAGGCAGAATTCAATAAATCCCTTTCTAAAGATGAGAAAGGGCGCCTCTCTTTTGAAGCCGGGATATTACATGCTCTTTGGAACATTGATGACTCTGAAACAGATTTTGCAAGGTATCGTGATGATGAAAATCTGAAAAGACTCATTGCTTCAATCCGAATCCTGCGGAATGTGGAGCTTAATATGGACGGTATGTGCATAAGTACAATTCACAGTTTCTGCAGACAGATGCTTGCTAAATTCGTGGTTGATACCGGAATGAGCTGGCAGTTCTCACTGACAAATGATGATGACGAGTTAAGAAAGAGGGCTCTCTATGAAGCTCTCAGAAAATACATGACTCACAATGGTGCCGGTCATGATGATGAGTATGCCAAAATATACGGTAAATTTCTCAGCAGTTCCAGTTTTGCAAATCTTGTAACTCTGTTCAGAAAATACAGTAATTCTAGGGAAATAAAACAGATCTCAAAAAAGTCTTTCGATAATGAGCAGATTGGCGTACTGCATGATCTTCTTAAAAATGCTTTTGACATATATGAAGATCTGAAGCTAAAGGAAAAAACAATAACCAATGATGACCTTCTTCTTAAACTGAGGGATGCTCTCGTGGTGGATGAAGCGGACAGCGAAAGTATCTTAAACCGCAAGAGATTTCTTGCCAAAAAGATTAAGAACATTCTGCCTGTAGCCATTATTGATGAATTTCAGGATACCGACCCTGTTCAGTTTGAAATCGTAAGATGCATATATCTTTCAGAGGGCGAAAATGCTCCTGTAAATAATAAAGCTCTTTCCGCAGGTTCCGTTACGACAGACTCCGGATTCTGGGGCTTTTACATCGTAGGTGATCCAAAGCAGTCAATATACGGCTTTCGCGGTGCTGATCTTCACTGCTATAACGAAGCCAAAAGGATAATTCTGGAACGTTACCTTTCTGAAGTCGAAAAGTCCGAACATAAAATTGAGCTCAGTGTGAACTATCGTTCGGATGCCAATGTGGTAAAGGCCGTGAACTGTCTTTTTTCCGGAGTCCTTCCGCAGGAAGATGACGGCAAGGGAAATAAGACAGCTCCCGGTACCTTAACTGATGAATCGGGAACATTTGACTTCTACGCCGGGCTTAAAGGAAATGTTTCCGGGGAAAACGGTGAGCATGAGAAAAAATCCGCTTCGAGAGATAAACTTTTATTTACCAATGTCCGTGACAGCGGTAAGCAGAAATATCTGTATCTCCTTAAGGATGATAGTGAAAGCGGTAATGTCCGTGAAGCCGCCTGTAATTTTATCAATATAGGTATTACAGAAGAGGAGATTAAGGTCGGTGAATACAGACATCTGGTCGCAGAGCAGTGTGCGGATAAGATTGTTGAACTGCTTTGTTTCGGCATACTGGGTGATGCTGACAGTCTGACGCGTTCCAATCTTGATAAGCTTGAAAAATGCCGTAAGCTGACCCTAAAGGACATAGCTGTTCTTGTAAACACCAAAACAGAGGCACATGAAATAACAAAGTCTCTCAGAGCCAGAAAGGTGCCCGTGGTGTTTCTTTCCGACAAAACCAAAATATATGATACGGGAGAATTCCGTTTCATTTCCTTACTGATGAGATCTGTTATTAATAATTCGCAGCAGGATTATCTTCGCATGCTTCTTGCAAGTCCTGTTTTTGGTCTATCCGGTTCTGAATATGCCGATGCTGTATGCAACCGTCATGCGGTGGCGGAGACAGTGAAATCCGTAAATGACGGTGACGGAAAAAAACAGGAAGCTGACATTAAGGTTACAATGGAGCTTTTAAACAGCGTACTTGTTGAATGTAACGCGAAATGGTCCGATAACGGATTTATGTCAATGCTTACGTGGTTTATGGACAGCTTCGGGTTAATGGACAGAATCAGAAAAAGAACCGACGGAGCCCAAATCATAACCAATCTGCTTCACAGTGCTGAACTGGCTCTTAATCTGAGCAGCCGTATAAAGGATCATAATGAACTGGTGGAGTCCTTTGAAAATCTTGGCAATGAAACCGAAGATGAGGATAGCGGTGATGACGGCAAAATGCGTCTTACGGATGACAACGATGAAATAGTACGCGTATGCACATATCATGCTTCAAAGGGGCTTGAATATAATATAGTCCTGATGCCGTTCTCAGACACAACATGGGATCAAAAATTTTCTCCAAGTATAACCAGAGTAAGGGGATTTACCGAAAACGCGGACGGTGACACCGGCGTTTCTGGCGATGGCATTCATAATGACAATAAGAAATCCGGAAACGGAGATGAAACCTCATATCATTTTGTCAGTGACAAAGAATGCAGTGCTTGGAAGGCTCATTTGAATGATGAGCGTTTGGAAAAACAAAGACTGTGGTATGTGGCACTGACACGAGCATGTCATGCACTGTATCTTTGGTTCAGTAAACCGCAGGATGTAGACCAACAAAAAGCAACAAAAGAAAAAAAAGGCCAAAAAGCCAAAAAAGAGAAGCTTTTCTGTCTGAGCAACATTCTGTTTAAAAAAAGGGTGGTTGACAATGGCGAGGAGAAGTGTCTTTATGACCTTTATCATTCCAAAGACGCCGATTCCCCGTTCTTCAGATTTGCGGATGCTTGTGTCGGTGAAAAGCCTGATGGAAAAGATGATAAAAAGCTTCTTTATGATGCCGGGAAATCCGGAGACTTCAGTACGGAAGGCTGCCAGCCTCAGACACTGGAGGAAGACCGCATTAATCTTAAATGGAAGGTTTTTTCCTATTCATCTCTGGTTTTAGGCATGGGGCAGGTGGCAACGGATCTTCTGTCTGGTAAGGAAAATGACAACAGTGACGGAGCAGACAGTGCCACTTTGGAAGAAAGCGAAGAATACATAAAATCCGAAGAATGCCGCTTTACCTTTTCAAAAGGCAGCAGGGCGGGTACGTTCCTTCATGACGTGCTTGAGCATCTTGATTTTAAAAACTCCTATGATGAATTTGTCGAAAAGCAGGCAGACACGCCGTTACATGATTTTCTGAAAACCGATGAGGTGAGAAACACGGAACTGTACCGTGTTCTCGAAAACAAACTGAGAGCCAACGGTTTTTCCTATGAGAAAAAGAAGGTGCTTGAGCTTATCGGCTGGTTTTTGGAAATTCTGTCAGCGGATCTCTGTGTTAACGGCAGGGATGTGTCCGATTCCTCAGGAGATGTGAAGGTAACAGCATTAAAGGATCTCAACGATGCCGACTGCATTAAGGAAATGGAGTTCTGGCTTAACGTTGATGACAGCTTCAGCATTAAGGATTTTAATGAACTGGTTGCCGAAATAGACAGGGAAGGTTCAGAGAATTCATTAATTAACCCTAAAGATGGTGACGGAGAATATGGTTTGGCACTGCCGGAAGTTACCGTGGAGGATATCAACGGTCTACTAACCGGTTTTATCGATCTTATCTTTAAGCATGACGGCAGATATTACGTTGCCGACTACAAGTCCAACTATATTAATGACCGTATCGGAAGTTATTCAGACAGTGAAATAAAGATGAACATGGTGAATCATCATTATTACATTCAGTACATTCTGTATACCCTGGCACTTCACCGTTATCTGAAGTGCCATAAGCCTGATTATGACTATGATACCGATGTCGGAGGAATAGCATATCTTTATTTAAGAGGCATGAAATCCGCTGACAACGGTAATGCATTCAGGGGGTACGGCATCTACGGCAACAGAATAAGCAGTCAGTATATAGAAAAGCTCGATGCTTTGTTTGCGGGAACTAGATAAACGGAACAATACGGTGAGATCAAGATATTTATGATGGATGCAATAGAATTTTTAAAGCTGATTCCTATTTGGTCGGACATGGTTCTGGCTGTGGCTAACAGTGTGTCCAACCTGTGCGTAACGGAAAAAAGGGTACACGGTTTTGTTACCGGTCTGATGCTTCAGCATGCAAGAAACAACGGCAGCGTCTGCGTAAAAACGGATGAAATGGAAGGCCTCATGCGAAACATTCTTACGAGTGGGATGAGCTACCGTATGAAGGCACAGTTGGCGGAAAAGCTTGTTGAAACGGTTGGTGGTCCTGAGTTGACACCGTCACCTGACGGTGATGAATCAGGAGAATATGATGCCCTGATACTTAAGTGCGCAGAAAACTCCGGACTGTTTCGGATACTTCATGAACTTTCGCAGGAGTCGTTTTATGAAAAGGACTGTGGTCTCGGTGCCTGTTGTCTGCAGTTTGCGGATGATGAGAAGCTTATGTATGAGGCTGACGGCGTAAGTGATTCGGACAGTGCAATATCCGTCGATGCACAGATAAGGAATATTAAGGTTCCGGTAATCCTGAGTCTTGGAAGACTGTACATATCAAGATATTTTGCCTATGAAATCAGAATAGCAGGATTCATCCGTACGGCACTGAAAAAAGAGAGCATAAAATTTGGTTCCGATGGGGATGAGTCATCCACAGGTTTTACGATGGAAAATATTCACAACGTGTGGACAGAGGTCTACGGCGTTCTTTCGGAGACTGAGAAGGAAATAAACCTGAAAAGCGGAAAGAAGAATGCCGACACTGATGTCAACTGGCAGAAGGTTGCCGTTGCTATGTCGCTGTGCCATCCGTTTTCCATCATCACCGGCGGGCCTGGAACCGGTAAGACTTATACGGTTTCCGTTCTCATATGTCTTTTAAAGAAAATAAACAGAAACCTGAGAATCGGCATTGCGGCTCCGACTGGGAAAGCCGCGGCAAGGGTAAAGGAATCATTAAATGCAGCTTTCGGGGGATTGTTCAGAAATGCCTATGAGAAACTGTATCCGAACCTGATTGACGAAATAGCTCCCGCAGAAACAATTCATAAGATGCTGGGCGTTCATCCTGGAAAGTCCACAAGCAGGGTGAATGAAGCCAATCCGCTTGATTATGACGTGCTCATTATTGACGAGGTGTCAATGATGGATGTGTTTCTCATGAACAGGGTGTTTGCTGGATTAAAGCCCGGTGCAAAACTGATTCTTCTGGGAGACAAGGACCAACTGTCGAGCGTGGAAGCTGGTTCGGTTCTCGGTGACATCTGTACCGTATTGGACGCCAAAAGGGAAATTACGGATTATGAACTTAAGGTTGTAAGCGGACTGACCGGTTATTCCGCTGACGAACTCATGAGTAAATCGGGACTCGCTCCGGGAATTGCCTCACTGCATAAGTCCCGCCGTTACGAGTCAAGTCCCCTTATAGGGTTTATGGCAGGATACGTGAATGCCGGAAAGCCTTATTCCGAAATCGGAAAGGAGCTTTCGGAAACTGGGATCGGAGTTCCTCTTACCGTGAGCAGTACGAATCCTCATGATCGTTTTGCGGCGGTAACGTCCGCAGACGTTACGTCTCACGTAAAGGGCGTTGCCGTTGTAAACGGTTGCGACAGGGAATTTATCGACGCCCTATGTGAAAAGACCGTGAAGGGGTGGCGTCTTGATTCCGAGCGAAGCCGCTTCGGGGAATTTGATCTGCCTGAAAACTGTGCCGACTACAGGGATTTTCTGCAGTTCATGGCAGAACACCCCGTGCTTGGCGTAAACGGACAGGGGGATGATAAGGAGTGTTCAGTTGCAACAGCCTTCGGCATGATTAACCGTTTCAGGGTGCTGTGTCCTGAGAGGCAGGGGTACTTCGGGATCAAATACATCAATGACCGCATTTCCGGTGAGGCCCTTAGGTTTGTAAGATCCCGCATAAGCGATGAGACATGTCCGGATAAAAACGGATTTTCAAAAATCTGGTATCCTGGATTACTCCTCATGATCACCAAAAATGAACCGAATCTCGAACTCCGGAATGGTGACGTGGTAATCTGCGGTTATGCCGAGGGATACGGCCATTCCAAAAGAGTCTGGGTTCAGGCTGAGAACGGATCCTACAGATCGATTTCCTTCGGAATGCTTTCCGATTACGAGACCGGTTTTGCCATGACTATTCATAAATCACAGGGTTCGGAATTTGACCACACCATGATGATTATGAACGGAACCGAAAAAACAATTACCAGGGAACTCGTATATACGGGAATTACCAGAGCCAAATCATTCGTGAGCATGATAGTCGGCAATGACGGTAACGGCGATACCGCAAATCTTAACGGAAGATTTGCGGGAAGGGTGAGTCGTTCCAGCGGACTTGGGGAAAGACTTTACGGTAAGACAGCGTGAAAAAATCCGTAAAGGTCGAAAATCATAACGGAGAACGTTATGGTCTCCGTTACAAATGGGTAAAAAATCTTTCGGAAGGCGAAAAAAATTAAATTCATGGGTATTGTTGTCACTTTTTAATGAAAATTCCATATAAATGTAGAGACGTGGTCTCATGAGCGAATTTTTGGCCAAAAACAAAATATTTTTAAAAAAATTCAAAAAAAGTGTTGACGAAAAAAATAAAAAACCTAAAATACACATCGTTCGCTGAACAGAGCGAAACGAAAAAAGTTCTTTAAAAACGAA
>CACWVT010000009.1 GCA_902764345.1 uncultured Ruminobacter sp.
CAGTAGAGTCTGAAGAATAAATAGAAATCCCCAACTCTAACTTAAGTTGGGGATTTTGACTTAACCCATAGTTACAGAAATTTGTTCAAAATATGGGTAGGAGTTCTGCCGTATCGGAAAAGCGTTTTTTATTTCTTGCAGGCGTTTGCTTCAGTAGGTAATGCAAGATCACCTTCCTGCTGAGCCTGACCGAGAAATTCATGATACTTTCTGAGCAGACCGTCATCGCTGAAGGTCGCTTCATAAATCTTTCTGCTGACGCGCATCATGTAAGGTTTCTGATCACGTGAATAAACCTGGGCAAGACACTGCTGAGCATTCATGAACTGCTTATTGGTTTCAATTACCTGATCCCTGTCTTCGGTATCGGTGCCGAGAATTGTATCAAGACTTTCGGCATACTGAGTCAGTGCTTTCTTCTGTAAAGAATCAAGATTGCCGTCGTTGATCAGGGCTTCCACGTTTGCGTCCAGAGCCAGTGCTGATGCAGAAACGGTCATTCCCGCAGCCATAATCATTGAGCCGAGAACTGATTTACTGAAAAAGTTCATAATATTCCTCGCTATAAAATCTACGATATCAACCGTCATCGGTTTGGTCATTAATTATTCCAGTATTCCGATAATTTTACCGTGAACGATGCTAAAAAACTAAAAACACGCTCACAATGACGGCTGATTTCATGAGTGTTACTGCTTGCTTAAGTAAGCGGCGAGGTTATCGATTACCTTGTTGAATACGGACTTGATGGCATCACATTCTTCATCGCCTTCGTAAACAGGGGTTCCTGGGCCAATTTCGCCGTTTTCGTTCTGATATGAAACCTCAACGTGGGTGAAGCTCATTTCAATTTCGAGTTCGCCGAGAACAATGTTACATCTGAAGGTAATGTATCTGGTACCTTCGGCAGGATCGTAGTCAGGATCCTTCATTCTCTTTACAAATGAGAATACACCGCCGCCGTCCTTGCTTTCATGAATGATGGCTTCCGGACGCACACCAACCCTGAGCCAATGACGAGTACGGGCATAAACCTGAACAAAAACGTCTCCTTTAGGTGAGCGGCGACTCAAATCGACTTCATATTCGTTTGAAGTATTATCTTCACTTGCGAAGTCCTGACCGACGACTTCATTATCGTATAATTCTTCGTTGCTCATAAAATCCTCTTAAAATTAAAAATCAAATGGTTGGTTACGCAGCAGCCTTCTGAGAATCTTCCTTCAGTGCTACGGTAAGGTTAAATACTTTCTTTTCCGGGGTAGTGTATTTGCTGTCGGCACAGAAGTAACCGGTTCTTTCGAACTGGAAGGCTTCGGAAACGGCAGCTTCCTGCAGTGCAGGTTCAATCCAGGCGTTTTCGATGATTCTGAGTGAATTTTCATTGATTGTTGACAGGAAATCATCGGCAGATCCCGGATTAGGTACCTTGAACAGACGTTCATAGAGTCTGATTTCTGCGGTTTTGCCTTCGGTGGCGCTAACCCAGTGGATAACTCCCTTTGGCTTGTGTCCTTCAACGTCCTGTCCCAGTGATTCAGGAATATAGGTACAGTGTACGCAGGTTACGTTGCCGTTTTCATCTTCCTCGCAGCTTTCAGCCTTTATGATGTAGCCGTAACGGAGGCGGACTTCCTTTTCGAGTGAGAGACGCTTGAACTTCTTGTTGCCTTCCTTTCTGAAATCATCGGCTTCAATGTAGAGTTCTCTGGTGAAAGGAACCTTTCTTGAACCGAGCTCCGGCTTTAACGGATGGTTCTGAGCATCAAGCTGTTCGACCTGTCCTTCCGGATAATTGTCAATAACGAGTTTGAGCGGATTCAGAACTGCCATGCGACGCTGAGCGTGTTCGTTGAGGTCTTCTCTGATGCATGATTCAAGTGCGGAAAACTCAACTGTGTTATCCTGTTTTGTAACACCGATGCGACGGCAGAATTCTCTGATTGAAGCAGGGGTGTAGCCTCTTCTGCGCAGACCTGAAATTGTGGTCATGCGCGGATCATCCCATCCGTCCACAATCTGTTCCTTAACAAGGAGGTTAAGCTTTCTCTTTGAGGTGATTGCGTATTCAAGATTCAGACGGCTGAATTCGTACTGATGCGGATGATGTTCAATGCTGATGTGGTCAAGTACCCAGTCGTACAGACGTCTGTTATCCTGGAATTCCAGGGTGCAGATGGAATGCGTGATTCCTTCAATGGCGTCTGAAATGCAGTGTGTAAAGTCATACATAGGGTAGATGCACCATTTGTCACCGGTCTGATGATGAGATGCGAACTTGATGCGGTAGATTACAGGATCTCTCATGCAGATGAATGATGACGCCATGTCTATTTTGGCACGCAGACAGGCTTTTCCTTCCTCGAATTCACCATTTTTCATTTTTTCGAAGAGAGCCAGGTTTTCCTCCACTGTTCTGTCTCTGTACGGACTGTTCCTGCCAGGAGCGGTGAGGGTGCCTCTGTATTCCCTTATTTCATCCGGAGAGAGTTCGTCAACATAGGCGAGTCCCTTTCTGATGAGTTCCAGAGCATAACCATATAACTGGTCGAAGTAGTTTGAAGAGTATCTTGGTTCACCGTTCCATGAGAAACCGAGCCAGCGTACGTCGTTTTCGATTGATTCAACGTATTCCACTTCTTCCTTTGCCGGGTTTGTGTCGTCGAAACGGAGATTGCACAGACCGTTATAGTCGCGTGCGATACCGAAATTCAGGCAGATTGACTTTGCGTGTCCGATGTGTAAATAGCCGTTTGGTTCCGGCGGGAATCTGGTAACAATGGTGTCGTATTTCTTTGCTGCCAGATCCTCATCTATAATCTGGGTAATAAAGTTAGAAGTATGGATTGCCTCTTCTGTCATACTTGGCCTCTAGGGTAATACCTTATTTTGGTTTGTTACTTAACATCAGTAAATTTCTATACGTTCCGCCCGTGTCTTTAATTCGTGGAGGAACACAGCTTATGTCCCTGATACACCTGCTGCGGAATCGTGTTTAAATCCTTTTTATTTTTTAGAAATTTCAGCACGTACCTGATTGGTCCTTTGTCGGTGTTCCCTGAACGGCAGGTTCAGGCAAACACGGTTAACGCTAAACTGCTAAAAAATAACCGTTTGTCACGGAGTGGTCCGCATGTTTGCGGCACTGCCTGAAAAAAGGCGGAGTGACGTGATGCAAACCGATTAAAAGCTAATTATATGATACATGAAAGCCTATAAGCAAAAAATCTTTTATCTTTTGTTTTATACGCACGGGGCTCGGTCACGGAGCAGGGGTTTTCGGATGTTTTTTTAATAAAGGAAACGGCTCATCGGCTGATGCTGCGGCATATGGTTAAATCAGGAATGAGTACTCCGCCGAAGATGCGAAAATTCTCTTTCCCGTAATCGTTCTAAATATCAATGTTTAATTGAAACTGAGCTGAATAGATACTATAATTACGCCGTGTTTTTTAAAACGTCACGGGCCGGTTCAGCCTGATTTACGCCTGCGGAATCAGTACAATGCCGAAAATGCGGAACATGACGCACGGTGAACGGGGTTTTCGTACTGTGCACGAAGTCCGTAACCGCACCGTAAAGTTTTATTAAATCTATTTTTTGGGGTAAAATACCCCGAGTAAGTTCCTGTTATTGTTTTACGGATAACATGAAAACCTTAGTAAGATAGATAGAGAGTAATACTATGAGTTTTGAATCAGATAAGTCTTTTAACGATTTCGTTCATTTTCCACGCGGAATCCGTCGCAGCGGTCTTTTCTCAATCAAGGAATCAGACCTCCTCGAAGAATGCGGTGATGCCATGATGGAACTTTATCAGGGTATCCGTGAACCTAAGGATGATGCTGAAAAGACTTTTGTTGAACAGATTAAGGGTGATGCGGTTGCTACTGATTTAAATGCCAAGGTATTTAAGAAGTATCTTTTTGAAATCAGCCCTAAGAAGTCTCATAACCTTACCACCAGCACTGATGATGACGGTTACGATTCTTCAGAAGAATCAATTGATTAATTATTAAATTTTTATATTTGCGTTGGCAATCCGGTATATGACAGATTTTATCCCGCAGGACTCCGCCGAAGTGAGCGGATGCGGTGAGTGTCTGGTACCGGTTTGTTTTTTTTCTGATACTGACATATAGAGAAACTGTAAATGCATCGTAATTCTGATGAAAAACTTGTCCAGGCGTTCAGACACTGTGGCCCTTACCTGAAGCATCATCGCGGTTCCACTTTTGTAATAATGATTCCCGGTTCCACCGTTGCAAGTTCGCACCTTGAGGACATTATCAGTGACATTGCTCTGCTGCAGAGCCTTGACATCAAGCTGGTTCTCGTTTTCGGAGCCAGGGAACAGATTGACGCAGCTCTCGATAAGAATCAGATAAAGGCCAGATTCTACAAGCGTATCCGCATTGCCGATGACGAAACATTTGAAGTCATCAAAAGAGTCTGCGGCCAGATGCAGATAGATCTCACCTCCAAGCTGTCAATGGGGCTTATCAACACCCCGATGCAGGGAAGCCGTCTCAACGTTATCAGCGGTAATTTCGTTACCAGCAGGCCTATAGGCGTGGTTGACGGTATTGACTACATGCACAGCGGTATCATCCGTCGCATTGATGCTGAAAACATCCTTCGTGAAATCAACAATCATTCTATCGTGCTGATTTCTCCTGTAGGTTACTCCGTTACCGGCGAATGCTTCAGCGTTAACAGTGAAGAGGTGGCAGCTCAGGTGGCCGTGGCAATCAAGGCCAATAAGCTGATAACCTACTGTTCAAATGATGAGCTTCTGGTGAATGACAAGGGTGAGGTTATTGCCGAAATGTTCCCGGACGAGGCTCAGAAATATCTTGAAAGAATTGACGCTGATGTTCACAACAGTACCTACAGATACCTTAAGGCTTCCATTTCCTGCTGCAACGGCGGTGTGGAAAGATGTCATCTGGTGTCACATGAACAGGATGGCGCCGTAATTCAGGAACTCTTTACCAGAGACGGTATCGGTACACAGATTGTAAAGCAGAGTGCCGAACAGGTCAGTCAGGCGACGATCAATGATATTCCTTCGCTCATGGATCTCATCAGACCTCTTGAACAGGAAGGCATACTTGTTCACAGACCTCGTGAACAGCTGGAAATGGAAATTGAAAACTATGTTGTCATCAAGCGTGACGGCATGGTTATAGCCTCAGCAGCTCTCTACAGCTATGAGGAAAAGATGGGAGAACTTGCCTGCGTGGCAATTCATCCTGACTACAGAGGCTCCTCAAGAGGTGACATTCTCATCAATAAGATCGAAGAATTGGCCCGCAGTAAGGGACTTAAGCAGCTGTTTGTTCTTACAACAAAGTCTGCGCATTTCTTCCTCGAAAAGGGCTTTGTTCCGGGAACAATAGAGGATTTGCCGGCCAAGAAGAGGGAACATTACAACTATCAGCGTATGTCAAAGATTCTGTTCAGACAGATTAAGTACTAACTGCTGTATGGCGGATGAATGAAATCCGTACGGGCGGTGTTTTCCGAAACACCGCTCTCTTTTTTTTGTGGTTAATACGTCCTTTTCTGGGAAAATATGCCTGTAATCTCAAGGAAAAACATGAAAACGTGTTGTACCATTGATCATCACGGGTATAAATATTTATTACAGAGTACTACTCCGCAATGGCTATCATAAAAACCATAGATTCCCTTACAGGTTTTCTTTCCAGAAGGAAGATTACCATTCAGTGTCATAATTATCCTGATGCCGATACTATCGGCTCGGGATTTGCGTTATGGCAGTACTTTTCCGATCACGGCATTGATGTCCGTCTCGTATACGGAGGTTCGCACAAGATTGCCAAAAGCAACCTGAGGATGTTTGTGGACAAGCTGCACATTCCCATTGAACACGTGGAGGACGGATACAGAACAGATGGTCTGCTGATTACCGTTGACTGTCAGTATCTGAGCTCCAACATAATTCATATTGAGGCCGATGAGGTTCTGATGATAGATCACCACAGACAGGGTGAAAACATTGACAGAATCAGGGAACTAGACATAGAGTGTCATTCATGCATCAAGGAACATTACGGAAGCTGTGCATCGGTCGTTTATCAGCTTTTTCAGAAATCACGTTACAGCATGAGTCTTGAGGTTTCAACGGCTCTTTACTATGGTCTGTACATGGATACCAATGAATTTTCTGAGGTAAGACATCCTGCGGATCGCGAGGCTCGTGACGAACTGGTATTTGACGACAGGATTTTCATGCTTCTCAAAAATTCAAATCTGAGTGCTGAGGAACTGAAACAGGCCGGGGCTTCACTGCAGAATTTTGATTCCAAGGGGCAGCTGGCCGTTATAGAGTCTGTTCAGTGTGATCCAAACGTTCTGGGAATGATTGCCGATATGATGATTCGCGTGGAAAACATCAATACGGCCATAGTCTTTAACAGATTGAACCGTGATGACTACAATCCTGAACAGTCAGACATCTACAAATTCTCCGTGAGAACCTGTGTGGGGGAAATCAGGGCCAATGAACTTGCAGAACTGATTGCGGCTCCAATGGTCGATTCCGTACGCATTGGAGGGGGAGGCGGTCACCGTCTGAAGGCCGGAGGCATGGTTAACGTGGGACTTTTTGAAAAGTATCTGCGTGAGCAGGGATCCTCCGAGACCTTCAATGAGTATCTTTACCGTGTTTTTGAGGAGTATTCATCCATTGCCAGAATCATTTATTCAGACAGTTATGACTTTGATGATCTGGTGCGTTATGCCGAAAAATATGAGGAAACTCAGTATGTCATGGGATATGTCTGCAGTACTGAGATAGCTGAGGAGGGCAGACCTTTACTCATTAGAGGAACTGCCGGTGACGTGCGTGAAAAGGTCAGTCCGGAGCTGTATATCATGGTCAGCTGCCGCGGAGAAGTGGTGACGGTCTCAAGGAGCGAATTTCTGCAGCGTTACCGTGACTGCGAAGGCCCGCTTAACATGGTGGATTTTTCCGAGTATGATGAGCCCCGTATCGTAATAGACCAGAGCGGCAGAAAGTTTTACCTTAAAAACAGGCTTCACTGCTGCACATTCAGAAAGCCTCAGTATGTGTGGGTAGTACCCATTGAAAAGCTTGGAATTCCTGTAAAGCTCGTTGATTCAAAGTGGGCAAGTTCTGACTTCAGATTCGGTAACATTACTGATTATCTTGTCATAAACGAGAAACAGCACAGTGAAATCAGCATTGTTGATTCCGTGAGATTCAGTGCCATCTACAAGAAGGTATAGCATAGCTGATGACTCTTCGGTCCGGAATCCGTGTCGTGAAGTGATTCATCTCATCCTGCCATTAAACAGAAAACCTGTTCATATCCAAAAGATGTGAACAGGTTTTTACATTATGTGTTACACCTGGTAACAGCCGCTGTTAGAAGTCGGCATTGTTAACTGTTCTTGGGAACGGAATTACGTCACGTACGTTACCCATACCGGTTACGTATACTACAAGACGTTCAAAGCCGAGACCGAAACCTGAGTGGGTTACGCTACCGTAACGACGGAGGTCTCTGTACCACCAGTAGTTCTTAGGATCAAGGTTCAGTTCTGCAAGTCTTCTGTCAAGAACCTCAATTCTTTCCTCTCTCTGAGAACCACCGATGATTTCACCGATTCCCGGAGCCAGAACGTCCATTGCGGCAACGGTCTTGCCGTCATCATTAAGTCTCATGTAGAAGGCCTTGATGTCCTTTGGATAGTTCTTCACAACCACAGGAGCCTTGAAGTGTTCTTCAGCGAGGTAACGTTCGTGTTCTGACTGAAGGTCAACACCCCATTCAACAGGGTACTCAAACTTCTTGCCGCAGTTCTTCAGAATTTCAATGGCATCGGTGTAGTCAACCTGAGCAAAGTCAGAAGATACGAACTTTTCAAGTCTGGTGATGGCATCCTTGTCTACACGTTCAGCAAAGAATTCCATGTCATCGCGTCTTTCGGTGAGAACGGCATTGAATACGTACTTGAGCATTCTTTCAGCCAGAGCGGCATTGTCGTTGAGGTCATAGAACGCAACTTCCGGTTCAACCATCCAGAATTCAGCGAGGTGACGGGTGGTATTTGAGTTTTCTGCTCTGAAGGTAGGTCCGAAGGTGTATACCTTTGACATTGAAGAGGCGATGGTTTCAGCATTTAACTGACCTGAAACGGTGAGGAATGATTCCTTGCCGAAGAAGTCCTGTGAATAATCAACCTTACCGTCAGCGGTCTTTGGAGGATTGTTCATGTCGAGGGTGGTCACGCGGAACATTTCGCCTGCACCTTCACAGTCAGAGGCTGTGATTAACGGAGTGGAAATCCAGATGAATCCTTCTTCGTTAAAGAATCTGTGGATGGCCTGAGCCAGACAGTTTCTTACGCGCATTACAGCACCCATGATGTTGGTTCTGGTTCTTAAGTGGGCATTTTCGCGAAGGAATTCAACGGTGTGTCTCTTGGCACTCATTGGGTAGGTGTCAGGATCTTCAACAAGACCGCATACTTCAACAGCGGTAGCCTGAATTTCAAACTGCTGTCCCTTACCCTGTGATTCTACGATTTTGCCGTCAGCGATTACGGAACAGCCGGTGGTAAGATGTAAAATACCGTCTTCATAGTTGCTTAAAGTATTTGGAACAACAACCTGAACAGGATTAAAGCAGGATCCGTCATGTACAGCTAAAAATGAAAAACCTGCCTTTGAGTCGCGTCTGGTTCTGATCCAACCGCGTACGCGAACTTCGGTACCAACTTCATATGAACCTTTTAAAATGCTGTCAACTGAAGCAATAATCATTATAAAACCTCTCACGAACCGGCAATTAAAAACGGCCGGTAGTTAAGTATCAATTAATTAAACAAAAAATCTCTCTGATCTTATTCTTAAATGCCCAAAAAGGCAACCAAAAATACACATTACTTATCGATGTATTCAGCGTTTTGAATGCGGAAAAAGACGAAGAAAAATCCGTAAATTTTCCGATACGGTGTTCACTGGTACAAAAGGACCGGAATCATTCCGTAAAAAGTCGTTTCCGCATGTAACCGGCTTATTTTTTAGGCTGAGAGACTGTATGCATGACACTCTGTCAGATGACATGACTGCATGTCACTTTCCGTTGCAGTGTTACTTTTTTTTCATCAGGTTCGAGGTGTCGAGTCCTGCGGCATTAAACCTGAGATCCACATAAAATGCATTACGGGTACGACAGGCAGACGGACGGTAGAGCAGAGGAAGTGCGTTGATTTCCAGATCCCTTATTATTCCCAGAACTGGTGCGTTGATTTCCTCGGTAAACTGAATACTTTCGTTTTCTCCCTCCGGCGTAAATTCCATTTCAATGAACGTGTGTCCGTTGCTTTCGTGCTCCGTAATTTTTTTTATTCTGGCTGCGGTGCAGTCCCAGCGTAGGAATCGGCTGTATTCTCTGGCATATGCAAAATAGCATTTGCCTGCCATGAATAACAGAATCGCCGCCATGACCTCAAGAAGAACGAAGTAACTCTGCACAAAGGCAATATATGGTTTCAGAATGAGAAGAATGACGCATACGGCTCCGAAGACGGCATACATCCAGGCGAATTTTACGGTTCCTCTGTCGGCTTCAGGTCTGCTGTATGACGACAGATCCAGATTTATGGGGCTTTCCGGATTCGGGGTGTAGGTAATCATTTTGTTTTCCACGCTGACTCCTTTAACTGTAATTATTATTGCGGTTGCATAACATGGAACTGTAAGAACACGTGGCGGACAGTGACCGGAAAACGGAGAACTGTCCGCAGGAAACGGATTCTGTTAAGATGAAATTAATGGAGGATTCCTTCACCTCTGGTGGTCACCGGAATGGCTTCCTTTTCATCGTATACCACGGTACCTTCGATCTTATAGGTTCTGTCCAGCATGGTATTGAGTAGTGTTGATGAAGCGGCCGGGTTGTGAATAACATCCGGTTCAAATACTGTTTTGTAGCATTTTTCGGAGTTTTCACTTATGCTTTTGTCATAGTTTATTTCCTTTATGTCAATTTCCAGATCGTTGACAAAAAGAATGAGAATCAGCTTGCTGACATCCACGTCTTCATGGAGATGGTTAACCAGACAGAAGTTGACGTTTACGGACGGAGCTGTTCTGTTGCTGATGTCTGCAGTAACCTCATGATATTCCAGGTACGGCAGTCCGCTTTGGTATTCGGCAATGCTGCTGCACGCCGTAAGCATGGCGGTTGCAGTGAGGGGAATCAAATTCTTATAAAGGCTTATCATTTTTGACTTATTCCAGTAAACTTAGTGTTGGCACATTATACCGCTTTCGGGCGAGAAAACCCACGGTTTTAATATGGAGTATGGTGGCCTTTTTTCCGTTTGTCACGGAGATGCCTCGGATGCATCTCCCGGCGGACGTAACTTGGTATTGATCGGCAGTCCGGAGGACTGCAAAATGGAGAATTATATGGAAGAGATGGTGCCGGTTGTTGACGAAAACAACAGAATAGTTCAGGTGGTGCCCCGTTCGGTAATGCGCAGAAATGAAATGCCGCACAGGGCCTCATATATAGTTCTTGGAGACGGTGAGGGCCGTTTCTACATTGAAAGGAGAACAATGATTAAGGATTACTGTCCGGGGATGCTTGATGCCTGCGTCGGAGGAGTGGTTCAGGATGGTGAGGATGACATTGCCCTGAGTGCGGAAAGAGAACTACAGGAGGAGCTTGGAGTCAGAACCGAGCTTAAAAGTCTCGGCTGGAAAAAGCTCCAGCACAAGCCGGAGACATTTACCTGGGCCGGAGTTTTCTATGGAGAATATCGCGGCAGTATCGTAATGCAGCAGAGTGAGGTTGATGACGTGCTGATGCTTACCGCCGAAGAGGTGTATGCAAGGGCCGGGGAATTTACCCCGGATTCTCTTATAGCATTCAGATTTGTTCAGGAGAAGCTGAAAAGCGGCAGCCTCAACGGCTGACGGTTTTCATGAAGACGGCGACCGTTACAACCATTTTTTGCGTCTGAAGAACAGGTATGTTATGGTTGCCGACAGAATCATCATGGCTATTGATATCGGATAGCCGTACTGCCAGTCGAGTTCAGGCATAAACTTAAAGTTCATGCCGTATACGCTTGCAATCCATGTCGGAGGCATGAACACTACAGCAGCCACCGAGAAGATCTTGATAATCTTGTTCTGCTTGTGATTGGTGTATGACATTGCCGTCTGCAGCTGGAAATTAATCTTGTCAAACATGAATTGCGTATGCGGCAGCAGGGATTCAATGTCCTGCAGAATGTTGTCGATGGTTTCAAACTGCTGTGGTGACAGTCTGCCTGTAATTGATTTGCGCAGGAAGCGCAGTGCCTTTCTGGTATCGAACAGCGCACTACGGATCTGGGAGATTGTTTCTTCCTGGAAGGTCAGTTCCTGCAACAGATCCTGTATCGTTTCATCATCATCTGACAGAACCTGAGAGGCTGTTTCCTCCAGGGTTTCATAGGAATCCTCAATGTAGTCTGAGAGGGATTCAACCTTGATGTCCTGCAGTTCCAGAAAAATATCAATGTTGTCATTGATTTCCACGCGATCGTGCTTCAGGTAGTGACGCAGCAGTCTGATGATGCTTACGTCCTCTTCACGGAAGGTGATGAGCATGCTGCCGTGAATTGTGAAAAGCACGTTGGAGCTCTCGGTTTCCCTTCCCTTTCTCTGAGGGAACAGTGAAGTGATGTGCACGCCGTCGGTGTCGATGTAGAAACGGGATGATGATTCGATTTCGTCGATGTCATCCTCTTCAGGAACTTCTTCCTTGAAGAGATGCTGCATCCACTCGCGTTCTTCGTCGTTAGGATTCTTGATGTCAATCCAGATGGTGTTTTCAGGTATCGGTTTAAGAGGTTCCAGATCCTTATAGGTCAGGGTCTGGTTATTCAGTATGTATGTTCTGATCATCTCTGTCCTCCTGCCTGTTTTAACTGTCGTATTTTAACAAAAGGGGCTCTGTTATGCAAACGGCAAAGGTTTGTAAGGTGTCGCATGAGAGGAATGAGTAGTCTGTTTTTACTACTGGGTCACACACTGACCGGGAATACTGGAGGCATAAAAAAACCGGCTTTGGCCGGTTTTCATTGCTCATGCGATTTCTGTAATCAGAATCGGATAATTAGATTTCCTTTGCGAATTCAACGGCACGGCCGATGTAATTTGCAGGGGTAAGCTTTCTTAAAGATTCCTTGGCTTCTTCAGGAATTTCAAGAGTGTCGATGAACTTCAACATGATTTCCTGATTAACCTTCTGACCGCGGGTAAGAGCCTTGAGCTTTTCATAAGGCTTGTCAACACCGTATCTGCGCATTACGGTCTGGTAAGGTTCGGCAAGAACTTCCCAGTTGTTGTCAAGTTCGTCGAGCATGTGCTGGGTGTTTGCTTCAAGCTTGCTTACGCCCTTGAGGGTTGATTTCATTGCAATTTCGGTATAGCCGACTGCAACACCGAGGTTTCTTAAAACGGTTGAGTCGGTGAGGTCTCTCTGCCAGCGGCTTACAGGGAGCTTGGCTGCCAAGTGGTTGAAGATTGCATTGGCGATGCCGATGTTGCCTTCTGAATTTTCGAAGTCGATAGGGTTAACCTTGTGAGGCATGGTTGAAGAACCTACTTCACCGGCAATGGTGCGCTGCTTGAAGGTGCCGAGGCAGATGTAACCCCAGATGTCACGGTCGAAATCGAGAACGATGGTGTTGAATCTTGCGATGGCATTGAATAATTCGGCAATGTAGTCGTGCGGTTCAATCTGGATGGTGTACGGATTCCAGGTTAAGCCGAGGCTTTCCACGAATTCCTGACTGAATTTCTTCCAGTCAACATCAGGGTAAGCGCTTAAGTGAGCGTTGTAGTTACCTACGGCACCGTTGATCTTTGCAAGGAGTTCAACAGATTCAATCTGCTTGAGCTGACGGCGGAGACGGTATACAACGTTTGCCATTTCCTTACCCAAGGTTGAAGGAGAAGCAGGCTGACCGTGGGTTCTTGACATCATCGGAGCTTCGGCATAGGTGTGTGCCAGATTGGCAATGGCATCAATAATCTGGTTGAATAAAGGAACGATAACCTGTTCTCTGGCCTTCTTGAGCATTAAGGCATGAGAGTTGTTGTTAATGTCTTCTGAGGTGCACGCAAAGTGGATGAATTCCTTAACAGCATTGATTTCAGGGAATTCTGCAGCCTTGTCCTTAAGGAAGTATTCGATTGCCTTAACGTCATGATTGGTTACGCTTTCGTGCTTCTTGATGGCTTCCGCATCAGCAATGCTGAAGTTGTTGACAATGTTGTCCAGGTAGGCGACGGCTTCCTTGCTGAAAGCGGGAACTTCTTTGATTTCAGGAGTTGCGGCAAGCTTCTTTAACCATTCAACCTCAACGGTTACACGGTTATGCATTAAACCGAATTCAGAAAAGATTGCACGGAGATCCGTACATTTGCCTGCATAACGTCCGTCGATAGGGGACACTGCGGTAAGAGTAGAAAGTTCTAATTCCATTTGCTGTTATAGCTCCAGTTTATTAAAAAATGTATAGGAATCTGTTAAATTTGTTTCAGACGGGTGTTGGCACATTCAACCAGTCTGGCTCTTTTAAAAATAAAGCTGCGGCGTCTGCCTCCGGCGTTGCGCCAGAGAATTACCGCCTTTATGGCAGCAAGTATCAGTGCTCTGATTTTATGCTGAATGTGCAGCTGCTGCAGCATGTTCTTTTTGCCATAAATATTAAATTTCAGTAATCCTGTGTCGGAAATTTCCGATTTGTATATGTTTGAAAGATTGGCTATGAGATCGGGATCCAGCACGGATAAATGTCTGGACCTTGCTTCTGCGGTGTTGTCTCTGAGTCTCCTGGCAAGTCTTTCTGCGGCGGTTGCGGATTTTGTGACCTTTCTTTCCAGACGGACGAAAAGAATCACATACTTTGCAAGCTGCAAATATCTTTGTTCACCGGTGTTTCCGCTGAAACACTGAACGAGTGAAAAATACCCTTTTTTGAGATATTTCGGAGGATAGAGCTGTTCGAGATCATTCGTGGAGTCTGTGGCCAGCGATTTGATGAGAATTGCTGCTGCATCTTCGTCCCATGTTCCGCAGTTAGCCAGATCCTGAATCAGGGCTCCGGCCTGACATATGGCTGCAAATGCCTGTGTCTGTGCGTAAATGTCGTTAGCCATAAGGTCTCCTTAAACGTTCTGCAGACGCTGTTCAATAATACCGCCGCCGAGACATTCATCACCGTTGTATAAAACGGCGCTCTGGCCCGGAGTTACGGCAGCAACGTCATGGTCAAAGATCACTTTGATTCTGTCATCGTCAATCTGTTCGGCATAGCATGGTATGTCAGGCTGACGGTATCTGGTTTTAACGGTGTACCTGCCTGCCTTGAGTGGTTCCCTGTCGGTGAAGCAGAGGCTTGTCGCAATAAGTGCTCTGGACATCAGGCGCGGATGATTGTGCCCCTGTGCAACTATAAGCTGATTGTTTTCCAGATCCTTGTCGACAACGTACCATGGTTCGTCAGTGCTGTCCTTTCTGCCTCCGATTCTGAGGCCCTTGCGTTGCCCGAGAGTATGGTACATGAGTCCGTCATGTCTGCCGATGACCTCTCCGTCAACGGTAACTATGTCTCCCCCCTTTGCAGGAAGAAAACGACTCAGAAATTCGTTAAATCTCTTTTCGCCGATAAAGCATATACCTGTGGAGTCCTTCTTTGCGGCGGTAACCAGACCGAGCTTTGCGGCAATTTCGCGAACCTTCGGTTTAAGGATGTCGCCCACCGGAAACAGTGATTTGCCGATCTGCTCATGGCTCAGGGTGTAGAGAAAATAGCTCTGATCCTTGTTCGGATCCGTTCCTCTGAGGAGCTTTGGTTTTTCGTCAAACGTGCGCTGAACATAGTGACCTGTTGCTATGTAGTCAGCCTCCAGATCCTCCATGGCATAATCAAGGAAAGCCTTGAATTTGATTTCCTTGTTGCAGAGGATGTCTGGATTCGGGGTTCTTCCGGCGCTGTATTCGGACAGAAAGTTTTCAAAAACGCGATCCCAGTATTCTGCCGCAAAGTTGATGGTTTTGAGTTCTATGCCTATTTTTTCACATACGGCTCTTGCGTCCGCAAGATCTGCTGCGGCAGAGCAGTAAGTATCGGTATCGTCCTCTTCCCAATTTTTCATGAAAAGTCCGACAACATCGTAACCCTGTTCCTTAAGCAGATATGCAGAAACGGATGAATCGACACCGCCTGACATACCCACAACTACTTTTTTTGTTGACATTTGTGATCAAAATACCAGAATTGTTATGAAATATTTAGAAATACGTCTGACAATTATAAGACAATGTAGGTTTTATTTCAATTTGTTAGGGCTTTATTGTCTTCAGAATGTCAAGAGGGTATCTCTTTCCCGCAAAATAGTCGTCAAAACAGTGCTTGACTAGTCTGGTACGGTACTGAGGTTTGAGTTTTTCTATTTCTTCCCTGTCATACCAGGCTACGGACTGAATGTCATGATCCGGGTCTCTGGCCGTCAGTTCTTCCGGAAGACTGTCATTTACGGTGTAAAAGCAGTATCTCTGAATTGTTTCGTTATCCTTAACGTATGTGTAGATGCCGCAGAGTCCCTGCGGTTCAAGACTGAGCCCGGTTTCTTCGAGCATTTCCCTTTTTACCGCTTCAATGAGATCTTCCCTGTTTTCAAGATGACCTGCAGGTTGTCCGAAAACCGGATAAGGGGCTTCATCATATTCGGAAACCAGAGCATATTTACCGCGGCATTCAATGATAGCCGCTACTGTCACGTACGGACGAAAGCGTTCAGCCATTTGTTTTTTCTCGCTTGTTGTGGATTGGGTTTTGTTCATGTCACCGGGAGCATAAACATTAAACCGCCTGATGGCGGTCTAATGTTTATGTCCGTAAAGACACCAGTATTTTATCAATAATGTGATCAATAGTCACTTTTGATTAAGAGGTAAAGATAAAAATGTTTCAGGAATTTTCACCGACGAGGCTCCGTACGGAACCGGAAAGCCTGCTGTAGCTCGTGATGAGTTCCAACGGGTAATGACGACCGCCCCTGAAATCCCTAATGGCATCAAACACCAGTTCGGAACGCATGCTGTCCTTAATCCTTTGGCATTCTTCGAACGTCAGCCAGTGGTGAGCCACAATGTCTCCGTCGGGATCGTTTATTTTTAGTTCGGGGATGCTCTCCAGTCTGAGACTGAAGACGGTTCTCAGCATGGTGTAGTTATCCTGTACCAGATTGTAGATCCCCACGATTCCGTCCAGGTGCTCGGTTCTGATTCCGGTTTCCTCAAAGAGCTCGCGTCGTGCTCCCTGAACCAGATTTTCCCAATGTTCCAGATGTCCGGAAGGCGTATTGAATACCGGAAGTCCGTTACCAAGGCGTTCCTCGACTATGAGGTATTTGTCTCCGACCGTAACAATAACGGCAACGACGGAAACAGGTTTAAATTTATAGGACATGATTAAAAATACTCACTGTTTCGATTCTCTGAAAATTCTATCACAAGGGATGGCGGAAGCATAACTCCCGACTTCCGCAATTGAAAAAATTATTCCCGCCGAAGGAAAATCCTGATTTTTGTGCCGTGCCGGAAAATGCCGTGGCGATAAGTTATTTCAGGCCATTTATAAAAAGTCCATGGAAAAGTCGTGTAAATCATTACCGGTATAAAAGCTTCTGAATCGTAAGATTAAGGTTGTGTTATATTATTCCCCTAATAATCATGTGGGAAAATTTTCTGAGTTGTTTCTTCAAATCTGCTTCAAACAGAAGTTGACGGCCGGATAATGTGTATGTGGTAAAAGGAAGAAAAATTGCAATGAATTACAGGACATTCATAAATGAAGTTGATCGAAGGTTATCAGTCGGAGATGCTGATTCTTTGAGATTGTTTATACATGAAATGGCTCGTAAGGTGTCTGAAATCGACAGAAGTAACTTTCTCTCAGGACTGGATGTTTTCTGTTGCGTTCATTCTAAGAAATTTACAACTGATAAAAAAGAATCCGATAAAAAAGCAGATACAGGTTTTGAGCAACATGTGGATTCGCTTAGTAATTCGCTGTTTGAAATTCAGAACGGTAACAGAAAACTTATGTGTAAATGTAACGAGGAATGGGATGACTGGTATGATTGTGAAGATGAACAGTTTGATTTTTCCGATCCTGACGATATTCTGAATGACATAACCGAGGCCGTCGGAGTGCTGCATCAATGTGTAGATCTTTCAAAATATGAAAAAGGGGCTGAGCTTGCCGGAAATCTGTCTAAAACCAAAGTTTACGTTTTGGGAGAGTTCTATCGAGATACAATGGATCTTCAGGATCTCATATCTTACAATCTGGTTAATATTGATCTGAAAAAGACGATAGTTGAATCCTTATATCTTACATGTATGGGAACTGGGGAAGAGACCAGGGCCGAAGCAATGCTGACGGTTATGGACTGTTTTGATTACTATTCAGTTACACTTGATGAAATTCTGCAAATAGGAACTGATGAAATAAATTTGGATTCTCTGCTGCCTTTATGGATTAAGGCTTTGGCGTTAAGACCTTCCCAAAAGACTGACAGACTGCTTATCGAAGCGCAGAATATGCTGACTGATGGGAATGCGACCATGGAGGTTGCCGAACGTTACGCTAAAAGTCATCCGGTTCTTTATCAAAATATACTGCTCAGAGGCAGGGAAAACGCTTCATCAGAAGAAATGCTGCGTATAGGTTTTCAGGGAATGCAGAACATCCCGGTTGACCATGCATGCAGAAGTGAAGTTGCACTTCTGACGGCAGAGTGTGCTTTGACTTTAAAGAATCGACAGGTCGCCGAAGACTGCTGGTTGGAAGCCTTTCGTTCAACTCCTTCTGTCGTAAACTTTCTTCGTATTCGTGTGTATTCTCTACATTGGGATAAATATGCCGACAGGATCAGAAATATCTATACCTCATATTACAATGGTGAAAACAGGTCTTTGTGGGAGAGTAATATTCTGCCGGTAATAATGTTTTTTGATGAACGTTTCGACGAAATGATTCAACGCTTTATGTCATTTGAAGTTGGAACGGGCAGTTGTATTTTTCCGATGGAAGATGGGGTTGCATTTTTGCTGATGCTGATGAATTCACAAAAGACAGACCTGAAAGAAATGTCTGAGATGGCTAATTATTTAATTAAAGCTTGTTCATTTGACGGCGAGGCTATTTGTAAGGGAACGGATTTGGATCGAAGTCTTTCACAAAGGTCACTTTTCTTGGATTGTTTTGAGAGATGGAAATCAGGTGTTACTCTAACTGAAAGTACCTGTGAATTGTGGTTGAAAAGAATAGAACAATGGCTGGAACGCAAGGTTCTTGACGTTATGGAGAATAATCTGAGAAATCTTTATGACACCTGTGCTGCCTTTATAGCTGCATACGGGGATGTTCTTGAATCAAGAATAAAAATTGGGGAAAAGGATAGATTCATGCATCAGTACAAAATAAAGTATTCAAGAAGACGGGCTTTTCATGAACGGCTGAAGAGTTATGGAATGCAGAACTAATTGCAGAATGGATGTAGAAATTCCATAAACTTGCAGAACGGTTATTGTAGGATACATATTTTGATAAAGGCGGTCACAAGTAGGTTACAGACCGGGGAGCAATTAACAATTAAGTTAATAAGACCTGCCCTCATTTACTGTGATGGAATAAATTGCCGTTTCCTTGGGACAATGAGTGCAAAGAATGTTTGATAAATGAAATAACCATCTTTATAATTACTCCCGTACATTATTTTATTTTAATTTTGTCAGAACTGATATTTGAATGCTTTGGCTGTCAATGCTGTTGTAAATGCGGCTTTTTCATTTATTGGAACTGGTTTTTAATGTTATTCATGGGGATTCTTATATGACTTCTAAGGTTGTTGTACCTGCCGGTGCCAAGATTACGGTTCAGGGTAACGGATTAAATGTTCCTAACAATCCAATCATTCCTTTTATCGAAGGTGACGGTATCGGCAGTGATATCACTCCTGCAATGATTAAGGTTGTTGATGCTGCTGTTGAAAAGGCATACAACGGTTCCAAGAAGATTTCCTGGATGGAAATCTATGCCGGTGAAAAGGCTACTAAGGTTTACGGTCAGGATGTATGGCTTCCTGATGAAACCCTTGATCTTCTGAAGGAATACGTTGTTTCCATCAAGGGCCCTTTAACAACTCCTATCGGTGGCGGTATCCGTTCATTAAACGTTGCTTTACGTCAGCAGCTCGATTTATACATCTGTCTGCGTCCAGTACGTTACTTTGAAGGTGTCCCAAGCCCAGTTAAGCAGCCTGAACTCGTAGACATGGTTATTTTCCGTGAAAACAGTGAAGACATTTACGCAGGTGTTGAATGGAAGGCCGGTACTCCTGAAGCCGATAAGGTTATCAGCTTCCTGAAGAATGAAATGGGTGTTACCAAGATTCGTTTCGATAAGGACTGCGGTATCGGTGTTAAGCCTGTATCAAAGGAAGGTACTCAGAGACTGGTTAAGGCTGCAATAGAATATGCAATCGCCAACAACCGCAAGTCAGTAACTCTTGTTCACAAGGGTAACATCATGAAGTTCACTGAAGGTGCTTTCAAGCAGTGGGGCTATGAAGTTGCCAAGGAACAGTACAACGGCGAACTTATCGGCGAAGGTCCATGGATGAAGATCAAGAATCCTAAGACCGGTGAAGACATCGTAATCAAGGATTGCATTGCTGACGCATTCCTGCAGCAGATTCTGTTACGTCCTGCAGAATATGACGTAATCGCAACCCTGAACCTCAATGGTGATTACATGTCAGACGCTCTTGCCGCTCAGGTTGGCGGTATCGGTATCGCTCCTGGTGCAAACATCGGCAGTACCTGCGCGATGTTTGAAGCTACCCACGGAACCGCTCCTAAGTATACCGGTCTTGATAAGGTAAATCCTGGTTCAATCATTCTTTCAGCTGAAATGATGCTTCGTCACATGGGCTGGAATGAGGCTGCTGATCTCGTTATCAAGGGTATGGAAGGTGCCATCAAGGGTAAGCGTGTAACCTACGATTTCGCACGTCTCATGGAAGGCGCTACCGAAATCAAGTGTTCAGAATTCGCTGATGAAATCATCGGTAAGATGTAATACATTTTCCGATATCTGAAACGGAACCGCAGGTTTTTGAACCTGCGGTTTTTTATTTTCCGAGGATGGCTGTCTGCTGTCTTAAGCAGGAAACAGGTGGCGTAAAACTGAAAGCAAAGACCATGGAAAAAACGTAAAGCGGGCATCATGAAAACAGAGACGGCAGCCGAATGGCTGCCGTCTGTCAATTGGTGGAGATGGCGGGATTTGAACCCGCGTCCCAAAAGGCTAGATCTCAACGTCTACATGTTTAGTCGAATCTTTTAATCTCGTAAGCCTGACGCGGACCGACACGCTACAGACTCACCAGACTGAATGGATTTAAGGCTACTCCTTCAGTCGAGGATTCACCCGATACAATATTGGGATCCGGAGATTCTGAACCTATTGTCAAATCCAGGCTCCGGGTAGTCCAAAAGTTTTTTAGGCTCTGACTACAGGTTTTGCTTGTCGCTGGTTATTAAGCAGCTAAAGCGTAAGATTCATCGTTTGCGATTATCTTTTTGTGGGTTTTTTAAGAGGCCACCCACGCCTCTACATGCTGTTTTGACTTCACTCTTCCAGTCGAATCCTAATCATCCCCTTTAAAGCTGTATTTAAAAACACCGTTCAGGAGGCTGAAAACAAAGGCCGTCTGAACTGACCTGAGTTTAATTATAACCGTTTTACGCGGATATTCAAGAAATAGAATGATTTTTCCGGAATATTTCATAAAACGATAGTTCAGAGTTTATCTTATCGATTTTTTCATCACTCTGGCCTGATCACGTTTCCATTCGCGTTCCTTGATTGAATCGCGTTTGTCGTGAGTCTGTTTACCTCGGGCGAGGGAAATTTCCAGTTTTACCAGTGATTTTTTCCAGTAGAGCTTCAGTGGAACAATGGTGTATCCTGCTCTTTCAACGGATCCTATGAGTTTATCAATTTCACGTCTGTTAAGAAGAAGCTTTCTTGTTCTGGTAGGATCGCAGATTACGTGAGTGCAGGCCTGATCAAGCGGAGTGATGTTTGCACCTATAAGGTATATTTCACCTTTTTTGATGGTTACGTAACCGTCAACGATGCTGGCTCTGCCGGCACGGAGTGCCTTTACCTCCCACCCCTGCAGGCTGATGCCCGCTTCGAAGTGCTGTTCCAGAAAATAATCGTGGCTGGCTCTTTTGTTTACGGCAATAACGGTTGATTTTATTGCCTGTTTGTTATTGTTACCGCTCATTGCGTGTGTCCATTTTAAAAAGATAAAAATGTCGAAATATGTATTGTTCCGCCGTATTCCGTACGGTTTACGGACCTTGTCCGCAAGTCAGAACGTAAGATGGAATCTTAAACAATTTTGTGGCGGAAAATCAAGTGTTTTCGGGGTTTTCGGATTTGGCGTGAGCACCATATCCCCAAAGTCCGACATTGTTGAATAAATGACGCTCCGTCAAATACTTAAGTTTGACAAAGAAACAGAAAAAATATTGTATAATTGCCGAACGGTAACGGGGTATAAGCGTGATTTTTCTGAAAAGCTCCCGTTACGGAAAATTTATAATAATGCCTGGAGACATTGACGGAAATTCGTGCACCGGAGCAGGGTACGAATCCGTACGGAAGATGTTTTCCGTTTCGAAGCGTTTGTTTCGGCCGGTCTCCCCCGTATGTATGGAGTCATAAAATGGTTGTTGCACTGCTGTGTGTGGTTATAGGTTTTTCTGTTCTGATATACAGTGCCCAGAAGTTCGTTGACGGAGCTTCAGGACTTGCACTGTGTCTCGGAGTTCCGGAAATTCTCATCGGCATTCTGATTATCGGTTTCGGCACCTCTGCCCCGGAAATGCTGGTGTCCGTTTTTTCGGCTCTTGACGGCAGTCCTTCACTTGCTCTCGGTAATTCCTGGGGTTCAAACATCTGCAACATTTCACTGATTCTCGGCGTTACTGCACTGCTGACTCCCGTAATCGTAAAAAGAAATCTGCAGAAAAAGGAATATCCCTTACTGCTTCTTACCGTAATAATCCCGCTGGTATTTGCTGCTGACGGCATCATATCAAGAACTGAGTCGGCATTTCTTCTGGTTTTCATTTCACTGTTTGTTGCCTATACGGTTTTTGAGGGACTGAGAGCCAGAAAACAGTCCAAGGCAGTAAAGAACGGTACGGACTCCCAATCCGCTGATGAAGAACTGCAGATTGAGGAATGTTCCGAGGAGGCCAGAAGCCTGGGCCCGGTTAGGTCTGCCGTTTATACCGTTGCCGGTCTGATTTTCATGGTGCTGAGCTCTAAAATTATTGTTTACGGTGCCGTTGACATTGCCAAGCTTCTTGAAATCAGCGAGGTGATTATCGGTCTTACCGTGGTGGCCATCGGTACCTCACTTCCTGAACTTACTGCTTCCATCATTGCCGCCAGAAAGGGCAGTAATGAACTTGCCGTCGGTAACATCATCGGTTCAAACATTTTCAACAACACGGCGGTACTGGGGCTTGCTGGCGTAATAATGCCTTACAGCGTGGACAAAATTGTTTTATACAGGGACGGCGGATTCTGTCTGCTGCTGACCCTGTCACTGATTATTTTCTCATTAAGTCTGAAATCGGATAAGGCGAAACTAGGACGCAGGATAGGTGCATTCTGGCTGACGGCCTACGTACTCTATACGGCACTGCTTATTTACATGTCGCTTAACGGAAACAGACTTCCTGAATTTCTGTCATTTCTGAACTGATCGCGGATGGCCTGAATACGAGTGTGTGCGACACTGCTGATTAACGTTTGAGAGGATTTCTATGACGGCGGGAACGGAAGAACGAATTACCGATAATGACTTTAAGGATTTTGAAAAATATCATTGCCGTGATATCCGTACCTATCCGAAGTTCCGGAAAAATCATGTACCGGCTCCTTTTCTGCCGATGAGCAGAAAGGAGATGGATCGTCTGGGGTGGGACAGCTGTGACATCATTATTGTTACCGGAGATGCCTATATCGATCATCCGAGCTTTTGTACTTCCATTGTTGGCAGATATCTGGAGTCCTTCGGCTTCAGGGTCGGAGTGATTTCCCAGCCTGACTGGCATTCCAAGGATGCCTTCACGGTTCTCGGCAGACCGAATCTGTTTTTCGGGGTTAATGCCGGCAACATGGATTCCATGATAAATCATTATACCGCAGACAGAAAGATCCGCACCGATGATGCCTATACCCCGGGCAATGTGGCCGGAAAGAGACCTGACAGGGCCGTGACAGTCTATACCCAGAGAATAAGGGAAGCCTTCAAGGACATTCCCGTTGTGATTGGCGGTATTGAGGCTTCTCTGCGCAGACTGGCTCACTATGATTACTGGTCTGACACCGTTAAGAATTCGGTGCTTCCGGATTCAAAAGCAGATATTCTGGTATTCGGCAACGGGGAACGTCCTCTTGCCGAAATTGCCATGCGTCTTACGTCCGGTGAGTCCGTAAAGGACATAAAGGATGTCCGCGGTACCGCCGTTATGGTAAAAAAGGCTCTTCCCGGTTGGGTCGGAATTGATTCCACGGCCGTGGATACTCCGGGATACATCGAGCCGGAGCCAAATCCATACTGCGTGATGTGTGATACGGGCGGTACGAAAGCTTTAGATCCCTCTGACAGGGCAGAAAATGCCGGTCCGTCTGGTGACATTGACGGTTCTGAATCCGGAGCCGTCATAAAGATTTCCAATGGGCAGGATGAGGCAGTAAAGAAGGTTTCACTTGATAAAAAGCTTCATGAAAATGAATATATCCTGCTACCGTCCGCACAGACGGTAAAGCAGGATAAGAAGCTTTATGCACATGTCCGCAGAATTTTCATAAGGGAATGCAATCCGGAATGTGCCAGAGCCTTGGTACAGCAGCACGGTGAGCGCTTTGTCTGGGTTAATCCACCAACTTTTCCCCTTAGCTCGGCTGAATTGGACTACGTCTATGCACTGCCGTTCAGAAGACAGCCTCATCCGTCATATAAGGGGATGGAAATTCCTGCTTTCGAGATGATAAAAAACTCCGTATCAATCATGAGGGGATGTTTCGGCGGATGCAGCTTCTGTTCGATTGTGGCCCATGAGGGAAAGAGAATACAGAGCCGTTCGGAAGAATCCATACTGAACGAGTTGCGGGAAATAAGTGAAAAGACTCCTGGATTCACCGGCGTCATTTCCGACCTCGGAGGGCCCTCTGCCAATATGTACGGTCTCGGATGCACCGATGCCAGAATGCGCAGTCTCTGCCGTAAGCCGTCGTGTCTGTATCCAACGCCATGCCGCTTCCTTAACAAGGATCACAGCAGGCTGATTCAGCTTTACAGGGATGCCAGAGCACTGCCTTTCATTAAGAAGATTCTCATCGCTTCCGGGGTCAGAATAGATTTGGCTCTTTTTGACGTTAACTACATAAAGGAACTGGTAACCCATCATGTGGGCGGCTATCTCAAGATTGCTCCCGAGCACATGGCTCCGGAAGTGCTTGAGCTTATGCTTAAGCCGGATGAGAAGGTTTATTATGATTTTAAGAAGCTTTTTGACATGTACTGTAATGAGGCAGGAAAGAAGCAGTACATAATTCCTTACTTCATGTCATCTCATCCCGGGTCAACTCTTTCTTCAATGATTCATCTGGCGGTGTGGCTTAAACGAAATGATTTTAAGGTGGATCAGGTTCAGAATTTCTATCCTACACCGATGTCCGGAGCCTCTGCCATGTACTACACCGGTTTTAACCCGTACAGACCGATAACGGGAAGTACCGAGCCTGATGTATTTGTGGCAAAGGGAGATGTGGCAAGACGCAGACAGAAGGCCATTCTGCGGTACCACGATCCTCTTAATTTTGAAACCGTGCGCGAGGCTCTCATTGAGCTTAACATGCCTGAATTCATAGGCAGGGGGCCAAATGCCCTTGTTCCGCCGTTCGATCCGCTGTCCGAAGGCCGACAGAGGACTTCAGCAAGAACCGGTGGTAAAAAAGTCGGTGGTGCACGTGACGGCGGTCAGACTTCATCCTGTCAGAAAAGAACACACGGCGACAGACCGAAAAACGCTGACTTTAGCGAAAGAAAAGGGGAGTCAGGCAGGCATGGCGGTAACGGTTCGGGACACAGAACCGGCGGATCTGGTTCTTCATTTAACGGCAGACCTGCAGGTCGGGGTGGAAAAGGCAGACCTCATGGTAAAAACCGTTAATTAAACGTAGAGCTCATGTTATATAGTATAATATCCGGCATGTGCCGGCGTGTGCCTCTGGGATAAAATCTGCAGGAGCATTGGATTAACCTGACAGGAAGAATTCATTGAGATATTCTGACAACCGTATCATTAAAACAGGAGACCTTGTATGTCTCCGAGGCAGACAGCTTGGAGTTATAGGGTGTGTAATTGATAATGATGATTACACGGATGAATTCCCTAAAAGCGATTATGCCTATCTTGAACACGGTATCATGCTGAGACTTTCCAACGGAAACGTACTCTATCTTGAGGAGTACACCGAGGAACTGGTGCTGATTTCACGGGGCGTGGATGAGAAAAATCCGGCCTTCCCGTGGTCTGATGACGTGGATGGTCGGGAGTAATGCCGCCGGTTAATGACCGTAGAAAATATCATTCAGTGACAATTACAATCGGAAAATATTAAAAATTTAAAGGAATCAAGGTAATGAAGCTTAAATACCTGCTTGCCGGACTCTGTGTGGCTTTGTGCTGTGTCAACGTGACGGGATGTAAGAAGAACAAGGAAAAAATTTCCGAATATGACGTTACGCTTGAAGGAGTGGATAAGGACGGAAATAAGATTCGTGATGACATTGAAGAACGCATGCAGAAGGAAATGAAATCTGATGTCAACGAATTTGAATACAAGGTTCTGCTACAGAATGCAAAGGCCTTCAACGAAATTCTTACACTTAATCCGGAGAGTCGTCCGGAGGTTCTTCTGGCAAGAGATCATGTGGATCAGGCAATTAACTGCGGTATTCAGATTTACGGTGACGGTCTTAACTTTGATCATTACACAATCCTGCTGACCAAGCTGCGTCAGTGGTATTTCAATACGGAAGAGCGCCGTAACAGACGAGAGGAGTTTATTGTAAGATCCCGGGAATATCATTACAGTTCCACGACTGCTGTTGACGAATATACCTGTGACTTTGATGTTCCTGACACACTTATGGCTGCCATAGAGGAACGCATGGAAATCAGACGTCAAAAGAATGCTGAGGAAATGAAGGAAAAGAATGAGGCGGCCGGGGTAGCGAAGGAGATTCAGTCAATTGCAGAGGAAGGAACTAATCCTCCGCAGCTTCCGTAATGACGGAGTCTCTTCAGGTTCCAGTACGGTTAATGATGTCGTACGGATAACAACTTCAGAGTTAACCTCCGTCCGGTTCATTGATATGGCAACGGCTGTTTTGTTAAAATTCAGTGAGTTTTGCCAGAATGAGCAGATGGGAAGCGGGGTATCCGTGATTGAAAACGGAGTGAACCGGCAGAGAGACGATTATCCGAATTAAAAAGCACAATAATGTTCTTAAGCAGATTTTTTTCAAAAAAAAACAGAATTGAAAGTAGAAGACATGGAATCAATAAAATTAAATAAAAAAGACAGAGCGTGCGGTTTGGTTAACCTCCCGGGCTCAAAAAGTTTATCAAACAGAGCCCTGTTGCTGTCATCTCTTGCTCATGGCAAGACCAGAATCACCAATCTCCTGGACAGTGATGATACCAGACACATGCTCAATGCGCTGAGTCTGCTTGGTGTTGAATATGAATTAAGCGAAGACAGAACCCAATGCACTGTTTACGGTCTCGGAAGTACCTTCCATACATCAAAGCCGCTTGAGCTTTTTCTCGGTAACGCCGGTACCGCTATGAGACCGATAACCGCTGTTCTGTGCAATTCTTCAGGTGAATATGTTCTTACCGGTGAGCCCCGCATGGAGGAGCGTCCTATAGCCCATCTTATAGATGCCCTGCGTCAGCTGGGTGCTGACGTTACCTATCTGAAGAAGGAAGGCTACCCTCCTCTCAGAATTAACGGCAGTCAGCTTAAGGGCGGGGTTGCCGAGATAGACGGATCCGTGTCAAGTCAGTTCATTTCTGCATTCCTGATGGCGGCTCCTTTAATGAACGGTGACGTGCTGCTGAAAATTAAGGGTGAACTCGTATCAAAGCCTTACATTGACATTACAGTAGGCATGATGAAGTCTTTTGGCGTAACTGTTGAGAACCGTGACTATAAGGAGTTTTTCATCAGAAGCGGTCAGAATTACGTAAGTCCCGGGGATTTTCTGGTGGAAGGCGATGCCTCAGCCGCTTCATATTTTCTTGCTGCCGGAGCCATTGCCGGCAAGGTTAGGGTTACCGGAGTCGGACTTCATTCCGTGCAGGGTGATGTTAAATTCGTGAAGGTTCTTTGTGCAATGGGAGCCAAGGTGGCTATGGGCGATGATTTCATTGAATGTGAAAAGGCTCCGCTTCACGGAGTGGACATGGACATGAACAGCATTCCGGATGCCGCCATGACTGCCGTGCCGCTCGCTCTTTTTGCCAATGGAAAAACGGTTATACGTAATGTTGCCAACTGGCGTGTTAAGGAAACCGATCGTCTGAGAGCCATGGCAAACGAGTTGAAGAAACTCGGTATCGAATGTGTGGAAGGAGAAGACTATCTGGAAATCAATCCTGGCAGGCTTAACAGAAATGTCGCCATTGATACGTATAACGATCACCGTATGGCAATGTGCTTCTCTCTGGTTTCCTTTGCCACGGACGTGGTTATCAATGATCCGAAGTGTTGTGCCAAAACCTTCCCTGATTATTTTGAGAAGTTTCTCGGTATAGTTGAATAGACAGGAGTCTGTTTATGATGAAAGTGGTATGGAATACTGCAGTTAAATCGCTGTTATGCATCCTTGTAATGTCCGCATCGCACGCTGCAGATGCAGATGTCATTACCATCGACGGAAAGGATTATGCGTATGCTGCGGGGTTTGAGGTTGATGAGAATAAAGAGTCTGACGGAGCCGGAAGGAATGTTATAGGCAGATTTACTGGACACATGGTGTACGGGAATCAGATTCCGGGATACAGTCTCAGACCGACACTTGCATACCTTCAGGAAGGAAATGAGCTTTCACCTGAAAAGGAAGGTATCCTGCTGACCACCACTTTTGTTCTCAGATGCGTTGATTTCAACAGGGAATGTGTCGGAGATGAGCTGAAGACTATTGCTGACGTTAACAATGTCAATGATACATACAAGCTGCGTACTCTCGAGGTAAAGAATCTGGAAAACTGGCAGAAGGTTTACGATTACTACCTTGAACACCGTGACGAATTTGCAAAGTTCTATCCCGTCCTTGACAGAGGTAAGGCACTTCACAACAGGGACATCGGTCTGTTTGGCGGTAATAATGCCCGGACACTGTTTACGGGACCTGCAGCTGATGGCAAACAGAGCGGCAGATAAAACGTCGGCAAATCCGGTTGACGGTTTTTTTCCGTCATGAAACGTACAAAAAAACGGGGAAGACATCGAAGTCTTCCCCGTTTGAACATTATCTCTGAATTTTCAGAATGGCCACGGAGTGGTTTCTGTTAAAGCTGTGGTACGACTTCCTTTCTCAGGTAATCCTTGAACTCTTCACCGAGTTTTTCATTCTTCATGGCATATTCCACAAAGGCTTTGATGTATCCGATTTTAGAACCGCAGTCAAGGCTTCGGCCCTTAAGAACGTATGCATCAATGGATTTCTGTTTAAGAAGAAGTCTCAGAGTGTCCGTCAGCTGTATTTCTCCGCCTGCGCCTACAGGTGTTTCCTGGAACAGATCCCAAATGTCGGCTGAAAGAATGTAGCGACCGACAATTGCGAGATTGCTCGGAGCCTTTTCCCTTTCTGGTTTTTCAATAAAGCCGGTAATGGATATTTTCTGACCAGGTTCTATATTGGCACTCTTAATCTCGTCGGGAATGTTGATTATGCCGTAGGAAGACACAGCTTCCGGAGCCACAGGTTCTACCATTATCTGGCTGGTTCCGGTTTCCTCAAAACGGTTAATCATTTCCTTGAGGTTATCTTTTCTGAGATCTGAGGCGTATTCATCTATAAGAACGTCAGGAAGAATGACGGCAAAAGGTTCTTTGTTTACCAGTGCCGTTGCACACTTGATTGCGTGAGCCAGTCCCTTTGCCTCGCCCTGACGAACATGCATGATGGTTACGTCCTTGGGACATATGGACTGAATCTCATCAAGAAGCTGACGCTTTACACGCTTTTCGAGAGTGGCTTCAAGTTCAAAACTGTGGTCAAAATGGTTCTCAATTGCGTTTTTGGAAGAGTGGGTTACCAGAATAATGTCCTTTATCCCGGCAGAGGCCGCTTCGTTTACGACATACTGAATCAGAGGCTTGTCCACAACCGGCAGCATTTCCTTCGGAATTGCCTTGGTGGCGGGAAGCATTCTTGTTCCCAGTCCTGCTACTGGAATAACTGCCTTGGTAATTTTCATTAGAAAGAAGCTCCGTTCATCTTTGCGGTAATCTTAAAAGGCTTAACAATGCCGGTACCTTTCTGGTAAACGCCCTGATGCCAGTACGGATCATCTTCAGCCCAGGCCTTAGCCTCTTCGAGGGAACCGAATTTTGCGATGATTGCGGAACCGGAGAAGCCTGCTTCGCTAGGCTCTTCAGAGTCAACATTAGGGTTCGGACCAGCGAGAAGCAGACGGTCTTCGGCAATGAGTTCCTTAAGTCTTGCAATGTGGGCAGGGCGGGCCTTGCTTCTTACTTCGTTTGAATTTGGAATGTCTTCAGCATAAATTAAATACCACATGATTTCATCCTTACGGTTAGCGGTTGAACTTTAATGATTTTATCTGCTCATATTATAATGAAATGGCGGATTGTTATGAAACAATTTTTACTGTGAGTTACGAGCCTGGTACAGAATCGGGCGACAGTGCCAAGCATAAAAAACGGTGTGGCGTACGGGAGTTGAAATCATCAGCTGACGGAACGGGAACTCCGGAATATGGTTTTATGCTGAATTTGTCAATTAAATATATAAAAATATCGGTTTAAAAGGTGAAAGTTATGCATGTTAATCATATTTGTTTATTCAAAATTATTTAAATATGATAAAATGGAACAACTTTCGCAAGGACAGTTAAAACATGAAACTTCTATTAAATCTTCTTCCTGCAATCTGCTTCTTCGCCACCTATAAATTTTCTGATCATAATCTAATATATGCCACCATAGCCGTGGTTATATCGTCAGTTATCACTCTCGGCGGAAGCTGGATTCTTCAGGGAAAGATTACCAGAATCCAGATTGTGGTGATTCTGACGCTTCTGGTTTTTGCCATACCGACAATCATGGTTAAGGATCCGTCTTTCATTAAATGGAAGGTTTCCGTTGTTAACTGCGTGATTGCCTCCGGTCTTCTTATCTGTCAGTTCGGTTTCGGTAAGGATATTGTGGAGGCTCTTACCGGATATAAGACTCCAATTCCAGTAGCAGTGCTTAAAAAGGCCACTGTCGCACTGGCCGTGTATTTTATTGCCTGTGCCTTTCTCAACTACGTGATTGCCTTCCGTCTTCCTGATTTCATGAACGTCAGCAGCGATGAGGCCGAGAATATATGGGTTAACTACAAAACATACGGTAACGGAATTCTCAATGCGGTGTTCATGTTTGCAACCTTTGCATGGGTCTACGGCAAGCTTACCGCAGAACAGAAAGAGGCACTCGAAAAGCTGGTCGTTGACGTAAAGGATCAGCATGTGGGCAAGGGTGCCGACAAGGCGGAAGTACCGGTTGCGGCAGGCGTAAAAGAAGAATCTGACGTGAGGAAATAGGTCTTTACCGCAGTTCGAATGATATGAAACGGGCGGGCCGGACATGATTGTCCAGCCCGCCTTTTTATTGATGATGGCGTTCGGTTCCGCAATCCCTCAGGGGGAAACGTCAGATGCTCCGCCGGTTTCAGTTTCCGGAACGGTTACATGACAGGGTGATGAAACCTGCGGTGTCTCCGAGTCTGAAGCGCTGATAGTAAACGGTGAACTCATCAATTACGGACAGCGGCAGATCGTTTCTGTTTACCGCGGCCGCGGTAATCGTTCCGTGTTCATCATCGCCTTCCACCGTCATTATCTCCACTTCCTTAAAGTCAACAAAACGTTTTATGAGCGGATATACGGCTTTGTACAGACTTTCCTTGGCAGAAAATATGAGTCTCAGCGAATCACCGGTAAAGAACGAAGTGCCGATGAAACGGTTGAGTTCGTCGAGAGTACTGATGTTGTCAGCAACCTGCATGGCGTCATTGTCAGTCATGCTGACGCACAGATCAAGACCTATGCTGTGCGTATCTCCGGACTTTGGGGACACGACGGCACAGGCTATGCCGCCGTCGTGACTTATTGAACCGATGAAGCCTTTCGGCCATGCGGGGGATTTGTCTTCATTTACCCTGACCGGTTCGGAATTTCCGAAAGCCTTCAGGCGGCTGTGGCTAGCCATCCTTCCGGCAATGAATTCTGCCTTTCTTTTGGAAACGGCATTGTGAAAATTGGCCGGAAAAATGGAGCCGTACTGCTCCGAAAGCTCTTCGGAAAGAGTGTCGGTATCAAACTCCAGTACTTCAATGACGTGAGAGTTGATGACTATTTCGGCTTTGGATTTGATAAATTCGTTCATTGTCTGCTCCGTTGCGTATAATCCGGCTTGTTTGGGCTGTAATAGATGTGATAGAAGGCGGTTAAAATGCTTGTTAAACTCATTTTCGCTCTAGAAGTTTTTTAATCCGATATATGAAATTCGGTTCACGGTATAAGTCATACGGAAATACATCGACCAATAAATCGAGATCCAAATTTATGTTGGTGTTTCGAACATCACCTGGAAAAGTGTTTTCCGTAATTATTTCACCAGGGTGTAATGGCAGTGGTTCCGTATCCTTTCTGCCGATACTTTCAAAATAATCATTGAATTTAAAGTGCTCTTTACCTTCTAGTTTACTGTTTGATGTCGTGCAGTATTTTGACGGCACTCCGTATGCGTCAGAAACAATCAGTCCGTGAAGGGATGTTGATAAAATTCGTTCACAGGATAAGATGTCATCGATAAACTTAAATTTATCTTCAGGCTTTCTTAATATGTCGATATATTTCACTGAAGGATGGATCTTTAATAACTCACGGTGTCTCCAATGTAAAATGATTCCGAGTTTGTGGGTTTTCGGTATCTGTGGACTGTAAATTCTCGGCAACAGAAGAACGGGATCTCCGTAGACAGAAGGAACTTTATATCCCTTATCGATTAAAGCCTTGCGGGTAAGTGGCCCCCTGACTGCACAGAATCTGACTTTGGGGTTATATATAATGTCTGAGGGATCCATTGTACCAGATCCCCACACAACGCCTCCGGAACTTAAGGTTTCCTGGTTCAGAATGGAGCCTACGGCCAAAAGTTTATCTGGACGGTCTGTCTTAACATGTTCGGCTTCGGCACCGGAAACATACTCCACTATATCTTTGGAAAACATGTCTCCGAAATTCATTTTTCCGTCAATGATTTGATTCCAATAGTATAGATGAATAATTTTTTTTAATGAATTTTTTCCCAATTTTAACTCCTTCCCCAAGTGTCCAGTTCATCAGATTAATATTAATTTAAATAACGGAACGTTGTAAAGCTCATGAAGATGATGAGCTAAGCTTTTTTTTCCCGATGTAATTATGTGTAAGACATGAGCATATTATGTTTTGACGGCATGACCATAGATACTTCCTTTTCCAATATCGTTTTTAAAGCATCGGTCACATTATCAAGAATATCATCGCCGCCAATTAACGGATAATATGTAATAAAAAGTACATTATCGATGGATAAAGAAAGAGTTGGCGCAATCTTGTTGTTAAGTTTTGCTCCGAACAGATCCAGAGGTTCGTAATTCAGGGCTCCGGTTGTTTTTATGAATGTGGCTCCCTTAAGACTGTTCGGATGTCTGATGAATTTGCGGTGCAGAATAAGTGATACGGTGAATGATACAGGGTCATCCTTTTTGCCTGCCATGTGTTTTCTGAGGGCAAACTCCAGAAACTTGTACATGGACACGTCAACTTTGTTGTTTCTGAAGCTTTCCACCTGTTTCAGAATGTCGGCTGCAATGTCAGCGAGCGGGAGACTGCCGTCTGCCACGACGGGAACGTATGCACAGTAGTTGCCGATGAACTGCTGTCTCTGTTTGGCCGACAGAATGTCAGACATCATTCTGAAAGATATTTTTTTCTTTTCCGGATGATTGTGAACAGTGCTGTTTACGTAGTAAAAAGCTTTTACAAGCAGTGCCGTGATGATGCTGTTGGCATTTACGTTTTTGTTGCCGGCGTAATGGTTGATAATCGGATTTAAATCAAAATAGTGCATCTGAGGCTCGTGTTTTTCAGTTCTGAATTTTTCCCACTCAGCCTCGATTACCGGATACCTGACAGAAAATTCACCGTCATCGTTTAATTTTGTTCCCACAAGTCTGAAAATGTTTTTTATCTGTTGCCATCTGCTCAGTTTGATAAGCGGATTTTCAGATCTGAAGGAATAGATTTCATCGCTTGACGGAGTAGAGGTCTGTCTTACACGATTAAGAACCTTTTCCATTGACTGAAGATTGTTTTCAAGGAGGGCATTGTAATACTCGGTAATCTGGTTTAACAGAAATTCACAGCTTCTGCCGTCACAGTAGGCGTGATTCAGTGTCTGTACGATGCAGAATTCTCCTGTAACTGAGTCGTTGTCTTCCTTCTCATGTTCATCTGCTTCCTTTGTTTCATTTTCGTCTGTCACAAATACGGTGAAAAAGAGAGGGAAGAAATTGTATTCGCGGCTCAGATTAAAAATGTCCCGGGAAAATTCCTTAAGTCCTTCGTCCATGTTTTTACATCGAATGAGTTTTACCGGAGGTACGTTTCTGCTTTTTTCCTTCCATGCTCCTTCCCCGTTATCAAGTGGAATCAGTTCGTATCTGAATTTGTCCGCTTCGGAAAGGACCTTACTGACACTTATTGAAAAAAGACGCAGGTTCAGACTGCCTGTAAAGTGGCAGGCGATGGAGTTGGCTATGTTGCAGTGAGACAGACAGTTTTCGAGATATATGGTACCTGGTATGGACATCTGATTATTCTCCTGTTTTGTATAAGTTATGCAGGTTAATATTGCTGGGGATATGGGTATTCGTGCAGAGCTTCTTTTTGCTGCACTGCAGGCTCGGAACCTGCCAATACTTTTGGAAGGCGGACGTCGCCGGACTGAATCTGAAAACAAAACGGGGAAAACATAATGAGTGTCAGAGCATTGACCTGAGTATTATGCCCCTTATTCTGAAAAAACAAATGAGAATTATTGTCAGCTCCGTTCAGTAATTTTCTTAATGGACGGTATTCAGGTGTTCTTTCTGATAATTTTTGTTAGTTATGTCTAATAAGTGTTAACAAAGGCTAACATACATGATATCTTTGTCGGGCTTTTGGCAGGTATGTCCATAACCTGCGGATGAAAACATTAAATACTTATAACTAAAAATACTTGATATTTATGAAGGAGCGGACCGTGCTTGCGGGGAAATAGGCATTGTCCGTGATGGAGAAGAATACTATGTATGGAAACAGAAAGACCTGTAGGTTCATGATGACGCTTCTGGCGTCATCGATTATGACGGCCGTTAATGCGTACGCTGCCGAAGAAGAATACGATTTTGAACTGGATACCATAAGCGTTACGGCAAACAAGTACAGTCAGGATCTTGTGAGCCTGAGCGGTCAGGCCGAGGTCGCCGACGATAAGACTCTTGAGGAACACGAAGTAAGGGGAGTAACTGATTTAACAAAAATCAGTTCAGCACTGACACCTGCCGTCGGTTTTGGCAGTCGTCAGCTTACCAAGTATACCGTAAGAGGCATTAATTCAGGCAATATCTATAATTCCGGCGTTACTGTTTATGTTGACGGCGTGGCACAGCCTTTCTCTCAGATGAATCAGCAGTTTAATGATGTAAGTACCGTGGAAATTCTCAAGGGACCTCAGGGATCTGTATACGGTTCTGGGGCTCAGCTCGGCATCATCAACATTACCTCGAAGAATCCGATGTTAGACGGAAACTATGCTGACGTGGAATCAGACTACTCAAAGCTGTACTGGAAGAACAGGGTGGCAGCCGGCGGTGCCCTTTACGAGGATAAGATTTATGGTAAGTTCGGTGTGTCCAATCAGAAAGATTACGGATGGATTAAGGACATTGACGGTTCGAACTACAATACCGGAGAGTCATATGTCGTTAACGGCGCTCTTTATTTCAGCGGCGGTGAAAATTCACCGCTGAACGTTACGGTTGGCGGTTCATATACTAAGGATAGAGGGCATCAGAGTAACGTGGCTCTCACTGAAAGCGAGTATCGCAATGAAAGGATAAGTGGTCACGGTATTATACGTAATCCGGATTTTACCCGTTCATATCTTGCCGGAGCAATGTCTGCCGATCCCGGCGTGATTGAATACTTCGGATCCCAAGAGGCGGCTTATGAAGCTCTGTATAATTCAGGTGAAATCAGAGACATCATCAATCCTAAAGAAGAGAGAACTGCGTATACAGCATATGTGAAGCTGGATTATTACCGAGACAACGGAGATTCAGTCAACAGCATCACCAGTCTTAACAGTTCAGATTCATGTGAACTCTACATGATGGGACAGGGAAGCTGCGGTAATAATGAAATCAAGACACGTCAGTTCACTCAGGAAATCCGTTACGTCTCCGAACTGGGACACGCCGGTGATGTTTATGATTCAGGTAAGGCTGTCATAGGTGTCAATGTTACAAATTCCACCACTGATAACTACGTTCTTGCACAGGTTGACATTTCTGATAATGAAATGTATCAGGCTCTGACCGGAGCCACAGTGTTTCCGATTGGGCAGGTTGACGTAAGAGTTGATGACCTCAGCTTCTCGGCATTTACCGATTATGCCTATAACTTCGGAGTAGGTGCCTCCTCCATTTTTGACATTGACCTGGGACTTCGTTATGAACATGCGAGATCCAAGGCAAATGGTAACTACATGTTCGGATATGATTTTGACCATCTGCAGAATGATTACGACATGCTCGATTACAAGGCGGCATTCGGCTATACATTCGTAACCGGACACAGAGCGTATGTTCTTGCATCAAGCGGTTCAAAGGCTGGCGGCTTCAGTAAATTCCCTACATCTGCTCTTGACGAGCAGGGCTATGATCCTGAAAAGACCTACAATTATGAAGCTGGTTATCACATGTCTCTCGACAATGGTTTTGACGCCAATGCCGCATTGTTCTTCATGGATGTTCATAACCGTCAGGCCTATACGGTTGTTGAAAACTCCTATATGACTCCGTTAAGAAACATCGGCAGAATGCATTCAAAGGGTGCTGAACTGACACTGGGCTACAGAGCTGAACGTGTGAGCACCGGAGTTTCAATGACCTATGCGGATTCCAGAAACGAAACATCGGGTTATACCAAACATCCTGGCAATGCTCCGAAGTTTGTGGCAGCAGGCTTAATTGACGTAACGGCTCTTAAGTTTGCGGATTTTGTGGCTCATGTCGGCGGTAACATGCGTTATCAGTCGAAGACTTATTTCGGCGAAGGTTATACTTCCGTTTATGAAAACAGCGGGCTGATTCAGGAATCTCAGGGCGGTTATACCGTGTTTGATCTCTATGCAAGCGCCGAGATTATGAAGAATCTCGAAATCAAGGCTTATGTGGAAAACGTGGCTGATAAGAAGTATGCCGCATCTATTGATAACGGCAGTAACTACGGAGTACGTTTCTACTCAATGGCTGCTCCTCGTAACGTTGGTGTTAAGCTCAAGTATAGTTTCTAACGTTACAGCTTTTGCCCGTTACCGTACCTCTCGATGTAACGGGCTTTTTTTATTGTCAGATTCCGTCATGTGGTCGGAATCATTTCAGGGAAGGTAGTCAGATTGAAATCATCAGGTAAAAAGGGAATTTCAAGATTACTGGAAATAAGTGGTGAAAAGAAGAGGATTCTCATAGTTTCCGTGTTTCTTGCCGCCGTATCAACAATCATTCAGATAATTCCTTACATAGCTTCATATAAAATAATCTGCCTGTATATCCATTCATTTCAGAATTCGGTACCGGTGGACACCGATGCGGTTTTTTCGTGGGGACTTACTGCCGTGGTCAGCGTGTTTGTTTCCATGCTTTTTAACGGCGGCAGCTTTGTTCTCAGCCATTTCGCTGCTTTCAGAATCATATTTAATCTGCGACTGCGTCTCGCAAGGCATCTTGCCACGCTTCCTCTGGGGTACTTTACCAGGGTAAGTACGGGAGAGATTCACAAAAGCATTCATGATAATGTGGATCTGATTGAACTTTTCATATCTCATAAGATTCCGGATCTGGTGATGACGCTGTCGGGAGCCGTGGTGGTATTCGGACTTTACGTTTATGCAGACTGGCGTTTGGGACTCATCTGCATTCTTGTTTATGTCATTTCTCTTCTGATTCAGTTCCGTATCTACGGTGATGACGGAGTAAGGGAGGAAATCAGGGGGTATTTCAGGGCATTGGAAGACATTAATGCCACATCAATGGAATTCGCCCGCGGCATTCCTGTGCTGAAAATGTTCAGTATGAGTGCCCGTTCGTTTGCTTCCCTAAAGAAGAGCGTCATGGCCTACAGGAACTTTGCCCTTAGATTTGCGAGACGGGGAAGCACTGATTTTATAATCTTTACCATTCTTGTAAATTTCTTCATTTTCTTTATTTATCCGGTGGTGATTTTTATCAATTCGTCAAATCCGGATGACCCGGGAATCGTGCTTACGGCACTTTTCTTTACCGTGCTTTCAAATGCGATTCTGCCGTCGCTGATGAACATAATGAACATATCCAACGTAATAATGACCATTAACGAAGGCGTTGAACGCATAGATGCGATTTTTGCGGCAAAGCCGCTTCCCGTGCCGGCAATTCCGGAAAAACCGCAGAATTATACGGTTGAGTTTGATAACGTGTTCTTTTCGTACCATGATGATTTCACGGACAATGTTCCGGGGGAAAAGAATACGGAAAGGCATCACTCCGTCGTGAACGGTGTCAGCTTCAGGGTGGAGCAGGGGAAGAGTCTTGCCGTTATAGGTCGTAGCGGTTCGGGAAAAAGCAGCATCCTGTCTCTTATTGCAAGATTCTATGATGCAGATTCCGGAAGCGTGAGAATAGGAGGTACGGACGTCAGAAACATGTCCGAAAGCTGCCTGATGGACAGCCTAAGCATTGTGTTGCAGAAGACCTTCATGTTTGAGGGAACCATAAGGGAGAACATCGTGGCCGGCAAAAGCGGAGCTACCGACGAGGAGGTTCTTAACGCCGCACGTCTGGCTCGGTGTGATGACATTATTGCCAAATACGGTATGGATTATTATCTCGGGGGAGGCGGCAATACCCTTTCCGGAGGCGAGAAACAGCGCATAAACATAGCACGGGCGATACTTAAGAATGCACCGATTCTTCTTCTTGATGAGGTAAGTTCGGCTCTTGATGCCGAAAATGAACTGCTTCTTAATCAGGCCCTCACCGAGCTGAAGAAGAACAAAACCATAATCATGGTGGCACACAAGCTCAACAGTGTAATTGATGCCGACGAGATCATCATGATTGACGACGGCAGAATACTGGCACGAGGAACTCATGAAAGTCTGCTTCGTGATTCCGAGGCTTACCGTAATTTATGGGATATGTACGTATCGGCTGATAAATGGCGGTTTAATGCCGGGGAGAGAGAACAATGATTCAGTCCATAAGGAATTTAACCGGAAACAGAACCGGTAAGTTTTTCAGATCGGTACTGGCCACCTGCCTGTGTGATCTGGCAAATTTCGGAGGAATAATTTTCATTGTATGGCTGCTGTATCTGCTGCTGAATCCGTATCTTGGCGGAGAGCGGGCACAGACACTTCACCTTGTACTTATCTGCTGCGGATGCGTTGTGTACATGGTGGTGTGCTTCTATGCTTCAATTCCGGCATATAACGCCAATTTTGTGTCAACCTACAATAATTCCACTCGCGGAAGACTTAAGCTTGCCGAGCACATCAGAAAGCTTTCACTGGGATTTCTTTCAAATCTCAATCCGGCCAGGGTAAGTCACAGCATGATGAAGGATTTCTCCAATCTGGAGAATGCTAATTCTCACATTATCCCGCAGCTTTTCTCCTCCCTGATTATTACGGTGACGGTTTTTATCGGACTGCTGTTTTACAATGCACCTCTTGCCATAAGCTTCTTCTGCTGCATTCCCGTGGCTTTGGCCATACTGTGCATTGTGCGTGTTATGGGAGTGAGACTCAGTAAAAATCAGATGGCAGCTTCCGTTGAGGCATCATCAAGACTGACTGAATACATTACCGGCATAACAACAATCAAAACCAATAACATGAGCGGATCAAGATTTGAACGGCTCGAGCAGAGTCTCACCAGGCTGCGCAGTGAAAGCATCAGACTTGAGGTTACACTGATGCCGTTTGCCCTTACGACGATGTCATGCGTGGGGGCCGGTATTGGCATTATGGTTATGTTTGGGCAGTATAAGCTCATTCATCAGGAAATATCGGTAATGGAATTCCTGATGCTGATGATTGTTGCTTCAAGGAGCATTGCACCGTTCATTGCCTTCAGCCTTAATTTCCTGATGCTGCAGTACTTCTCTGAATCCGGCAGAAACATCGGTAGGCTGATGAGTGAGCGTCCGCTTCCGGGAACGGCTGCGGAACTTCCTGACGGCAATGATCTTGTGCTGAGAAACGTCAGCTTTTCCTATGAACCTGGAAAAAAGATTCTTGATGACGTAAATCTTGAAATAAAGAACGGAAGCGTTGTTGCGGTTGTAGGACCGAGCGGTAGCGGCAAGTCAACTCTCGTAAAGCTCCTGGCAAGATTTTATGACCCGGATTCGGGGAGCGTTCTGATGGGAAACATTGTAGAAGGCAGACTTACAGACATCTCAACCATTGATCCTGAAACGCTTATGCACAGGTATGCCATGGTATTTCAGGAGTCTTACCTGTTCAGGGGAACCGTTACGGATAATGTAGTTCTGGGGAAAAAGGATGCTTCAGCTGATGATGTCAGAACCGTGCTGAAAAAGGCCATGGTTGATTTTGCGGGGCCGGATGACACTGTGGCTGAGGAAGGTCGTAATTTCAGTGGCGGTGAGAGACAGAGAATCTGTATTGCCCGCTGCATGCTGAAAGATGCACCAATTGTCTTTCTTGACGAAATCACCTCAAGTCTTGACGTCTACAACGAATTTGCGGTGCAGAAGGCGGTGGATGAACTCACCAGGGGGAAAACCGTCGTAATGATAGCCCACAGACTGAAAAACATCATGCACAGTGACATGATTGTTGTAATGGATAAAGGCAGAATTGTCGATCGCGGAACTCATGATGAGCTGATATCCAGAGACGGTCTTTACCGCAAGCTGTGGCATCAGGGAGGTAATGACTGACGGGTGCCGGACGGTGCTGCAGAAGCCGAATCCGTATTCCGGTGCGGTTTGCTGCCTGCATGTTATTTTCGTTACGGCAGGCACGCTTCCATGACGGTTCAGTTCCGGACACGTTTGTAAAAAGTGTCCGGGACTGTCGCAGTCTTTCGGTTTAGGAACGCCTAAAGTCCACCTTACATGCGGAGTACGGATACAGGCTCCGTACTCCGCAACATTTTAAAAGTCCCCGAACCCACCCTCATCCTGTCGTCGGTAACCGGTAGTAAACATACATAATACTCTTTATAGATGTTACATTACTGGGCATACAACGTAAGTGGAGACCTCTAATCTCCTGCATGCGCCCTGCATTGCAATTACTATTGATTTATGCGATTCATTCTCAGTCGCAAGAGATGCCACCCGCCCGTCAGGATTACCTTCATTGATTTAAATTAATTCGGTCAGCCAGTTCAGTTCCTGAATTTTTTCATCAGTTTCCCTGAATTTTTTTGACCACGAATCAAGCTCTTTCTGCAGTTCGGCAACATTTACGGTACTGCATACTTTTATTTCGGTTTTCGAATATCTTGATACCTTATCGCTGGAAGCGTCCAGAAAATCCCTCATTATACCGATTCGTTCCTTAAGAATGTCACGTCGCGCAATCAGATCCGTGACCGTCAGGTCACCTGATTTGGTCGCATTATTGGTTTTGTTAATTCTCGCCACGAGTTCCTCCAGACGGATGAGACAGCCGTCCAGCTCCTTAAGAAGCTCTTCCGGGTTTTCCGCAGGCTGTTCTCCTTCCTGAACCTTTGCGTTATTGTTGAGTCTGTGTCTGAGACTTATGATTCTTCTCTGCAAATCGGCTCTTTCTGACAGTGCAGTTGCAAGCTTCATCTTTGATGTCCTCCGGAATGGTCCTGTTTAAATTCTGAATTCTCACCGGAATATTATGCAATGGATGACGTGTCTATGATATAGACATGCTTAACAAATCGGAAAGTTGCCGATTTTCGGCTCATTATATGACCGGCGGGTACTGATTGTGCGTACAGGAACCATCCTGTTGTGGTCATGATCCGTACGGCGGCTGCGGCATTCGTAAAGTGTAAACCTTATATCTGATAAATTTTATCACAATAAAAAAATCTGATTTATCTCCCGTTTTTTTTGTATACAATGGCTTTTTGTTAGTTTTGGGTAACATACGTTAATAATTGCTAACAAAACTGTGGTTCCGTGCAAGGCAGTCTGTCGGTGACTGTGACAACAGTTATTCTCTCTGACGGAAATTACGGATGTCTCTTTATTGGTTTTTAAATTTCAGAAACAGGTGGAAAGATGGATAACATAAAGGATCTTGTTGATATCTCCATATTCGTCATATTGGGTTTTATGGGGTTTCTTGCCCTTTGGTTTTCAATTGAAAGATTTATTTTTCTGAGCCGTTTTAAGCCGCAGAACTACGCTGACGGATCTCAGATGGAGACGGCACTTACCAAAAACATGACCACGATATTCATTATCTATTCAAATGCGCCTTATGTGGGGCTTCTCGGTACCGTGCTCGGTATTATGATTACCTTCTATGACATGGGGCAGTCCGGAGGCCTGAACGCAAAAGACATAATGGTGGGCATGTCCCTTGCTCTCAAAGCTACTGCTTTAGGTCTGGTTGTGGCCATTCCTGCCCTGATTGCCTATAACGGTCTTAACAGAAAAATAAGCGTTATCGCCGCTTCCGCTGCCGGAGGAAAGCGTTAATGAAACTTATTCCTTCAAGAGCTCCGCTGAACATAGTTCCGTTCATTGATATTATGCTGGTGCTGCTGTGTATGGTGCTGAGCGTTTCCACCTTCATTGCCCAGGGAGAGATAAAGGTTAATCTTCCTGAAGCCTCAACTCAGGATAAACTGACTGATGTTGAATCGGAATTGATACTTCTGGAAATCGGGGAAAACAATGAGATTTATTTCGACGGAAAAAAGGCTGATTCCGAGTCCGTTGCGGAAAAGCTGACATCTTTGGATCCGGACGTGCATTTGGAACTTCGTATAGATGAAAAAGCCGATTTTGGACTTTTTATAGTAGTGCTTGATAAGTTAAGAGAGCTTAATCATGGAAATTTCAGCATTGCCACCAAGAAAACAAAGTTATAACCGGGTTTCCTTCATTCTGGCTCTGAGCATCTATTGTCCGTTGGTGTATGGCTGCATTATGTGGGCGGGGCACGTCAGTTCTCAGTTTTCTTTTAAATCTGATGAAGAAATCGTGAAAATCATGCTGAAGGTTCTGCCTCCGCCACCGGAACCGGTTCCCGTCATGGAGGTGCCGCCGGTTCCTGAGCCTGCAGAACCACAGGTTCTGCAAAAACCTGAGGCTCCCATTGTTCAGCAGAAGCCGGAAGAGAAACCAAAACCTAAACCAAAACAAAAACAAAAACAAAAACCGAAACAGATGGTGAAGAAACCAAAGCCCGTAAAGAAGACCCCTGAACCGAAGTCCTCTCCTGAGGTCATAACGGATCGGCAGCAGGTAAACCCGGCAGCGGCTCCGGCCGTTCCCGTTTCCGGAAAATCTGTTCCGGCCGCATCTTCCGGGCCCGTTACCATGGTTTACGGCAAAACGCAAAATGCGCTTATGAGCCGGATTGTCCAAAGCCTGCTGAAGCATCGTTACTATCCTCAGCAGGCAAGACGCCGCGGGATACAGGGTGTGGTGCTGGTTGCTTTCGTAATCAGGAAGGACGGTACCGTTGACAGCATTGCGGTCGTAAAGAGTTCAACGGGAGCGGAGCTTCTGAAACAAGCCGCCGTAACCACGGTAAAGAATGCCTCAAGGGATTTCCCAAACACCGGAAAGGACATAAAGGTGGTGGTTCCCATTGAGTTTAAATTAAGTTAATTCAATTCATTATTTTTAAAGGATGTATTACATACAATGTGGATTGTTGACAAAATCCTGAAGTACAGAATTCTGAGTATTCTGTTTGCCGTCATTCTGACCTGTGTCACGGGACAGTTCATCGGTGAATTAAAACAGGATAATTCATATGAAAGTTTCTTTGCAGAAGACGATCCTGCCTATACGGAACTGCAGGAATATTATGAAACCTTCGGTAATGACGATTTTGTGTTTCTTCTGGTGGACAGTCACGGAAAGAAGGATGCCTCATTTTTAAAGAGACTTGATGCACTTGTTCACAGACTTGACAGGGAAGTGAACTTTGTTGACAGGGTAACCTGGATAGGTAACGCTGAATCGGTGACTTCGGAAAACGGCTCCGATACAGTGAGCATAGCCACTCTGTTTGACGGATTTGACGGTTCCGAGGAGGAAATCGGCAGGGTGATTGACCGTGCTGCCAATGACAGAGCGTATGCGGACAGGTTTGTAAGTGCTGACGGTACGGTTTTCGGCATAGTCATTAACTTTATTAACTACCCTGATGACAGCAGGGGGAACGTTAATGAATTCCGTAATCAGGCTCCGCCGGCCATATATAAGATTCTTAATGATTTTAAGGATTTGGACGTCAGGGTGGTAGGCAGTCCCGTCATCAGTTATTTCAACGACAGGGACATACAGGAGGAAGGCCAGATCTGGGTGATTTCAGGTCTTATCGGCATGCTGATAATGCTGATAATCACCACAAGAAGCATTATTGGTACCGTGGTGCCGCTGCTTACCGTATTTCTGTCCATCGTGCTCACCATGGGACTTTATCAGATATTCGGATTTACCCTGAACATGCTTGCCATGATGATTCCGATTTTAATTCTCTGCGTGGGCATAGGTGACTCGGTTCATCTGATAGCCGAATTCAGAAGTCTTTACGTAAACGGCGTGAGTAAGACTGACGCCTTAAGAAAAACGCTTAAGCTGACGACATTGCCCATGTGTCTGACCACTCTTACCACCTCACTCGGTTTTGCGTCATTTATTTTTACGGATCTTCTTCCTCTGCGGGAACTGGGGCTTCAGGCGGCCATAGGTGCAGTGATTGCTTTGGTGATGACGTTCATTTTTGCGCTTCCTGTTCTGAGTTTCAGCAGGGTAAAGCCGCTGAAGGCCTTTGTCGTAGCGGGATCCGGGGCAAAGGAAAGACACTTTGACGTGTTTGACCATATGGTAAACTTCTTTAACGGCCTGGTGTTGAAATACCCTAAAGCCATAATTCTGGGGACTGTCGTTGCCGTAGGCATCGCCGCCTGGGGCATGACCGGACTGAAGATCGAGACAGCCTTCATTCAGGATTTACCAAAGGATGATCCGCTCCGTCAGGATTTTGACTTCGTGGATTCACGCATGGGCGGATCCATGTCCATGGAAATTCTGGTGGAGACCGGAAAGGAAAACGGAGTAAAGGATCTTAATTTCATAAACGGACTGGACAGACTGCAGGGTTTTCTTGAATCCCATCCTCTGGTGCTTCAGACATCGAGTTTTGTGGATCAGCTGAAGCAGATGAACAGGGCGGTTCATGAGAATAATGACGAATTCTATGCCGTACCGAAAAAGAAGGAAAGCGTCAGCGAACTTCTGCTCCTTTATGAATCAGGTGGCGGTAAGGAATTTGACAGACTGGTGAGCTTTGCTTATGACACGGCACACGTGCAGGTAAGAACGGTTTCCCTGAGTACAGCTGACGTGAGAAAGCTGGAAAATGATGTATATGAATTCGTCAGAACAAATGTTCCGTGGTTAAATATTAAATTTACAGGGGCTTCATGTCTGCTTACGAACTTGGCTGACTACCTTTCCGAAAGTGAACTGTACAGTTTCATCTATGCTTTCGTGACAATCCTTATCGTGATGACAATTGTCTTCAGATCGTTAAAGATCGGCCTTTTGGCAATGATTCCGAACGTTGTTCCAGTCGTACTGACATTGGGACTCGTAAGCTTTGCCGGAGCCAGGGTAAACATGGTGCTGGTTATTCTGGCACCGATAATTCTCGGGGTATGCATTGATGACACCATTCATTTCATCACCCGTTACCGTTATTTCTTCAGGGAATGCGGAGATTACGGAATTGCCTTCAAGCGTACATCCCTGAGTGTCGGCAGGGTGCTTATTTTCACCACCATGATTTCAGGCGTTTGTCTCTTAAGCTTTATGAACAGTAAGTTTGCGGGACCGTTCACTTTTGCCTGGAGTTCAGTGACTGCCTTTATCATCGCATTAGTCTGCGATTTGGCGGTTACTCCGGCCCTCATTATGACATTTAAGCCGTTCGGACCGGAAAGAACCGGAGGCAGAACCGCATAATCCCGTTCTTGACGGGAGGTTTGAACCAGATTCAAAAATGGCTTCAGAATTGATAACGGAGTCCGGTGCGACATGACGCAGGCCGGACTCCGTTTTATTTTCAGGGATGATAAAACGGAAAACTGTTTTGATTTAATGCATAAAGGCAATAATCACCCTAAAAGTTGGATAATCAGTACTCAAAATTTCATGCCTAGATAATTGATCAGGAGCCGGTCTCTTTCAGTTATCTCTGTTGACCATCTCCTGGAAC
>CACWVT010000010.1 GCA_902764345.1 uncultured Ruminobacter sp.
GGCTGACTTAAATAAGAATCAGCTGGCAAATCTGGCGATGAAGGCTTAATTTGGTAAAAAATTTATTTTATAGGTTTTTATAGATCCAAAATAGCGGTAGTAGCTGCTGTTGCTGGCTGAAGGTTACACGACCGAATTCATTACCTGCAGCCTTGATAAGAGGTACATTGTTTTCAAACATACTCTGATACTGCATTTCCAGAGTAGGCTGATAAGCATAGCTGTTATCAAGACCGAGACTTGCATTTGCGATATCAAGATCTCTCTTTCTGGCGAGGTATGAAACATTGGTGCTGTTGGCTTCGTATGAAGCAAGTCTTGCATTATACGCGATACCTCTTACACCTTTACCATTGTTGGCTTCAGCACCGATAATGCCTGAAACCATGGTCCCGTGGAGGATACCGCTGTCCTGTCTTACCTGATTGAGACTGAGGTTGCCGTTGATAAATGATGCAGTGGATGAAGGGCTGTATTTCTTGGAAGCCAGATCCTCATGCTTGAAATCAACGGTTGTATCCCATACGCCGACCTTAACGTTCTTACCGGAAATAAGTTCATTGTTGGCGTCTGTTAAGTGCCACGCAGGGATAACATTAAGATCCACACCGGCAACAGGAGCCTTTCTTACCTTAAATGGATTCTGGCCCAGGTTTTTGATATGCCACTGATCCGTGAATACAGGATCGCCGTTAGAAGCGTCAGCTCCCATCTTAAAGCTGAATGTCTCTGTTGCATTGCTTGAGTTTGCAATAGTGATTGTCTCATTGAATGAATAGTAGTTATCGGTAGTACCGAGTACGGTTTCAGGAACGTAATAGAAAATCTGACCGCTTGCCGCAGCCTTACCGGTCTGAGGATGATTCTTTGAAAATTTGCCGTATCTGGCTCTGATGGTGAACTGCTGCCCTGATGAGGTTCTGCCGTTTGCAGGCTTAATGCTGTAACTGAACACATACGGCTTTCCGGTAAATATATCGCCTGCTTCAGCAACGGTAAGCGAAATAACGCTGTCGGTTATTGCTCTGGTCCCGCCCGTAAAAGGTTCAGCTCCGTCACCGTCATTCGGATCTATGTCCACATCAGCATAACTATCGGAAGCGTTGCCCCCGGTTACGTCTTCTCCGGAATCAACTCCGTCGGCAGGTTCACTGACACTGCTGTCACTGCCGTCGCTGTCGCTCACTACGGAACTGATGTCGTTTCCGCTGCTCCCACTGCCGCCACATGCGGTAAGCGCTGTCAGAGAGGAAATAAGAAGTGCGTTGAAAATAGGTAAATAAAGATTCTGTTTAATGTTAGTCATAATAATAAGTCTCAGTAACGGCTTCCCATTTTAAGGGCAGGGGGATAACACGGGATGAATACGCATGAACAGTACTCGCCCAAAGGATCCCTATGCGGAAACAGGAAAACCGTCAGTAATTATCTTGAATGATATATCCTAAATTTTACGGACGGACATGTCCGTGAAACGATTTCAGTTACTTTAAGTCAGGCTCAATACCGTGATCGTAGGATACGGAAACACTGCGTACCCCCTCGGTATTACCGAGCTCATCCTTAAGAGACTGCCACTGGTCGTAATCATGAACGGTGATTTCGTAAATGTTCTTACTGATCTGTTCAACTTCAAGACCTGCAGGGATGCAGTACTGCTCCTTGGCACACTGAACAAGAATCTTATTGGTGATGATGTAATTGTGATTGTCTGCAGTTTTGACGAAGGCGAGATGCTTAGGATCCTTCTCACCGGCAACAACGACCTTGTCACCGAGAGAACCGATCTCGTTCTGATCTCTCACGATAAGAAGAGATTTTCCGTCGGCTGATTCTCCGGACTTCTTAACGTCTTCCACCTTAAAATTCTCGGTTATGACGGTTATTCCGGCATCCTCAAATTCTTCGGCCTGGGCAGCGACACTTAACGAACAAAATGTGAGCTAAGTATAAAAAATCATGAATCGATTTTCATACAAAATTGCACAAAAAATTCGTTATTTTTTAGACATGGTTCAAAATATTAGAATTTTTTTTGTAATTTTGATAAAAAAAGGCAGTTTAGGACAACGAAAAAAAAGATTTTTTTATATTTTTTACTGAGTTTTATAAAAAATACCTATATCTAATTCTCCTTAATCATTGAATTTACAGGCATTCGGAGCATTAATCCGGTCTTTAGGAATGTGGTTAATCCTTGTGAAGAAAACGGAAAAGGAACTATCCCGAATGATGAAATCCGTCGGTCGGCAGAAAGAGAAGAACAAAAATTTCTGCAAAAATGTTGCTTTTTAAGCCAGATTCACAGAACCGGAAAACGGTCAGTGTTTTGGATAGCTAAATTTAATTTAGCCAAATATAATACTTAATGACCTGTGCGTCACTGACCATATCCGCCTGCTGATTTCAGAAGACACGGATCCGGACATACTGACGTCATTTTTCATCTGGACACGGAGTAACAATATGCACGACTACAATTACTTTGTTCCCGTCCGACTCGTTTTCGGCAAGGGGAAAATCGATGAACTGCCTAAGTACATGTCAAAGTACGGACGCAAAGTTCTTCTCGCCTACGGTGGCGGCAGCATCAAGAAAATCGGTCTTTACGATAAAGTTAAGGAACTTCTCAGCGGATATGAGGTTTTTGAACTTTCCGGAATTGAACCGAACCCAAAAATCACTTCCGTCAGAAAAGGCGTTGAACTGGTTAAGAAGGAAAATATAGATTTCATCGTAGCAGTGGGTGGCGGCAGTGTTCTTGACTGCTGCAAGAACATAGCAGCAGGCGCTTTCTATGACGGAGATCCATGGGATCTTGTACTGGACGGTTCAAAGGTCGGTAAGCATCTGCCTTTCTTCACCGTGCTTACCCTGTCCGCAACAGGTTCCGAATATGACGGTGGCGGAGTTATCTCCAATCCTGATACGAATGAAAAGCTGGCTCTTCTCGGTGAAATATTCCCTGAAGTATCCATTATGGATCCGCAATATACGTTCTCAGTATCAAAGTGGCAGACCGCTGCGGGTTCTTCGGACATCATGTCACACGTTTTTGAATCATACATCGTAAAAGACGGCAATATATTCACCGACGGCGTGTGTGAAGCCATGCTGAAAACCGTCATAGAATGTACTCCGAGAGCTCTTGAAAAGCCTGATGACTATGATGCCAGAGCACAGCTTATGATGGTAAGCTCTTTCGGATGCTGCGGACTTCCTGCACTTGGACGCACCAATTCTCCATGGGTATGTCACGCCATTGAACACGAACTGTCAGCCTACTATGACATTACTCACGGTGCGGGACTTGCTCTCATAACCACCGCATGGATGAAATACAGTCTCAACGAGGAAACTGCGCCTCGCTTCGCCCGGTATGGCGTCAATGTGTTTGGGCTGAATCCAGCGGACGGAGTAATGGCTAACGCCGAAGAGGCTATCAGACTAACCTCTGAATTCTTTAAGAAAATCGGCATGCCTCAGACACTTCGTGAAGCCGGAATTAATTCGGATGAACACTTCGAAGCCATGGCGGATCACATATTCTCCCACTGGTTCGGTGATCTGAAGAGTGCCATCAGACCTCTGGATCGCAATGACGTCATTGCAATACTCAGATCTGCCATGTAACCGTTAAAATTCAGCCGGAGGAAATTTTAAGAACTAATTTTCTTCAAAGGGATAACTTAACACTTTTGTAATTACTGAAAGAAAACCTCTCACTCCAAAAGACTGAGAGGTTTTCATTTGGAGGAATTATTGAGACAGGACAGAAAATTCCGGCACTGTCAGGATGCGCTGATATTAGTTCCGTCAATCATATCAGGAACATTTTGGCTACATTGATTACCCGTAAATCAACACCGGGAGAGAATGTGGCGAAATATCCAAAATAATCCCCCGATAGTTCTGTTCAACTTTAGGGGGCACTTCACAGCAGGGGATTTTTATTTGGCCATCGATTTTGCTTCATCCTTATTACCAGGAGCGGAAACGGAACCTTTACCAGGCTTATCCTCCCAGATATCAAGATTCAGCTCAGGATTGTCCTGATTTGCATTAAGGCTGTACTCTTTTATATCCTCCTTGGCTTCTTCAATTTCATCCGGTTCCATAATTTCCAGCTCTGCCCCGAAAAGAACGAGTCCGGGTCTCAGGTACTGCTTGACGAAGTGATTGGAGCCTTCCTTAAACTCAAGAGACACTTCGTTTTCACCGAATTCTGACGCAGTCTGAATTGTATGAGTTCCCGGTTCCACAAGTCTGTAAAAGAAACTGCACCTGGTAGAATCCCCGATATACTGTCCGTCAACATAAAGTCCCTTATCAAAACCAGCACCGATAACATTGCAGGTTCTGTACAAATAAAGACCTGACCATCCTGCAGGAGGAGGATTAAACTCCTTTGCGTAACTCTCGGAAGAAGCGTCCTGAACGGCAACGCTGGTACATCCTGTTAGGGCTGATGACACAAGCAACACAATACAAGCTAGATATTTTCTCATAGATACTCCTTCATCCAATCGGGCAGTTCCCATCCGTCTACTCTGTTTTCCGACTTATTCAGCTCAGAACCTCATCCTCCCCGTAAAATGACGGTATATTACTGCCTGCAAATATCCGGACTGATATACACGCCGGAACGTGCGGACATAATCAAACATGATGTAATGGCAGCATCCCACGGAAAACCGCCGGGTTGCCGTCACAGGTAATGATGTTAACGGCAACCGAAATAAACGATGCGATAACACTTACATACTTATAGTCTACATTGCTTTGGTTGATTTTTAATCACTTATCACTGAAAATAAATTCTACATTTGTGACTTTACTCCTGCTTTAAGTTCAGGAGACATCTCATCAGGCATATCAGTTATTTGGCGGAAATGCAAAAAGCCTCTGTGTAAAAAATAATACCCGGACATTATTTCCGCGTACTAATCCTTATTACGTGGAAACAGCCGGGCGTGAGTATTAGACGGCAGGGGACACATGGCCAATATGAATTACATAAAAATTAATCCGGATAAATCTGCGGAATAATTAATATCCCCGCTTAATATTCACTCTGTTTTCCAGAGTCTCTCCACGGGCATAATGTCCGAGATCATTCATGAACTTTTCAACCATTACGTCTACGGTTCTTTTAAGCGTACGCTGTCCTGCCATGTGCGGTGTGATTATAAGATTTGGAGCGTCTTTCAGCGGGCTGTCTTCGGAAAGAGGTTCCTTTTCGAGAACATCCAGTGCGACACCGGCAATTACGCCGGATTTAAGAGCTTCCGCAAGTGCCGGCTCATCAATGGCACTGCCTCGTCCGACGTTGATAACCACGGCGTTTTCCGGAAGAAGTGCAAGCCTTTCTCTGTTAAGGATATGTATGGTTTCCGGAGTTTCGGGAAGACTCATGACAAGAATGTCTGTTTCAGGAAGAATTCCGTCCAGATCTGAAATCTGATGCACGGAAGTAAACGCAGGGCAGTCAGATTTACCTGATTTCGAAAGACCGGTTATGGACTTCGGTCCGAAGGCACTGACTCTTAACGCATAATTTCTGCCGATATCACCGGTTCCCAGCAGGGTGATTCTGCTGTCATAAACGGATCTGAGAGGTCGATCATTTCGCCATACGCCGTTTTTACGGTCTTCGGCATATTCAGGCATTCTGCGAAGAAGCATCAGGGTAAGCATGACAAGATGCTCCGCTATTGTGACGCCGTAGGCCCCTGATGAACATGACAGCATGCATCTGCCACTGGTGAATTCATGCTTTGACGTATAGTCGTTAACTCCCGCAAGCGGAAGGCACAGCCACTTAAGATTCTCAGGTACATCGTTTTTCGGATTCATTATGCCGAAAAATATTTCAGCTCTGCCAGTAAGGCTTTCAGCCTTATTCCTGTCGGTTTCATAAATAACGTCAAAACCCAGCTCTGCAGCATATTCCTTTAATCTGATTAGTTTTTCTTCAGGAAGCGGTTCTGATACAACGATAAGTCTGCTCATAATAAAATCTCTCTTGTCCGTAACTGCAAAATAGCCGCAATGCCATAACGATTATTAAAATCACGAAGACAGTTTATATCATAACAGGCTTCTCTGCCAAAGAAAGAAGATTACATGCATTATTATTCTGCGTATGCAGACATGAATGCGAGGGGACATGGAAGGGAGTTTATGAAGCGATGGGAAATTCCGTAAAATTGGCAATTACCTTACAATCTTCTTATTCATGTCACGGTCATTACGTGTCGCAGCCTTGGTTGCCTTGGACTTGTTTACGCCTGAAAGCTCCCCGTTGGTATAGTAATGAAATGTTCTGATTCTTTTAGCGGGATCATCATGAAAAGGATCTGCTTCCATGATATCAAGCTGCAGATGCCAGTCAGTTGCAAGGGTGGTTACCTTATTTCCGAGTCTCTGCATCTCAAGAGCAAGGGAAACAATGGTAGGGTCAGCGTAATGACAGTTAGAACTGTCATGTATAACTGTAATTACTCCTTTACTTTCAGAATAAAGAACCTTCTGGAGAACGTCAAGCGCACGCTTCTTGCGATCATTTACGTATTTTTCACGCGTAACGGTCTCATTGACGGTCGGAATCGTTTTGCTGTGTCGTCTCAGTTCCCTGATTACGGCAGTGGTGGTATAGATTCTGTCAAATTTGTATTCCTTGCGGAATCTGTCAAGAACAGTGTAAACCGATTTGTTTTTCTCCATCCAGATAAAGGAGGAGGTATCGATTATGGCCACGTTGGATTCAGTGACAAACTTGCTTTTCTTATTTGTTTCGTATCTTGATGAAATAGGGAGTTGCTTACGTTTATCTGATCTGGCTTTACGTGCTCTGAAAATTTTTATCATCAGACGCGCAAGCATCAGAATAACAAGCAGTACAACAACAGTCCTTAGTGTCGGATACTGATTAATTAAACGTAAAACGGCCGCCAGTCCCTGGTATATCATTGATCTTCATCCTGCAAATCATGTCCACTTGTATATTATAGAATAAAAGATGCTTTTTCACAAAAATTGCTAAAAAGATCACGCAAATATCTGTTTACATTCGTGAGAAACAAAACATTTTAACGAATACAGTTTACTTATCAAAAGAATCTGGGGCAGATCAGAATAAAAAACAATACTGAACCATGAAAAATAACTGTATAAAGTCATGCTCATGGCAGGGCAGGACAACATAAAAGATATCCGTCTCCACTCCAGTTAAAAAAAACTGCTCCCTAATTATACACGGGAGCAGTTTCAATAATTCAGTCACTCTGTTTAATCTAAGGCATAACCGTCTATCTGAACATAAACGCTATTGTTAAGTTCGTCTACGTCAATAGGGCATATACTTCTTATTTTCAGCTTGAAACTGCCGGTTGACGGAACCATTTCGGTAAAGAAATCTGACGTGCTTATGAGGAACGGATCTGCTGTTTCCTGCTTAAAAAGTGTTCCTGAGAAATCCCAGTTGGCATATACGGACTTAATCAGAGATTCTGTTCCGCCTGGCGATGTCATCGAGATCTGCAGAAGATTGTTTACTCTCGCAACTCCCTTTTTACTGTCATTTGCGGCGTCTGTGCAATCACTTTCGGAGTTTGCAACATACATCAGAGAGCCTACATTAATTTCCAGATTGTCGATCTCAAATGCTTCAGGAACCTCACCGGGATTATCAGCATTTACAAAATCTGACAGCGTACAGACAGTGGTTAATCCTCCGTCAGGGCTCTCGCACGGATTGGCCCGGGTACTTATGAACACTTCAGGAAGCTCCGAACGAAGCTTACATCCGGCATCGTCGTCACAAGCCAATGCTTTCTTAACGGCTTTTGCAGCGTTCACCACACCGAATCCGTAATAGTTTGAAAATCTTAGTCCGGATGCATTATCGTGCCAGGCATTCTCCAAAGTGATGTTTTCACCATACTGACTTACATAAGCCTCTATTGGGTCATAGGCCAGGGGCTCCCATCCCTCGGTTTTATCGTTATTTGAAGTCTTGGCCAGTATGTATCGTACCTGAGGAACGGTAACGTCAGGTTTAGCCTGAATGATAAGTGCAGTTACCCCTGTAACCATCGGTGTCGCTGCTGAGGTTCCGTTCATTCTCTGTGTATAAAACTTCCGTTTGTCATAGTAAGCCTCTTCTGTTCTCCACGGAACATTTTTATCCCAGTCAGAAAACTCTTCCGGAAGATAACTGGAAAGGGAGGTAACAATGGCAGCTGATGAGCTTTTGCCATCTTTACGATAACCGAATTCTCCAGAAAAACCGGCAACCCAGACATGAGAACCGACGGAAGAATAAGAAGACTTCACACCAAGAGAATTGAGTGCGGAGACATTGATAAAATATCTTCCTCTGTTTAATGAGGAGGTCTGATTAAACTGACAATTTACATTTAAATCTTTACAGGTTAACGGATAATAGTTCGAATGAGAAAATAAGACTTCATCAAATTCATTACCGGCAGCCTTTATAAATGGAATGCCGTTTTCAAACATAGCCTGAGCCCAAAGTTCAAGATTAGGATCAAATCCTTCTCCGTGACTGTAGTCCCAACCTATACTTGCATTCACCACGTTATTTACTGCTTTATCCGTCATCTCATTAAAAAAGAAGCCGGAATCGTAGTCATATGAAGTCAGCGATGACTCATATGCAACTCCTCGTCCGCCTTTTCCGTTTGATGCTGAGGCTCCGATTATTCCGGCAACACAGGTTCCATGAGCATAATCCGCAGACTTCTGCAGCTTCTTCAGTGTAAGTCCGGAGTTCACGTAGGATTTGGCGCCAGAAGGTGTATACATTCTGGCTTTCAGTTCCTCATGATTGACATCAACGGGAGTATCCAGTACGGATACTTTTACTCCCTTACCGGAAATAAGTTCATTGTTTGAATCTTTAAGGTGCCATGCGGATATCACGTTAAGATCTTTTCCTTTGGAAGGGGACGTAGTGACACTGAATGGATTCTGACCAATGTTTTTCAGATGCCACTGATCCGTAAAAAGGGGATCTCCGTTTTCGGCATCAGTTCCTAGCTCCAGGAACTCAACCAAACCATGCTCACCGTCAGAAATGGTAATTTCTTCCGTAAATCCGTAAAAATAAGGAAGGGTATTCAGAGTGTTTTCGGGAACATAATAGTAATAAACGCCATCTTCCGCCTGCTCTCCCGTTACAGGATTCTTATCAGTAATAACGCCATACTTTGCCGACAGTTCATATTCCGGGGCTCTGTATCTCTCCGCAATTCTAAAAATATAAGGCTTTCCGGTGAACATATCCCCGGATTCAATTCTGCTAATCGGGTGGTCTCCGCCACCGCTTCCTCCACACGCCGAAACAGAAGCCAGAACGGCCGTAGCGAGAAGAAGGAGGGGGATTTTTGATGATACAGAGTTCATTATTCACCTGCCTTTGTATTCTTAAGCGAAGGCTTAACACCATAATAAAGTGATGGAGAGACGTTCTTCACGCCTACAGCATTGCGAAGACGTTCCTGCACGGACTTCCACTCTTCATAATTATCAACCGTAATCTCATAGACGCTTCTGCTTAGTTTTCTTGCGGCAATATCATCCGGGATGCATTCAGTATCTTTTGCACACTGAATCATAAGAATGTTTCTGATTATAAAGTTATTACGTTCATCATCATGTCTCACAAAGGCGATGTGATCAGGAGCTCTGGTTCCGGAAATAACAATCCTGTCTCCAAGCGTTCCCAAAATTCCTTCAGTTTTATTGATTTTCTCCGCCGCATCCAAAACCTTGAAGTTATCCGTATATACCGTTGTCCCGTTACTTTCTCTTATCATCATCTGAGCATCGGACGCGCATGCCGTAACCGAGAACAGGGAAAGAGCCGACATAAGAACTGTTTTAATCTTCATCACAATCTCCGAAAGTATGACTACCTGTGGTCTAACTTATAATGTCACGAAAAAAACATGCATGCACAAGTATGCTTCATTCATGTATTGTCCAGGGCAGAAGAAGTATTACGCCGGATGGCAATCAATCTCACCATGACAACCATAAACACGCATGCTGACCGATTAGAAAATTGTAAAACACGAATACTGAACAATCGAAAATTACTGAACGGTATTTAGACAGAGGTCGCAATAAAACATTAAAAGAAGATCCCGCAAATAAGGCTCTGCGGGAACCGGTTCTCCGTAATTTTTCTACGAAATAAGGGAATCTGTCTGCCCCCCAAAAAAAATACCGCACCAGTACATTGTTTAACGGTGCGGTATTTAATTTCTGTTCGTTTTGTTCAAACGTTCCGTCGGACTTCAGAGTCCTGAGTCCGTGAGATCAGCTACTTGGCATATCCGTCGATAAGGACAAAGACATCACTGTTAAGGGCTGAGACATCAAGCGGACACATACTCTTGATTTTGAGAGTAAATTTGTCTGATGCAGAGACATCTTCGGTAAAGAAATCAGACGTCTGAATTAAAAACGGTTCTGTTATCTGTTTTCTGTACGTAATCCCTGAATAATCCCAATTTGCATACACAGGTTTAATCAGAGCTTCCGTTCCGGCAGGAGAAGTCATGCTGATCTGCAGAAATGCGTTCGCTTTGGCAACCCCGCTCGCGTACTCTTCAGCCGCATCAGAACACACGCTGTTTGTGCTTGAAGCAAAAACTAATGAACGGACATTAATCGCCAGATTATCTATTTCAAAAACAGCATTAGTATCACTTGGATCATCGACGTTCACAAACCCGGACAGGCTGCATGTTATGTTCAATCCGCCGTCTGTACTGGTGCAGGGACTTGATCCGGAGCTTTTATACATTGAAGGCAGCTCCTTTCTCATTTCGCACCCCTCATCAGAATCACAGTCAAGAGCTTTCTGCACTGCCTTTTCAGCGTTAACGACACCAAAACCGAAGTAATTGGAGAACCACAATCCGGCACCATTCTTATGCCAACCGTTTTCAAGAACAATGTTTTCGCCATCAAACTCGCTTATTTCCTTCTTAACAGGTGAATAATCAAGTGATTCCCATCCTGATGTATTCTTGTTGTTAGCAGTTTTAGCCAGAATATATCTTACCTGAGGCACTGTCACGTCAGGCTTTGCCTGATTAATCAAGGCAATAACGCCGGTAACTGACGGTGCAGCCGATGAAGTTCCGTTCATCCTATGAGTATAGAACTTTCGTTTGTCGTAATAGGTCTGGTTTTCTCTCCACGGACTGTCTTCATCCCAATCATCATACTTTTCAGGTAAATAGCTTGAAAGAGTGGTTACCATGGCTGCTGATGAATTAGCTGCGAGGCGACTATAGCCGAACTCACCGCCGGTACCGGAAACCCAGATATGTGAACCTGTACTTGAATATGAAGATTTTTCACCCAGGGAGTTCAAAGCACCGACATTAATAAAATATCTGCCTCTGTTAATTGATGATGTTTGATTAAACTGGCAGGTTACACCATGATTTAAACAGTATTTCGGATACTGTTTACTGTCGTCAAATTCAACATCTTCAAACTCATTGCCAATAGCCTTCACGAACGGTATTCCGTTTTCAAGCATGGCTTGAGCCTGAATATCCAAATCAGGTTCATAAACGGAACTGTCATCAATCCCCATACTGGCATTGATTATATCTATATCATCCTTAACAGTCAGAACACTATACTGCAAATCCGTACGCATCTCATACGATGTCAAAACAGAATCGTAGGCAATGCCACGTCCGCCGACCCCGTTATTGGCAACAGCTCCTATAATACCGGCAACTGCAGTACCATGAGCCAGAACATCATACTCCTTCAAATCAGTAAGAGAAAGATCTGCGTTTATGTAAGATCTGGACAGCGAAGGAGCGTATTTATGAGCCTTAAGATCTTCATGTTTAAAATCAATTCTTACGTCGTATACCGCAACCTTTACATTTTTGCCTGAAATCAGATTGTTTTTTGAGTCCTTAAGATGCCAGGCAGGTATCACGTTAAGATCTATTCCTTTGACAGGGGATTTTGCGACACTGAAAGGATTCTGTCCCTGGTTCATGATGTGCCACTGTTCATTAAAGAGATAGTCACTTTGGCCTGATGCGGTACCTATATTCAATTCGCCATTGGCAGTGTCTTCCGGAGATACGGCCTCAAATTCTTCCTTGAAATTATAGTAATCTGACGTCGTTCCCAATACTGATTCAGGAACATAATAAAACAGCTTACCTGTTTCTGCCTGCTCACCGGTTAACGGATTAACATCAGAAAGTTCACCGTATCTTGCAGAAAATTCATAGCCTTCGCGATAAGCGTTATTGATGGAAAGAACGTACGGCTTGCCGGTAAACATGTCACCATAGGTCTCAACCGTAAAAATTTTATTGTAATCCGGGTCGGGCTTCGGGTTATCACCGCCACCGCCGCCACCGCCGCAAGCAGTAAGAATTGCCATACTCAACAACGCCAAAGTTGGTTTCTTTGTTAATAATTTCATGATTTTCCTTCAATAATGACGCTACCTCTTTATTATGGGTTTATGGTTCCGTATTCATATTAAAGAGGGGAGAAGCCAAAAATATAATTTAAAAAAATCCATATCGGTTACCGCAGTGAAACCGGCAGCACCATCATTTACCGTAACACGGTAACAAAACATTTATTTGAGCTGAGGTTTGATTCCGTACTCAAATGAAGGCGCCACTTTGAGTACTCCGGCAGTATTACGAAGTTCTTCCTGAAGTGATTTCCATTCGTCATAATTACTAACCTGAAGCTCATAAACACTTCTGCTGATCTTTTTAGCCTCAAGACCTGACGGAATACAGTCCACATCTCTTGCACACTGAACTGAAATTGAATCCTTGATAATGTAATTATTCTCATTATTGGCGTTCTTTACATATGCTATATGATTTGAAGCCTTTTTTCCGGAAACAACAAATTTGTCTCCGAGCGAACCAAGCTCATTTTCGCCGGAAACAACGATAAGAGACTTTGTTTCGCCCTTGTCCTGTTGCTCAACCACACTGAAATTATCAGTGAAAACCGTTGCTCCGTTACTTTCAATCTCATCAGCTGACGCCTGAACACAGGCAATCACTGAAAATAATGACAGGGCAGAAATAATGCTTTTTTTCATGATTATCCTTACGTCTGTAAAACATATCCTAAACCGTTTAAGAATGGCCTTCGATATTACGACGGCACAAACTGAAACGAACCGACATGTCATACGAGTGGCATGTCATTATTATGGTCAGCATTAATGTTAGTAAAATGTAAAAACAATATCGAATGATATACATGAATATTTCGACAGGGATCGCAATATACGGAAGTCGTAAAAAAACAGGATGACAGGGGGCAAAAAACAACGGAATTAGTATTACCTGATTCCGATTCGAAATCCGCTTAAGTGAAGGCTTTACGCGGTGATCATGCAAATAGTCAACTCTCAGCAGAATCCTGCGGTACGCAGTCAGTGTTTTTCACGGACCGGACAATAAATCTGTTTCTTACGATACGGTTATGACTGTCATCGACACTTTTAACATTGTATATGAGAGATACTAAAAGGTGGAGCTGTTCCATTTTAACGATCCCGTTAAAAACATACCGGTAATCTGCAGACGTTCCGGGAGTGTCGGCAGAATAATTACCGGAAAATTCACACCGGTATCATATAATATGGCAGATACGGTTCCCGATACATTTGACCATGCAGCAAGGTAGAGAGGGAAAACATCCGGACACGGATGACCGAATAACGCAGTCTAAGACATATATGGGGATATCGACATACCGACACACCCTTTTGTTAACATAATGGATATTATGCGATCATGTATATATACAAACATTTAAGTTTGCATGCGTTTATTTTCCCCCATTGTTTTCCACTGTAACACCTCTTACTTCTTATCGTGAGTAACAGTCTTTGAGATATGCTGCATTACAAATTCAAGATCGAAATTGGCAAATCGCGGATATATGCTTACCAGATAACTTACAGGTATCTTCTTGATCATTTCTCTGCTCGGAACGTTCACGCATAACTGATAATACGCATAGAACTCACCAATCCATTCAGCAATCTCCGGATCTATGGCTTTACCTTTTTTAAACTCATAAACTTCATTTTTGTCTATGTATTCAAGAAGATCCTTAAGTTCAAGCGTATGCGAACCGACCTCATTCTCATCGATAACTCTTCTTGTTTTTGATTCCATGTAAAAATGAATGAAATCAGCGGTATCCATCTGTGGATATTCCCTTGCAACATATGAGAAAAGCAGTCCCTGTGTTCTGACAAGCATTGCCAGGTAGTCCATTGCATCCTTTGGCTGTTTATCTTCGTCCATATTATCCTCTTGGTATTATTCAGAGCGGTAAAGGTTAATGAAAGCCCTTATAAGCCCTACTCATATTTTACCAATTGAGCATAATTACATAATCTGTTCCATATCTAAAAATTACCACTTAATTTCTTATTGAACACATTATATACATCTTTTATATGTGTTTATTCCGTTTAAGATACGGAAACATATCGTGGATAAATATACTTAGAGTTTTGACGGAGATATTCTTTTGTACCGCATTTTATAATTGATACCATGTTTGATGGAATTATGTTCAGAACAACCTCCGTTCAGCATCAATTTTTCAAATTAAAAGAAGAACTGTATGACTCAGGCAATATCTTTAGGAATTTCATTCAACACGGATAGTAGAATCCGTTCTTAATCCTCCCCAGTCCCAATCCAAATGAAACATATGCTCCTTGCTGATAACCTTTGACATATTCCACTTATCTAATGGTTGAACAAATGCTCCTGCATTTCTAAACATGCAGGACATATTGGTAACGTTGGAAGTATCCCAGTTTTGCAATGGCTGGTTGAATACAAATGCTGAGCGGAACATTTGCGACATTGTTGTTACTTTTGAGGTGTTCCATGATCCTATCGGCTGATTGAATGACCTGGCGAAACGAAACATGTTTGCCATACAGGTTACATTTGACGTATTCCAGCCTCCTATAGGCTGATTAAAGCTCGATGCCCCACCGAACATTTCATTCATGTCAGTGACTTTTGAAGTATCCCAATCTCCGATAGGCTGATTGAAGGATTCTGCATCCCCGAACATGCCACTCATATCTGTTACGTTGGCTGTGTCCCAATTTCCAATCGGCTGATTGAATGAAGAAGCTCCGCAGAACATGCCACTCATGTCGGTAACACTTGAGGTATTCCAGTGAGCCAAAGGTTGATTTAACGCTTCACAGGAACTGAATATGCCACTTAGATCAGTAATGCCGGAGATGGTTGGAATATTCACGGATTCCAGTTCTTTAAGACCGTGAAAAGCCATTGCCAGAGAGTGTATCCTGGGACCAAATCTTATTTCAAAATCAAGATGTTTAAGGGGCTTTTTCAGATTGGCTGCGTAAAAAGGATTTTTTTTGCTGATATAACCATAAAATTTCTTCCAGCTTTCATGCAAACCTCGACGTCTGGTAAATTCATAATTAATAGTCAGCGTCTGCAGATTGTTTGAAATAATCCGATCAATCAGGTTATCAGTTATATCTCTGGAAGAGTTAAGCACAGGATTCAAAAAGTCCTGTTTATGATTAAAAAAAGACTTTATAAGATCACTCAGCATAATGAATAGTCATTTGTTATGGTAAAAATAGCTTCAGATATGATAAATGAATAAACAATTATTTGCCATTCTCACATTTAATGTACCTTAAAGTTTTGATACGTAAAGATACAAAATCATTGATATTTATTTTCTTGACACCACGTGGTTCGATATTAGGAAACTTACCTCCTGTTGCTTCTCTCTGGTTAATCCATTCATACAGGGTATGAGCAGTTGGATAACCTAATTGACGAACGGTTGGAACAATTTTTTTTAGTCTGTCATAAAGCTTTAAAGCCGCCTTGATTTGCTGGACGGTATATGCCATAGATCACCTCTTCTAGGTGTCCAGAATTTTGTCCGCATCCCCCACCCTATGAGGTGAATAGCCGACTTGGGGAATAAAGGGATTTGGCAGACTGCCGGAGTTGCAGTCTGCCATTTGATGTTTATTCTGCTCCTTTTGGTTTAGGTTTAGGGAAAGAATAAGATGTTGTACCTTGAAACATCTCATTCATATTTGTAACATTGGAGGTATCCCAGTTACCGATTGGCTGATTAAAAGCTTGAGCCATTCGGAACATACCTATCATATTAGTAACCTTTGAAGTATCCCAGTTGCCGATTGGCTGATTGAAAGCTCTTGCTACATTGAACATAACACTCATATTAGTAACCCTGGAAGTATCCCAGTTGCCGATTGGCTGATTGAAGGATTCTGCACCCATGAACATCCCACTCATATCAGTAACCCTGGAAGTATCCCAGTTGCCTATAGGCTGATTAAAAGCCTCTGCACCTTGAAACATACTGCTCATATTCCTCACATTTGAAACATCCCAGTTGCCGATTGGCTGATTGAAGGATTTTGCTCTCCAGAACATACCACTCATATCAGTAACCTTGGAAGTATCCCAGTTGCCGATTGGCTGATTGAAGGCTGTTGCTTCGAAGAACATATGGTTCATATCAGTAACCATGGAAGTATTCCAGTCGCCGATGGGCTGACTGAAGGATTTTGCTCCTTCGAACATTCCTCTCATATCAGTAACCTTGGAAGTATTCCAGTTGCCGATTGGCTGATTGAAGGATTTTGCACTATAGAACATCGACTGCATATTAGTAACCTTGGAAGTATCCCTAATATTCACGTATTCAAGGTTTTTAAAGCCAAAAAAAGCACAGGCAAGAGAATTGCTTTTATCAGTCAGTTTTACCTCAAACTCAATGCGTTTTATAGGGATGATGCTATTTGCTCTCCAAAAAGGATTATTTCGATTCTGTTCATTTTTCCATTTGTAAGAATCTCCGTATTTTTTTTTACATTGTGTGAATTCATAATTTATGGTTAATGAATCAATCTTGTTATATGCAATTTTTTGAATTAAATCGCCGGTAATTTCATAAGGGGAATTAATTACTGGATTACGCTCTTTCCAATAATTATACCCTCCGAAACCCCCAACCCCCACCAAAATAACAAGTCCTGCAATAATCCCAAATTTCAAACTGTTTGATTTACCTTTAGTTGGTGATTTTATGGTCGTTCCACAGTGCTGACAAAAAACAGAATTATCGGGTATTTCTTTCCCACATTTATGACAATACATTCAGTAATCCTTGTTAGTACGAATTTAAAAGTCATCATATCATTAATTATTTTTGCAATTTGTATTACCTTTTGACAATTTTGACTTATTCCTCTCTTTGTAAATCTCCTCTGTTACTTGGCACAGGAAAGAGAAGGAAATTTTTTTGTAAAAACAGGTTACTTCTGGGCATTAGTAGGTAGGAGCAATACTTTTACAGGAGAGCCACAATGCAAGTAACCGAAGTTACATCAGTCACTACACCTTCCACCGCACTCAGCCAGATTACACATGAGCAGCTGCAGCATGAATTTAATTTTCTGCTGGCTGAACATATCACGAAAACCATGCTCAACCGAGGTCTTATAACACCTAATGAGTACCGGCTCATCATGGCAGAGAACAAGGTCACTTTCCCGACATCTATCTCGCAAATCCTTTGATTATTGAGTTGATAGTGTTCCAACACAGAGCAAATATGTTACCGACAAAACGGATTGCGAGACACAAACACTGATCACTTTAGGGAGTAATTATGCACATAAAACAAATCAGCAGTTATCCGGAACTGCACATTGAACGTAACCACGCTAGTGATGATCTTCTTCAGGAATTCAACTTTCTGATCGCTGATCGTGATAAGGCATTGGGCTATGAGGCTAAGAACGGTGAAATGCTGCTGCCGTTCTCCGCTGGTTTGCTCGAAAGAGCTGTCCGGGAAACTGGCTATTCGGGAAGCTGGGCGATTTGGCTCGTGAGGTGAATAGCCGACTCGGGTAATGAGGAAATCTTAATTTCCCCTTTTATGAATTTGCATGTTTGCAATCAATTTTAGGCATGAGTGGATGAAGCTCTGCCTAATTATTGGAGTTCGACTCGTCTCTCTTTCTGTTTAGTTCGATAATCGCCCTTTTATATTCTTCATCAAGTTCTTTTTTTTCTCTTCTTTCATCAAGTTTGTCGGAAATAACAGACCTAAGGGAATCACCAATATTTTCTGCTGTTTCTCCGTAATCATCTTTACGTACAATATCTCTACCACAGAATAAACCTTTAAAGAAGAAAAATATTTGAGCGATAATACCACCTATTACAAGATATCCAATGAAAAATAAGATTATGTAAAAAATTACTTCCTTAACCCCCCTCTATTTCACTTCTCAGTCGAATATCGAACTACACTCTCTTATTAGATATACCTATGAACAACGCATAGATAAAACAGGCAAAAGGAATAATAAGCCACAGTAAATTCCACAAAGATCTTCCCAAAGTTTTGGTTCTTATACCTGCCACAACAAAACACACTATACTGGCAATGATGCATACAGCCTGCGCAGTCAAATAAGCATCACCTGTTGCAGGTGAATATCTAAATGCCTGAACAGTAAAAACCCCCAATAAAAAACACGGCCAAAATATTAAGTTGTAGGTCAAACGATTCATTTTGCTTCTCTCCTTTGAACATAAAAAGATTAATTGTTTTATCAATGAACTAACCGACAGCCGATTTGCGCAGGCTACATAAGTTAGTTCAAATATGATTATTCACGAATAGATACCATTACATTATCCCCATATCGCGCAAATACTATGTTGTAGTCTCTTCCTTCAAATGAAACCCAACATTGTGATACGGGATCACCTGATTGCCCACCATGCTCTTCGCAATATTTGGCACAGGCTTCGTAATATACATCTTTCAGAATTCCCCCATCCTTACCATTTGAAAGTAAATACACTAATTTTGAGTCGATAACTGACTCTCTCCAACCCTTTAAGAGTCCAAACATAATTTAATCCTATCTGAATATCACTTGGCTAAAGATTGGGCAGTCTCAGCATTTTTCGGTCCGGGAACTGATCCTTTTCCAGGTTCATTCTTGAATAATTTTAAATTCTTTTTTGGATCGTCTTTATTTTCAGCCAAATTGTAATCAGCGATATCTTTTTTAGCCTCTTCTTCATCCATTACTTCTAAATTGGCGCCACCTACAAATACACCCGGTCTTAAGTACTGCTTAACATAGTGGTTCTTACCCTCGATAAAATTCAAAGACATATCGTTCTCACTAAACTCTGACTCGGTCTGAAGTACGTGCATCCCCGGTTCCACAAGTCTGTAAAAGAATCGGCATCTGGATGTTTCCCCTATGTATTGTCCGTCAACGTAGAGGTTCTTCTTTAACGACATTCCCATAATATTGCAGGTTCGATACAGATAAAGTCCTGACCAGCCTGAAGGTGGAGCATTAAATTCCTTTGCATAATTCTCACTGGCAGTATCCTGAACTGCGACACTAGCACACCCTGTCAGAACTGCAGATAGTAATAAAACAATAGCAATTTTATATTTTTTCATAATGTCTCCTAATCACAATAATTCCAGCCTTCCTTAATTTTCCAGTTTATATCGTTTTGATCTTTAACTTGCTTTTCGTACGAAGGCAGATAACTGCTACCTATATCTAGGCTAATGTATCCACCGGCATCCCACGGAACGATAAAATATGTCGAATAACTTCTGTAATCGGCCTTATATCCGTTTTCTCTAGCAAAGGAATTCAGCTCACTTCCACTGATAGTAAATCCTCTTACTGCGTAAGCATGGCTCCAAGAATAATCGGCACGTTGGTATTTAATACAAGCCTTTAAATCGTCTGTTGCCAAAGATTCATGGGCAGCCAAACATACGATAGGAAATAACAATATGGTTTTCAGAATATTCATCTCGCAACCCCGCTATCATTTCCCATTTACCAGCGACTTTTAGCACAGGGCTTTCCTGTATAAGGATTAACATTCCCCTGAACAGACCAGTTATTATTGTGGTAACCGTCTCTTCCTGAACGATAATGAGGGGAAACATAGGAACCATTACTGCGATAATATCCATTCACGTGTGATGATGAATGGTAGCCACCTCTATGACCACCAGCTTCTGCAGAAGTAACCCCAACTAAAGCTACAAGACTCGCTACAACCAAAATTAGTTGTCTCATATTTCTCTCCCTCCGATAAAAATACCCAATATATTCAAGTTTACATTGAGCCTTTAAACCCTCTTTTTCTATTACCTTGACGCACATCTCGATACACGGCTGTACAACTTTTAATCCTTCAAAAATTATTTTTCTATAGCCTTCGTCAAAACATGGTTTTCACATCCATTGATATAGTAGGAGGTCAAAGATTTATGACAGAACAACAGAAATCCATAATCAAAACTCTGCGCGAGCAGAATTTCAGTTATAACGCCATTGCCAAAGCGATGGGTGTCACCGTGGCTACAGTTAAAAGTTACTGCCAGCGTGCAGGTCTCGCAGGCAACCGTAAGGAGGCGTTTAAGTCTCAGTCAGATACACCTTTGGAGCTTCCGACTTTCTGCAGATGCTGTGATACGTAAAGATACATAATCATTGATATTTTCTCTAAACACTACTGTTTAAATTTATGAGATTTTGGGATTATGTAATTCTTTCAGAAAGTGGAATTACAGACGACTGATGGATACAAAAGTATGCCTGATTGCTTGGAAATACGCTTCTTTGACGATTCAGTTGCGGTAAGACGCATTAAGACTTTCAATGGCATTTGTGGTGTAAATTACCATTGTGCCAGATAGGTTGAAAAGTTTAAACGGATGATGAGTAAACGGTAGCATTTTGATGAACGACTTGTTCGCAGATTAAGCTTAAAATAACAGTTGAATAATTTGCTGGTACTAGTTAAATTACTGACATATGAACAGTACGGCTAATTGTTAACAGGAAGTTATGTCCTGTATCACGGATAAAAATTCGGCGCTATGATAAAATGACAGTCGATGGTGTTGAGTTCGGGGTGGTTAAAGTCATGGGAAGCATTCTGAATCCTGACAAGGAGAACAGTTTTATAAGACTTGCAAATCGAGAAAATAAGTATTTGTTTGTTGATAAAACTGATTTTATTGAAAAAACCAATAAGCGATTGAATGAAGATAACCGCTTCTTTGCCGTAACCCGTCCCCGCAGATTTGGGAAAACAGTAACAGCTCATATGCTGTCAGCTTACTATTCCAAAGGATATGCCGGTCAAAAGATTTTTGATAATCTAAAAATAACGAACAATGAATTTAAAGACAGTTACGAAAAATACCTCAACAAATACAATGTCATTTATATTGATATGAATACCATTGACGGATTGTTTGACGGCTATTCCAACAAGAAACAGAAGGTAGATGGCGTTAATGATCTGGTTGACTATTTCGAGTATTCAATAATTAAAGAATTAAAATCAAGCAGTGAATTTGCAGGGTGTCTCGAAAAACATCAGATTGAAAACACAGGACTTTTGGAAACTTTACTTGCGATTACTCAGGATTTGAATACCAAATTCATTTTTATTATGGATGAATGGGATTTGATATATCGGGAATATTGTAACGATGAAGTTCTACAGAAAAAATTTATTAAGCTGTTAAAAAATTTGTTTAAGGCTGATGGTGGACAGGTTTGCTTCGCACTTGCATATCTTACGGGTATTCTTCCGATCAAAAAATATAACTCTCAGTCTGCACTCAATGGCTTTGATGAATATAACATGCTTTCTCCTGGTGACTATGCTGCTTACTTCGGTTTTACGGAAGATGAGGTTGCCAATATTGTAAAATCACCTAACTGTAAAGTGTCACATCATGATTTAAAGGAGTGGTACAAGGGTTATAAAATCAAAGGTGTGGATATTTACAACCCTAATTCCGTATGCAAAGCTGTCAGCCGAAACGAATGTCTCAGTTATTGGAGCGGAACATCATCCAACGAAGAATTCATATCTTTGATTAACATGAATTTCGCTGGAATTAAGGATGATATCATCCACCTTATAGAAGGCAGCACTATTCAATTCAACTGCAGAACTTTCCAAAACGATATGGTGTCAATTGAGAATAAAGATGATATTTTCTCGTTGCTGGTATGTCTTGGTTATCTCGGGTGCGTTGATGATGAAGGAGATTATCGTGTTGCCTATGTGCCTAACAAAGAAATAAAAACAGCTCTTTCTTCTCTGGTGAAGGCTCAGCCATGGTTTAATTCAATGCCTATAATTGAGCGTTCAGAATCGCTTTTTAAAGCCATAACAGAGCTTGATGGTAATAAGACTGCAGAAATCATCACTGAGATTCATAACTCACCTAATGTATCCCTTCTTACCTATAACCGTGAAGAATCCATGGTGTTCTGCCTTATATCCGGTCTCAAGTGGCGAACCGAACGTGAATATGAATGCTTCCGTGAACTGCAGTCCGGTAAAGGAAGCGCCGCTCTGATTTATGCACCGAAGAGGAACATAAATCTTCCTATCCTGCTCATAGAATTTAAATATGGTCAGAGCGCGGAAGAAGCTATGGAACAGATTAAGGAAAAGGAATATTTCAGCAGATACCGTGATGGTGATTATCCTAACGATGTGTTGCTTATAGGCATTAACTATAATCCTAAAACAAAGGATCACCAGTGCCTGATTGAAAAGTTGGAGAAATAATTCATGCCTAATGATTGTTATACCCGACAGAATCTGAAAGAAGCCAAAATGTGCGCTTTCAAAACTATTGGGAAAATTCAATATCCGAGCTGTCCTCAATGTGGAAAAATCGGTAGTTATACCAGTGGAATAACTTTATCACCTCTTATAGAACTCATAAATCACATTTATAACGGGCATGAAATTCTAAATTTACGCCCCGGTCCAGTACTGCAGTACTGTGACAAATGCGGAACTGTTTATTTCAATCCGGCAAACACTGAAGTTGCTCTTAGCGGTACCCGCAACAGGATCGCCGTACTGTCAGGATTTTGGTTTATGCTGTTTGCCATCATTACGGGATACATACTTTATCTTTATTTTTCCGGATTTTTGAATTGTCTTACCGGAATGCAAGCATCTGCGGGAAATCTTCAGTGTACTGTTACACCTAACCTCATTATCATAAGCATATTCTGTTTTTTGGGTTTGGTTTCATTGATTTATTACGGCGCAAAATATTCCGATGACTGTAAAAAAGAATTTGCCGAATCTGCCCGAAGGCTTAGCAACACAGAATACCTGAAGGCCATGGAAAGATTTGGTATAACACTGCCAGTTAAATACAAAAAACTAATAAATTCCCGAGATAATGCCAAACAAGGCATTTTTTTCATCGACAATTCACAACGTCAAGACGACGTATATCTTATAGATAACTACTGTTGCAGTTACTGCGGTTATATGCTCAAACGCCCGTCTCTTTATGAAAAGAGCATCGGTCCCGCGCTAATCAAATGTCCGCAATGTCACATAAATCTTTATGACAACAATGCAATCGAGCTTGCGGCTCCGGTAAAGGCGTGGCAGTCATACAGATATAAATGTTTTCGAAAATCGCAACTGATATGTATTCTCCTGTTTTCAGGACTTTCCTTTATTTCGGTTGCAATTATGATTTCAGTTGGATATTTTCTTAAGAGCGAGCTACAGGAAATAATGTATGCCGAAGAATTATTCGGCCCAGATGCACCGAATATAAAGCTTTTTGGTTGTGAACTGATGATAGAAATCATCGCTGGAATAGGACTGTATAAATTTTTGCTCGCCATATTCAGACTCCACCGGAAAGGCTAATTTATGAAAAATTTCGATACACTGTTCTCTGAATCAGAACATCGTATGAAAAATCATATCTATGCTGAAAAGGTTGCAAGAGGAGAAAAACTTTTTGAAGAATGGGAAAAATCCCAAAAACTTAAACATTAAGAGAAATGCATACTACCTGATTGCGGTAATTCCCATTACTTCCATCCCTACATCAATTTTATCCCTAATACCACGCTGGAATGTATACGGACTTAACTCGAAAGTATATCCGGTAACTACACATATGCCGTTTTAAGTCAGTGTTTAATCTTCAGTAACTGTTTCTAGACACTTTCTTCTTTTAATTTCAATATATCTCAGAGTTTTCCTCGATCTTGTCAAAAGTGTCGAGGTACTTTTTTATTTTCAGGAGTTTCAAAATGAACGACAGCACCCTCAGGCTTTCTGCCGACACGTCAGCTCTCTCGGATTCACTCTCCAAAATTGCCGAAGAGATGACGGCCATGAAGGACGCTGTTTCCTCCTCGGCTGCGGCTATGGGAGCAAATCTTGATGCATCCGCAAAACAGGCAGAAGCTACCAATGCCGCCATTCACGGACTTGATGACAGCGTTAAGACCGTAACGGATTCGATTGAAGCTCAGACTAAAACCGTAACCGACCTCGGTAGCGAGCAAAGCAAGGTAACAAAGGAAATCAGCGAGACCTTAAATATTCAGAACTCCCGGCAGAAGGATGCCAATACCACTCTTGCCGAGCAGAAGAAAATCATGCAGGAGCAGGAAACCGAAATCAAAAAGGTAACCAAGGCCGTGGACACACAGACCGGAGTTCTGCAGAAAAATGCCGGTGGCTGGAAAATGCTGATGACCGGCTTTGCCATCAAATTTGCCTCTGAAATCGTGGACGGCTTCAAGAGCATTATTTCCACCAGACTTGAGGCCTCCCGTGTCTACGAGGACATGTCAGCAAGACTCACTCCGCTGGTTGGTGATTTTGAAACTGCTCAGAAAACCTTCTGGAGTCTGAACGGTCTTGAGGATGAGACGGCTACCGCTACGGATAAACTCGCCAAAGCCTTTGTAGACTTAGGCAACAACGGACTTACCAACTCAAACGAACAGCTTAAGACCTATGCCACCATCGCCCATGGAACAGGCAGAGACATCAACTCTCTGACTGATGCGGTTATTGCCTTCTCTCAAGGCTCAACAAAAGCACTCCGGCAGTTCGGCATTACGGCAAAGAATAACGGTGACACCATCTCTCTTTCCTATAAAGGCTCAACCACTGAAATTCAGAAGAACAGCAAGGCTCTTGATGAGTACCTTTCCAACCTTGCCAGAAACAATTTTGACGGAGTAATGGAAGCCAAGCTCAACACTGTATCTGCCGCTACCGGAAGACTGGATAATGCCTGGGGAACATTCTGCACAAGACTAATGAAATCTTTTTAATTCTTTGAGGACATATTGTTCAAATCATGAATAAGGTCGGCGGAAAACGTACTCAGGCCTTATTTTGCATACGAGAAATTCTTGAAAAAAATTTGTATGAATGACGCAGATTCAAAGAAGCAGTGGGAAAAAGAAAGATAAAAATCGAATATAATTTCTTCGGTATTATTTTATGATAATATTATTCAGAGCTTTTATAGTGTTTCTCCCGTTAACTCATTTTTGATTTTTCAGTTTTTTCAGTTATAAGTTAAGAAACATTAGTCTCATGATTAGATTATGAAAATGCCAAGCTTTTTTTATGTTTCTTTATACGTAATTGTAAGGATAATGGAATGATAAAAAGTGGGAATAAAAAAAGTCGTATTATGGCCATACTCACATCTGAAAAAACAGGCGTTATTTCACTTTTAGTGGTAGCAATTATTTTTCCATTGGCAATGTTTATCCATTCCTGCAATCAAACAGCTCTCATCGTTCCCGGAAAGAAGTTGGAAAAAACATTGAAAAACATGTCCAACGAAGCGCTTAGCATTCGAAAGACGAATAAGGAAGTAACTTCAGTGACTGGTTTTAAATGCCAAAAAAGATCGAATTTTCTGGAAGCGAGACACCACTGTACGGCTAATGTTCATTTTACAGATGGAACAATGTCTCAGATTTGCATTCTCCGGGATTTTTATCATCCCATCATAGGCTACCGACTTGAAACTCACTGTGTGAACATGACAGTTTCCATGTGTGAATTTGATTCAGATATTGTGATTAAAAAAGATTTTTGCTTTAAAACATTATTCTATGATTTTCACAATGAAGTAGTACAGTAATTAAACCTTAGCTTCATTCCCTAAGAGAAAGCCGACAGTTATCTGCCGGCTTAAATTTATAGAATTTCTAATAGCCAATCTGCCCATTCCAACTACATTCTGTCATAGTCATATTTTGTAGACACCATTCTGTCATTTTCATCAAATATAACTATTTGCTGGTACTAGTTAAATTACTGACATATGAACAGTACGGCTAATTGTTAACAGGAAGTTATGTCCTGTATCACTGATAAAAATTCGGTGCTGTAATAAAATGACAGTCGATGGTGTTGAGTTCGGGGTGGTTAAAGTCATGGGAAGTATTCTGAATCCTGTTGATGGCAATTCATTTGTTGATTTAGCCATATTCAAAGACGAGGATATTTTTGTAGATAAGACTGATTTTATCGCAAAAATGTCAGAAAACATCAATAAGAACAAACGCTTCTTTGCCGTAAACCGTCCCCGCAGATTCGGAAAAACCGTAACAGCTGATATGCTTCTGGCTTATTTTTCTAAAGAGTATGATGGCAAAAAAATTTTTGATAATCTGAAAATTTCCCAAGAAAACAACTACGCCGAGCACCTGAACAAATATGATGTCATATACATTGATATGAATTCCATAAAAGATAAGTATCTCTCGTATAAGGACGACAGTTCTCTATACATTGAAGGTATAGATGATATCGTAGATTTTCTGCAATACATGGTTATTTGTGATCTAAAGGAAAACAAAGAATACGCTGAACAAATAGATAAGGCTCCATTGGTTGGGAAGAAGTCGTTATCCTCTGCTTTGGAAGCTGTATGCAAAAATACAGGCGAACCATTCATTTTTATTATGGATGAATGGGATCTGATTTACAGAGATTATCGAAATGAAGATGCTTTACAGGAAAAATTTATAGAATTTCTGCGAGGTTTATTTAAATCAAAATCCGGACAGGCCTGTTTTGCATTTGCTTATCTTACCGGTATTCTTCCTATCAAGAAGTATAACTCTCAATCCGCATTAAACGGCTTTAAAGAGTACAATATGCTTTCTCCTGAACCATATGAAAAATATTTTGGTTTCACAAAAGACGATATTGCAGAAATTTTAAGAAGTCAGTCATGCGATATTAGTCATCAAGAACTAAATGAATGGTATGAAGGATATAAGCTTAATGGTATCGATATCTATAATCCTGATTCTGTAATTTCAGCTGTTAATGACGGTAAATGCAAAAGTTACTGGAGCGGAACGTCATCCAATGAAGAAGTAGTACATCTGATTAACATGAATTATGACGGAATTAAGGATGATATTATTCATCTTATTGAAGGTAGTACCATTCAGTTTAATTGCAGAACTTTCCAAAACGATATGGTGTCAATTGAGAACAAAGATGATATTTTCTCGTCGCTGGTATGTCTTGGTTATCTCGGGTGCGTTGATGATGAAGGAGATTATCGTGTTGCCTATGTGCCTAACAAAGAAATTAAAACAGCTCTTTCTTCTCTGGTGAAGGCTCAGCCATGGTTTAATTCCTTGCCTATAATTGAGCGTTCAGAATCGCTTTTTAAAGCCATAACAGATCTTGATGGTAATAAAACTGCAGAAATCATCACTGAGATTCATAACTCACCTAATGTATCCCTTCTTACTTATAACCGTGAGGAATCAATGGTATTCTGCCTTATATCCGGTCTCATGTGGCGAACCGAACGTGAATATGAATGCTTCCGTGAACTGCAGTCCGGTAAAGGAAGCGCCGATCTGATTTATGCACCGAAGAGGAACATGAACCTTCCTATCCTGCTCATAGAATTTAAATATGGTCAGAGTGCGGAAGAAGCCATGAATCAGATTAAGGAGAAGGAGTTTTTCAGCAGATACCGTGATGGCGATTATCCGAACGATGTGTTGCTTATAGGTATTAACTATGATCCTAAAACAAAAGATCACAAGTGTCTGATTGAAAAATTGGATTAAATAGAAATGTATAAAATAATGAAAGCCAAAATATTTTGTCTATCATTGTCATTCTCTCTGACGCTATTAAACATTTCACATGCCGGTGATTATCCAAGATGTGAAGAATTAGCAAATAGCTATTTCAAAAGTTCCACTAACGGCAATGAAGAGCAAATCAATGATGAGGATTTATCATTATGCAGAACGGCATGTATAAATTAATATTCGATAAATAATTACTTGGTGCTTATACCGATATCAGTCGGTACATGCCGTTCCTCTTTCTTGACACTCATGTGTCTTTTTTGTATCTTTACAGCAGGAAAAAACGAGATTCAAACATTTACTGTTTTACTTATATCAAGGGCTTTACGCGGTAGTCTGCGTAATGAAATACACTATGAAAAAGAACGATCCTACATTATATGCTCCTGTAGAATGGAACGATTTAACCCAGAATTTCATGTTTGAAGACATTCTGTATCATAAATCTGCTGACGGCATTGCCAAGATTACCATTAACCGCCCTCGCGTACGTAATGCTTTCAGACCTAAAACCGTTATGGAAATGGAACGCGCGCTTGCTGACGCCCGTTTCGATGCGGATATCGGCGTAATTATCTTTACCGGTGCAGGAGATCTTGCCTTCTGCTCCGGCGGAGATCAGAAAATCCGCGGTGACTACGGCGGATATAAGGATGACAGCGGTGTTCATCATTTAAATGTTCTGGATCTTCAGAGACAGATCAGAACCTGTCCAAAGCCAGTTGTTGCAATGGTTGCAGGTTACGCAATCGGAGGCGGTCACGTGCTTCACCTTGTATGTGACCTGACCATAGCTGCCGACAATGCCGTATTCGGCCAGACAGGTCCGAAAGTTGGTTCATTTGACGGCGGTTTCGGTGCTTCATACATGGCCCGCATCATCGGTCAGAAGAAAGCCCGTGAAATCTGGTTCCTCTGCCGTCAGTACAACGCCGAGGAAGCTCTTGAAATGGGGCTTGTAAATACGGTTGTTCCTTTGAAGGATCTGGAAAAGGAAACTGTTGCCTGGTGCCGTGAAATGTTATGCCACAGCCCTATCGCCTTAAGATGCATGAAGGCTGCGCTTAATGCCGACTGCGACGGTCAGACCGGTCTTCAGGAGCTTGCAGGAGATGCAACCATGCTCTTCTACATGACTGAAGAAGGACAGGAAGGCAGAAACGCCTTTAACGAAAAGAGAAAACCTGACTTCTCCAAATTCAAGCGTAATCCTTAACATCAGAAATACTGATTTTTACTCAAGGTTCATCTGACTGATAATGCCAGATCTGAAAAACCGAACCATTGGGTTTCCGGGCAGGACGGAGCTTTGCCGCCCTGCCCGCAGATCAAATAATCCCGAATCACGAACATTTCTTTCTTTGTTATTTCCAGGTAATTATGTCCGCAGATTTCTCTGAACTGAAAATTTACGAATACGAAATTCCTCTCAGAAAAGAGCTTAAACTTCAGAGAGGTGTTCTCCGTGAACGTAAAGGTCTTATTCTTGAGCATCATGGAATATATGCGGAAATAAGTCCCCTTCCGGAATTTTCCCGGGAAAATCTGGCTGATGCGAAGAATGAGATAATCACCTTCCGGAATTTTATCAGTTCGGAACACGCTGATGCATGCATATCAGATTCCGGTGAAAGCGGAAAACAAAACGAAATTCTTCAATATGCCATGTCGGCATTAAAACCTCAATGCCCTTCCGTGCAGTTTGCCATTTGGATGCTCATGCATCCGTTATCAGGTGTTTCCAGAAAAACCGCCTATGATTTTATTCTTGGTAATCCGTCAGAATCACTTGCTCTTTTCAGAAAAATCGTCAGCCGATACGAAGCAGAGAGACAATGTTACGGCGAGAACGTTAAGTCCGGATTATCCGTATGTGGTAATTCTGAAGCGGGAAATGACTGTTCAGATGAGTATCCAGAAAGAATCATCAAGCTTAAAATCGGATTATATCCGCGCAATGACGAACTGATGATGCTGAAAGAAATGGTAAAAATATTAGAAGAACACGAAAAAACATCATCCGTCAGAATCAGACTGGTGCTTGACGCCAATCTTTCCCAGACTCCGGAGTCGGTATTGGATTACTTCAGTACCACTGCTGATTTCATTAAATATATTGAAGACCCGTGCCAGGATATTGCCGGCCTCAGAAGAATCTATCATGATTTGCCGGTGGGATTTGACGAACTATTCAGATCCGGACAGGAAGGAGGCATGCTGTCAGCAATGAAAGCACTGAGCAGCAGTGATACCCTGGTCGTTAAACCGGGACTGACAGACAATATTCACGAACTTCTTAATCTTTACCTGAACCGCAACAGCATTAGGAACGTACCTCTGAATATGATTACTGATGATTCGACAGATTCAGATACTGAGAACCACACGGACAATGATTACCGTAAACTTAGTCTTCCGGGACTTACCCTCTCATCAGCGTTTGAAACTGCCGTAGGTATTGATTACATTGAAAGACTTTCGGAGTTTCTCGGTCTTAATCCGCCGGGAACCGACACGCTTAAATTCTTCCCCGACGACAGTATTGCTCCCGGTCAGATCATAAACAGGTACTCCAAAGAACTGCGCTGACTTACATCAGAGAAGATCCGCAGGTTTTGTCCCTTCCCGCCGTCATCTGCCGGACAATTAATAATAAATTCTTATAAAATAATTCCATGACTTTTGAATTTCGCTCATAAAATCAAAAAAAATTAATATTCCTGAAAACATGTTCTGATAACATGAATATTATTACAGCATCTCCAGTAGCTCTCCAAATGTTTGAAGATTGCTGAGACAATCCCTTAAAACACGTAAAGTGACAAAGGTGCCCGCCACGGCAGTTAAGTTGTATGCCAGGCCTATGATGTTTATTTTCCGAATAAACAGAATAACAAACAGACGACTACGGCACATAACTGCCTTTAAATGATGACTGTTTTAATAACCAGCGATCAGCAATTATTTTTTCACGGGCATTAACATGAAAGACCTAGTTACCACAATCTCAAGCTATCTCTCGGCCGCTCAGGGTTTTATCTAGGGACCTCCAATGATTATCCTGCTCCTCGGGCTGGGACTTCTTCTGACATTAAAACTGAGAGTACTACAGATCAGAAAGCTGTCAACGGCGCTGAAAATGGCATGTACGCCCCATGACGGAGATCCAACCAAGCTGGGTGACGTAACAAGTTTTGCCGCACTCTGTACCGCCCTTGCGGCCACTGTCGGTACGGCAAACATAGCAGGTGTGGCCACGGCGGTAAGCATCGGCGGCCCGGGTGCACTCTTCTGGATGTTTTTCGCTGCCTTTCTCGGAATGGCGACAAAATACGCAGAATGCATGCTTGCGGTCAGATATCGTGAAAAAGATTCCTCCGGTAACTTTATCGGCGGACCGATGCTGTACATCAGAAGAGGTATTGGACCAAGATACTCCAGAACAGCCAAAATTCTGGCAATAATGTTCTCCGTATTCGGCATTCTGGCCGCATGCTTCGGCATCGGAACCTATACTCAGATTGACTCGATCGTAAAATCAGCTGTTCAGCTTCACTGTAACCCGGTTCATGCCTCAGTTCTCGTGACAGTTTTAGTTGCAGTAATCACGTTCGGCGGCATAAGAACCATTTCCACAGCCTCCAGGTTCATCGTGCCGGCCATGGCGCTTCTGTATATCGTGGGATGCTTCATCATTGTCGGTTACAATATCAGTGCCGTTCCGGATGCCATTCAGCTCATCATCTCAAGTGCCTTCCATCCTGCTCAGGCCGTGGGCGGCTTTGCCGGAGCAACGGTTCTTATGGCTATACAGAGCGGCGTGGCCAGAGGTATCTTTTCTAACGAAGCCGGTCTTGGTTCCGCCCCTATTGCCGCGGCATCAGCCAAAACAAACTCCGCTGTGGAACAGGGGCTGATTTCCATGACGGCCACATTTATGGATACCATGGTTATCTGTATGCTGACTGGCCTTACTATTGTCGTCACCAACGCCTGGACCTCAGAATTTACCGGCGTCGACATGACCACCAAGGCATTTCAGTCAGTAATCGGAGATACCGGCGGCAGGCTTATTGTAAACGTAAGCCTTATACTCTTTGCCTTTACCTCCATCATAGGATGGAATTTCTATGCTGAAAGATGTGTTATATATCTTTTCGGAACAAAGGCAATCAGATTTTACAGACCGCTATACATATGCATTGTGGCATCCTATATTCTTGTCGTTATTTTCGTTGATATCCATAACATTTCCGGAAATACCGCCATATTCGCCATTTGGACAATGGCAGACATAGCAAATGGTCTGATGGCATTCCCTAACCTTATCGCCATCTTCCTCCTGAGAAACGTTATCTATGAGGAAACTGTCAGATACTTTAAAATGAAAAAGGCGAAAGCAGCCGGAAAGATTCTGCCAACCGAATAATGCGGAAGCAGCTTCTGTAGAATCCGTATGGCTTAAAAAGACAGAGTTTTCTCTTTAGGCCATACCCAAGCAAAGAAGCGGCCCGGGGATCTGCCCGGCCGGAATGCATGTTCCTCCGGTTCTGCTTACCTGTCGCATTTGGATCCGCTCCTGATGATAAGAGCCTTTCCGGTGGTATACATCCGACCCAGACAGATTTCCGTAACGGAACCGCCCGCAAGGTTTTCATACATGCCGTCCGGAACAATGCTGCCGAGTGTCTGTCCGTCTGCAATCAGGATGTCTGCAAGAGCAACCGTGACTGCCTCGCCTTTCATCGGAAAAACCCCGATCATGACTTCACCGTCAAATGGAACCGATTCATCAGGTCTTGGCGTATTCACGGTGTGGATGCCCTCCACCGTATCATTCTGCAGCACGTGCAGTTTATACGTACTGTCCGTAAATACATGATCCTTTTTCATGTCCGCCAGACGGCGAATCAGCGTTGAAATTTTGGCAGTCAGATCAATCTTCATTGTGAATCCTTTCTCTGAAGACAGGCCACTCCATCCTGTCTGTGTCATTCCGGAAGCATGACTCACTCATAACAGAGCTGCGTAATCGCCGTGGACCGGCCATTGTTCATGCATCCTGGCACTGCAGATTATTTGTGTGCAATTGGACGTTTTATATACAAAACAATGGCATCCTTCACACGGGAACTCCAATTAATCCGACATAATAACTTTTTTTATGTGAACGTTAACGGAGAAAGATATTTTTAGTTTTTTCCTTTTCTCAGACAGTCCGGAGGAAGACGCACCGGAATACAGAGCCCTTCCGGTGGTTATGACAAAATCGTATATCTTTATATTCTCCTTACGTTTTGATAATTACGGCAGACCGCAACAAATCCTTTTTGATAAATGGTGTGCAGAATTGAATTTCACCGTCTCCGTCATGGAGATCGTGATCCCAAAAAATATTACTTCTTATGATGACTGATGTTGATAATTATACAATCTTTATAAGTACGGTCCCCTCAGTTCACGGAGAATTGCCATGAAACAATCATTTATTCCGATCCTGTCCATACTTTCTCTGGTAATCAGTCCCCTTGTCTGGGCTGATGAAGCAGAATACGGCGAAAATATTGAGCCAACCATCATTACGGATAATTTTAAAGTCGAAAACGATACCCAGGCACCAAACGGATCCAGTACCGAAAAAGCCGTTAAAAACGAAAACGAGCTTGGAAAACTGGGAAACAAAAAGGTTGTTGTCGGAAACAGGGATCCCCATCATCTGGCATACGTAAAAAACAGCGATAACAGCAGCTACATAATAAAGGATTCCATACTGGTAAAATGTGCAAAAGGCGTGGACTGCATTCCACCAGGACTAAGCGCCTCCAAATTAAGCAGTACCGTGTATGAAGTAACCGTTAAATCATATGACGAATGGAAAGCCGTTCAGGATGAATTACGGTCGGCTGCTGGCGTCATCAACGTGGCTCCTTCATATGAACACGGGATTTCACCGTCACTTAAATAAGTCTTTTTACCGATGATAATTTGAAAGGCTGCAAGCGGTGCATGGCGCCGCATGTCTTTATAAGAAACGACAGCCGGAACTTACCCGGCTGTACGTTTAACGGACAATCAGGAAAACCCGTGCGGAATTCCGGATGTCAGTCTTGGAGATATGTTTATGAAATGTCCTTTTTGCCAAAAAGAAATCAACGACAATTCCAAATTCTGTCCTGAATGCGGGAAAAAACTGCAGTCTGACACCATTTCTGAAAACAGCAGGCTTCAGAACACTGAGGTTTCCGATGATAAGGAGCCTGCAGGCGGATTGAAATCCGCTGCCGAAACCGCCGGAAACTTTCAGAAAGACGCTGATTTCGAGACGGAACGTAAGGAAGAATTCAGTCAGAGGAACAATGACCCGGAGCTTAATGCAGTCATCAAAAAACTCGACAACATGAACATCATGCAGATTGTCTGTCTCGTGTCTTTTTTTATTCCCGTGGTGAATTTACTGGGACAGATTCTGCTTCTTGTCATTGTCATCATGTCTCTCGGTCTGTCCGTCAGGGTAAGCAGTGTTTTACGCAGATTCCGCTATTATGAATATGCCAGGATATCTGATGGCATTAAAACCAAGTGTGCGGTCATACTGCTGTCGTCAATACTGATGGCGGTAGCGGCAATCATCATGCTTATCGGCGTCGGACGACAGTCCGTTACACTGATGGTTGGAGGCTATGCCGTCTGTTTCGTTATGTCACTTGTGGCAACGGTGCTTGAAATTTACTGCTTCCTCCGCCTCTACACCATAATGAACGTTATGGATTCAATTGCACACAACAGGGAACATCCGAAGAAGCCGGGAGCCGGACTGGTTATCTGTGTTCCCATTGTTTTTGTACTGCTCATATTTACGCTCTCAGGCATAGCTGCTGTCATCGGTTTACCGATAGTCATTCAGCATATGAAAAACTGCATTTTTACCGAAATCCTCATGGAGGCCCACAATGTTCAACGACAGGCTGCAATCTGCGCCCATGAGTATAATTACACTGATTTTGCGGGAATCTGCGACAACACCTCTGAGGCCACCGAGGGCTTCGGCTGGAAGCTGCGTTCACCACGCGACTACGCTACCGAATACGTAGACTCAATAGAGGTAACCTCGACAAATGCGGAAGACAGCGATTCGGGATATCCTGAAATAAAGGTTACCGTTAATGCAAAGGACAGTTATTTTCCGGATCCCGATCCAAAAATCACCTATGTGGGGATAGCAATCAATGACGATATCCGCTGGCGGCTGGATCCAAGAGAAACCACCGTTATCATAGATATACAGTCACCATGGTCGGTCTGGGATATACGCTGATTTACGGAAAGTTCCTAATGATAACGGCGGCAGGACAAACATCCTCTCCGCCGTTATCGTTAAATAAGATTCAGATCCGAAAACCTGAAGTCTGACCGTCCGTCAGTCAAACCAGTTGCCTTCCTGTTTTTCGTCATCGGCAAGATTTATGTTCTTGCGGAACAGAATGGTGAGAGCTCTCTGAAGCTTATCCTCTTCCACAACTATCATGTCGGTGCTGATACCGTACTTGGTAGCGAATGCGTCGAGACCTTCAATGGCCTTCGGGCATGACGGATCGGATACTGCAAGATAAAGAGTATTATCCACGATGCCCATCGGAACAAGTTCATATTTCATGCAGTAATCTTCGTTGAGATATTTCTGGGGAGCAGTTTTGGGATTGAACTGACTGAAATCCATTGACGGGAGTGCATACTCTTCAGCCAGAAGATCCATGAGCTGCTTTGGTTCAGCATAACTGAGACTGATTACCGTCGCTATAACTGACTTCTCATATTCTTCACATTCACCGATAACAACGCTTTTTTTAGGACTGCTGATAATTCCCTTATCAACAAGAAGATTCAGTAAGGCTGACTCTAATGGCATACGTATATTCCCCAAATAGACTTCTTTAAAAACAGTAACATGCCCGCCCTTACCTTTTGCGGTCCGCATGAGCGGAAAACGGTCGTTTTCCGGAATATGCGGATTATTATTAGACTATGATTACCGCAGGGCTGTTTTAAAAATTTTTTATAGGCGACACACAAATTTCAATACCTGTTTACTATTTTACAATAAAATCATGTTATTTTTCAGTGAAGTTATTGTTACATATCACAAAAATTCTATCGAAAATTCCATTTTTATTAAAATCTGAGAAGCCCTTGATAAATTCCACGTATCTTGCCCCTGATTTCTGCTTTATTCGGGATGCCTCACTCACGGTTTCACTGCTGAACATGTACTTGCCGTCGGTGATGAAGAGAACATCGGCCCTGGCAAAATCAGGCTCATTCTCTATCATTTCCGACACCTTAAGCATGGCATTATCTATGGATGTACCGCCTCTGAATGAACGTCTGAGGAAGGAATTCACCTCTTCAAGCGATGCCTCGGTACGACTGCTTTCCACGGTAATGTTTTCAGTTTCGATGGCGAAGTTTATGATGTGACATGGTCTTGATGCCTCGAGACACTTAAGGGCCAGAACCAGAGCAACGGCTTTGCCGTAGTCTTCAGCCTCACCCTTCATTGATCCGCTGGTGTCGACACAGATTATGACAGGCCCCTTTTCCTCCTGCTTCTGCGGTTCGGTTCCCTTTCCTCCTTCAAAAACACGGGCCATTCTTATGAAATCAAAGGTAAGAAGGCAGCGGTTTATGAGCTTTATGTCAAAGAGGTGCTCCAGATCCGGATCGGAAAGTCCCGCCAGTTCTTCCGGCAGGGCATAGTCAAGCGTGTCACCCAGCGTGACACCTGATATGTGCTCCCCGCGCACGTTCCTGCGGTATTTGGCCATTCTTTCGGTATAAATCTTTTCTGCCCTGTCTCCCGCAAGGACATCCAGACTCAGGTACCTTCCCAGGGACTCAAGCATTTTCATGAGAGGAATGTTTTTCCTGACCACGTTAAGGTATTTCAGGAATATGCCGCCGGATGTCGAAGGGCGAACCTTCGAATAGGCACTCAGTACCGTTTCGCGTCCGTCGGTATTCCCCCTGTTACGCTGTTTCAGGTAGGCGGAAAGATAATGCTCCGTCATTTCACGGGTTTCCTCGTCATCTCCGCTGCCGCCGAAGGATCTGGCATAAACGGAATACGGGATCCCCTGCCCGGTACAGAAACTGATATTGTCCCACATTTCGTTGAACTGGGTTTCAAGAGCCCTTTCGAGGAAACTCCTCATGGACTCTTCCTTCTTAAGCTCCAGTCTGCTTATCTCGTTTCTTACCGTGGTAATCAGGGCTTTTCTGATTCCGTCAGCCACATTGAACTCACGTCTGCACCGGTCGGTGAGATCCTCAATTCTGTCAGTCTGCAGCATGCCGTCCTGCCTGGACCTGAGAGCATGGAGTTCCGTTTTGGCCGCTGCAAGTCCGGACATGCGCTCGCGCAGTTCACCGGAATACAGCTGACTGTGAAGATACTTCTCCCCCAGAACATCCAGATCGGAAAGATATTTCTCCTTTTTGCGAAAATCTTCGAGGGATCTGCGGGCAAGATAATCCGCCAGGAGAAGATCCGACGCATACCTGCTGTGATTTTCCAGTCTGGAATTAAAGGCCCCGGAGAGAGAGCCGTTAAGTCTGTTCAGTCCTGCAAGTGCCGCATCGATATTGTTGATTACGGATGGAGACGGAGTCCTGAGTTCCCGAAGCTTATTCTCCCTGAGACTGCGGAGCTTTTCCACGCCGCAGGCATAGAAATCAGTTATCGGAAAAACACCCGGCACGGATCCGGTGCGTTCACGGGAACCGGTTACCGTTTTTCCTTCCGGGGAAGGTTCCGTGTCAGAAAATCCGGAAGTAACTGCAGACCGTTCCGTAACGGATACATCCGCACCGGACACATTCAGCGGATTAACACCGCCTCCGGCTGAAACGCCTGACGTCAGTTCAACTGTCCGCATATATCTCATTCCTTATCTGATGACTGCCGTTATCATCCTTCCCGCCAACCGAATCGCACGGGACGGCATATGATACGGCAGAAAGGTTAGACCAGGACCGTGCGAAACCCACGGTCACTGGCAGAAGCTCCTATTTTGCAGCATGTTTTCTTATGGAGTACTTGTCAACCAGCTCGGAGGCCACCTTTTCATAATAACCGGCCCTGGCTATTTCCGCATTAACAGGAGCGTAAACTTCCTCTATGATATCAGTAAGGCGCTTCTTCTGTTCATCGGAAAGGAAGATGTCATTGTTTACCGAATCACGTATGCCGTCAAGACGCGCTCTGGTGTCCTTTATAAACCTGGCGTTCTCCTCAATAATCCTCCTGACGGTTTTGAAGGAACTTATGGTCTCATTCAGGAACCGCAGAATGTCACTGGATATGAAGCTGTTAACCTCACCGCCGTTGTCAAAACGGATCTTTACGGACCTGCCTGTCGGCGCCTCCCTGGAGGATGCCTTTCCGCAAGGTCTGCCTTCATGATCCAGCACCGTAAACTCATCCTTCTGAGTGAATTCGTCAAACGGTATTCTTGCTGAAGTAATGTCCAGTCTGTCTTCAGGTGACAGCTCAAGAAGCGCCTTTTCGTAATTTATTGTCTGAAGGCGCATGGCATTCCTGCCCGGAACCGGTGTTTCCCCGTCATTGAGAACGCAGTGGAGTCCCCCGGCAAACAGCTCGTTGTCTTCGTTAAAGGTGCAGTTAAGATGTCTGGCGGATGCCATCCCGAGTCTGGTGACTTCGGCATTGAACCATCTGCGATAGCTTTCCTTTTCCGCCCAGACGTAGCCTTTGCCGTTATATCTTCTCTCGTAGGTCAGCACCTCTCCCTTTGCCGGAGGGAAATTGCCGTGCGGAGTCTGATATATTACCCTGTCACCGTTCTCCATGGTCAGGATGTAGACGTCAGTGCCGGCAGTCATCATAAAACGACCCGGCATGTGTTCGCCACGCTCCTCCGGTTTAAGCGGAACGACGGATTTAACGGCCGCAACGTCGGCGGCATGTCTTTCAGCCCGGCCGCATTCCTCACTGAAAATACCTTCAAAATTAATTCTGATGGTTGTTTTGATCTTCTTTTCCAGACCGCCGAAATGGCTCTGAATTTCAGAAATTCGGGCATACATCTCGAACCTGTCCTCAAGTCTGTTCTTAAGCCACAGCTGTACCAGCTTCGGCATGAGAACTGAAGGTGCCGTATAGCGTTCCTCCTCGAGAGACTGACCGTCACTTCCTCTGTGTCCCGGAACCGAGAATGTAAACACCTCTGTGCCTTCAGCATCCCCCTTGGAGAAGTAACCGTTAAGATCACGGTATAGAATAATCCTGATTACGTCACCGGTTTCCGGAAGCAGTATGGCCGTCTTTCCGTCCTTTACCTGATTTCTGCAGCCGGATATAACCTCCTCAGGATAAAGTGATTTGATATCCGTCTTTCTGAACCATGATTCAAGGTTCCAGAAATCGTTGGATTTAACGTAGGTAAAGCCGTAATCCTTAAGCATGCTGAAGGTAACCTTAGGTTCGTCACCCTCATTGAGCATTCTTATGGCAATGTTGTGATCGGTAAAGAGCTGCTCATTGCTGCAGGACGTAAGAATTTCATCAAGTATACGGCTGTTCTCCAGAATCTTTCCTTCATCAGTATTCCGTATTCTCTCATCCAGGGCTCTTCTCAGTTCACCGAGTATCAGTGTTCTGAGTCCGGTCTTTTCCGAAGGAGCATGCCAGAGAATGTCCTCCAGGAGAATAAGATACTTGACTGCAGCCTCATTCTCCTCATTGAAGAATGCCGCAGCCTTCAGATAGCGGGCACTCTGAACCCAGCGTCTGTCGGAAATGTAGGAAACTGAAGTCCCGGCCTTCTCATTTTCCGAGAAGCCGTCATACCCCTGTTTTACGTTTTTCCCTGCGGATTCCTCAGCGTATTTTGCGGAAAGTGCCTCACGGAGGGAAGCCATGGCGCCGAGAAGTTCATCGGATAACCTGATGTCATCAATCAGCTTCTTCCAGTTTCCGTATTCTTCATCCGTAACGGCCAGATCCTTGAGCCGATCCCTGTGAAGATGCTCATCCCTGTCAACCTCAGGAGCAGAAAGAAGCAGCTTCCTGAAATTATCGGTACCGTGTACGGGTTCAATTACGAGTCTTACGATAAATCTGTCGTAAAGTGCGGCAAGATCATCCTCGCTCAGCGGAATCTCATTGGAGGCAACCACCATGTTCCGCAGCGGAGCCGACACTGTCTTATTGCCGTTGTGGTATGTTCTTTCGTTGATGAGGGTAAGAAGAGTGTTCAGTACTGCCGGAGAGGACTTCCATATTTCATCAAGAAAGGCAAAATCGGCATCGGCAAGATACCCGGCGGTTTTTCTTTCGTATTCATCCTGCTTCAGCTTTGAAATGCTTATGGGGCCGAAAAGCTCCTCCGGTGTACAGAACCTGTGCATCAGATGCTCAAAATATCTGCCGTTGCCGGCAAAGATTTCATTAAGTCTGCGGCATATTTTACTCTTTGCGGTTCCCGGAGGCCCGTACAGGAAGGTATTAAGCCCGCACAGGGTTGCCAGAACAGATGATCTGACGGTGTCAGTCCTGTCGGTCAGTCCGTCAGCCACAAGTTCAGTCAGCCGTCTGATTCTGCGCTTTAAGGAAAGAGAAACTTGAGTGTTATTATCAGCCGCTGCTGATTTGGAACCTGATTCCATAATCCCTCCGGTCGGTATGACGTTCCCGGGTAATATAGGGGTTTCCTCCGAAATATCTAAGCACCGGGAAAAACGCCCGTAAACGGTAACATGCCGAATTTCTTTCCGGTACGGAGGGAACTTAACCACATGACTCTGACGGAAGTATTTCCGCCGGGGGAACAGTCTCATTCATGGATACAAACAATTATTATGGGATTATACATCTTAAGATAATACGGGTCTGCGATCCCCGTCGAAGGGTTCATGAATCGCCCTAATGAGCTTAACGACAGCTCGAAACCGTTGAAAAATAAAGGATTGAGACACGCTGATTTCCGGCTGAACCTGCATGATCGCAAAATATGCCACATAATTATTATCTTTTATTTAACATCGGATTAACACAAAAGAATTCAGGCGGAAAAAACCTGACAGGATGAATCGAAAAACTGTTTCTTCAGGCCAAAGACTATGTCGGACAGGCTCCGGTACAGACGCAGCATCTGTTGCAGCCGTGTCTTCTGCGGGAGGTGGACTTTACGTCCTTCCCTTCAGCCCTCAGCCTTCTTATTTCACGTGCTGTAAGCAGCATAAGCTCCTGAGCCTCATCGGGATTAACGGATTTATCCCTGAATGCGGCCTTCTGCTTTCTCGGCTTACGGATAATCTCACCGTCCACTGCTGCGCTCCTGAAAATACTGAATATGACCGTAAATGAAAAGTCACTGCAGACGTACCGCGCTTTTACATATTGCGGAACAATCTCTTACTCTTATCTTATACCACAAAAAACACCGTTCGGACAGTATGAACGCATGCGGTCACACTGAGAACGCATCACCCGTGGAGCCACTCATAAATCTGTTCCGCAAGCTTTCTGCTGATCCCGGGAACCTTGCTGATTTCATCCGCGCTTGCCTTAAGAAGCTCCTGCATGCCGCCCATGTGCTTGAGCAGAGCCTGACGGCGCACGGAACCGACTCCCGGAATATCCTGAAGCCTTGATGTTACACGACTCTTTTCCCTGCGGTGTCTGTGTCCCGTAATGGCGAAACGGTGGGATTCGTCTCTTATGTGCAGCACCAGCTGCAGTGCCGGATTATCCAGGGTAAGATTATGCTCCTCATGGGTATATCCGGTTATCAGTGTTTCAAGCCCCGGTTTGCGGCCTTCGCCCTTGGCGACACCGATAAGAAAAGGAGGCATCACGTCCGTCACGTCCCTGAATATTTCAGCAATCATGCGTTCAGCCTCATGGAGCTGTCCCATTCCGCCGTCAATAAACAGAACCTGGGGTACCTTTCCGTCTGCGGTAATGCCTCTGAATCTTCGCGTAAGAGCCTGATGCATTGCCGCAAAATCGTCACCGGGAGTAATCCCCTCGATGTTGAATCTGCGGTATTCCGAAGTATCAGGCCCCTCACGGTTAAATACCACGCAGGACGCCACGGTAAGCTCACCCATGGTATGGGAAATATCAAAGCACTCCATGCGTTCGACATCTGACAGTCCGAAAAGCTCCTCAAAGCTTTCGATTCTTTCAGCCATGGTATTCTCATGGGCAAGTCTTGATCTGAGTGATGCTTCCGCATTGGCTCTGGCAAGACGCAGGTAGCCCGCACGTTCACCTCTTACGGAAGCCGTAAGTCTGACGTTTTTGGAAAGGGTTCTGTTCAGTGCCTCTTCAATTTCCCGGATGTTTTCAGGCTCTGCCGAAAGAATAATTTCATCAGGAATGCTGCGTCCGTGCCTGTCGATGAGATAGAACTGGCCTATAAATGACTCCAGCAGATATTCGGGCGAATTATCGGCCGGCATCTTAGGAAAGTAGCTTCTGGTTCCGAGGATCTTACCCGTTCTGATAAACAGCACGTGCACACAGGCAAGACCGTCCTCCGTCGCACATCCGAGTATGTCCAGGTCGCTTGAAATTTCTCCGCTGACGCTCTGCTGTTCCTGAACCTTGCGCAGGTTTGTCAGCTGATCCCTGAATTTAATGGCCTTTTCAAAATCCAGATTTGCGGAAGCGGCATCCATCTCTTCAACCAGATCATTCAAAAGTTGCTGATTCTTTCCATGCAGAAAAAGACGGCAGAGATGAACCTGTCGGGCATATTCCGCATCATCACAGATCTCAGGCACGCACGGAGCCATGCATCTGCCCATCTGGTACATGAGGCACGGCCTTTTCCTGTTTCTGTATACGGTGTCACTGCACTGTCTTACGGGAAATATCTTCTGCAGAAGACGCAGAGACTCGCGCACGGCTCCAGAACTCGGATACGGTCCGAAATAGGTTCCCCGGCTTTTTTTGGCTCCGCGATGGGATGAAATCCTGGGATGTTTTTCATCAGTGAGGAGAATATACGGATATGACTTATCATCCTTCAGGAGAATGTTGTATTTCGGCTGATACTGCTTTATGAGATTGCATTCCAGGATAAGCGCATCTGTTTCGGAAAAGGTGACCGTGAATTCAATATGATCAATAAGCGAAACCAGCTTTGCCGTCTTGACGTTCGGCAGGTCCTTCATGAAATACTGACCGAGGCGCTTTCGGAGATCCTTCGCCTTGCCGATGTAGATAATCACACCGTCACTGTTAAACATGCGGTACACGCCGCTCTGATGCGGTACCGTTGCCAGGAAGGCTTCACTGTCAAAACTCATGTCGTGTCCGTCCCCGCCGTTAAAACATATCCGTAACAACCGGTACCGGAAGACGCCCGTCACGAAAACCGCAAGACGTCTTTCCCATCAGTAACCGGCCGTTACCGGTCTTTACATTACAAACTGACTTACCATGATAACCAGAATCAGCACCGGAACGATGTATCTGATTATGAAAAGGAACATCCTTGACCAGACGAATCTGAAAGTTCCGCCACTGGTGATTTCATCTATGACGTCCTCTTTCTTCATTACCCAGCCGATAAATATGGCTGAGCCCAGACCGGTAAGCGGAAGAATAATCTTAGAGGTCGTATAATCCAGAAAATCAACAAGATTCATGCCGAACGGTCTTATGAAATCCCATGGTCCTTGAGAAAGAGACGCCACGCAGGCAACGATCAGGGAAGATACGGAGATTAAAGTTGCGGACTTCTTTCTTGAATATCCGAGCTTTTCCTGAACGAATGCCGTAGCCACCTCATGCAGAAACATTGCGGAGGTTACGGCAGCCACAAAGAGAATGAAATAGAAAAGAGTTGGCACAAACCAGGTCAGAATCGCATTACCGGAGAACGCGGTGCTGAACACTTCAGGAAGAGACACAAACACCAGACCGGCCCCGCTTGAAGGTGACAGTCCGGGAACGGAAAACACCGCAGGGAAAATAATCAGGCCGGCAAGAATCGCAACCATGGTGTCAAGTCCGCCCACGGTGAGAGCCGTGCGGCTGAGATTCACGTTACGTCCGAAATATGATGCATAGGTAACAAGCCCCATACCTATGGAGAAAGAGTAGAAACACTGACCTAGGGCTGACAGACAGACACTCGGAGTAACCTGCTTCGAATCGAAGTCAAACAGAAATCTGTAGCCTTCCTCAGCTCCCGGCATGAACATGGCAACAACCGCAAGCACCAGCAGGATGATAAAAAGTGCAGGCATAAGGAACTTTGAGGATCTCTCAATCCCCTTCTCAACACCGGCCTGAATAATGAAATGGATAATCCCCATTGTTACGGCCGTGCAGACAATCGGCCAGTACGGATTGGTAATGAAGTCGGTAAACTGTTCCTTAAAATGAGCTCCCTCACCACCTGCCGTGAGCTGTCCGGTAAGGCTCTGAACAAAATAATAAAGAACCCAGGCAACAATAATCACGTAATAACAAAAAATGGCGAAGGCAACCAGGGAAGACCCCATGCCGACAATTCCCCATCTGCTTCCCGGGGCAAGCTCGGTATAGGCACGGCCGACATTAGCCCTGGCCCTGCGTCCTATTACAAACTCAGACAGGAGCAGCGGTACGCCGAACAGCAGAATAATGCCCATGTATACAAGAAGAAATGCCGAACCGCCGTTTTCGCCAACCTGTGTCGGAAAACGCCAGATATTACCGAGACCCACTGCGGATCCCGCAACGGCCAGAAGCCCTCCAAGTTTAGAAACAAACGCGGCCCTTGAATGCTGTGCAACCGTGTTATTAGACATTATGTACTCCAATAATATATCTTTTTTAATATATGCTCTTACTGCCTGATTATTCATTTATCCGGACTTATTAACGCGGAACGGGGAATTGCGTGAAAGCCATAATCACCAGTCTCACTTCCGTCCGGAGTATTCCTCATCATGATCCTTTAATTATACCATTCCTTGAGTCTTATGACATCAGCTTCCTGATGTCATTCACCTGCAAAACCGCGTCAGTTGCATGTATGACTGATTTCCGTCCGGACGGAAAATTCAGTTACGACATTCCGCATTCACGTAAAGGAGGCGTTTTATCGGTCAGAATCACCTTTTTCCATTAAAAAAGGCCTTAAATAAAGCCTCAGATCCCGTTATTACGTCATAAATTAAGCAAACCCCGGTCGTAAATCGGATTTTTATACGGTTTATTTGATTTTTACGCATGCGTTACATAGAATTGAGGTATGGAGTCCCATCTGCAACCAATAACCGGACAAAACCATGCTTGGAATAACAGACTACATCCGAAACGATCTGGAAGGCGTATACACCGCTGAACTTCTCCGCGGTGCCATCAGCATGTTTTTTGCGGTCATTCTTACTCAGATTCTTGAACTCGGCGAAGCCCGGGCATACATTCTCATTGTGGCGCTTAACGGTCTGAGATCAATGACCGGAGATACGCTTCCGCGCAGACTCCTTAACATAATCATAAGTCTGTTTCTTCTCGTGGGCACAATCGGACTCAGCATCTGGTACGGACACAACCACATGTACGTTGCCCAGATCGTCACCGCCATCGTTCTGTCTTCCGCAACGGTGTACGCCCTTGCCAGACACAAATCCGCTTCGGGAACGATAATGTTCATGAGCGTTTTCAACATCGTTAATTTCGGCATGGGTCTTCTTGACGTAAATCACGAGGTAAATCCCGCAAACTTCTCCGTCGCCGCGGGATGCGGAGCGCTCTGCGTCATAACCTCGGTTCTTGCGGTACCGGTTCTTAAATTTCACTGGTGTCTGCTGATAAATCACTGCTTCTATCATGATCTTAAGCTCTACGCACGCATGATGTGCCGTTCAAGCTACTATGACTCATTTTCGGATCTCAGCGAAAAGTCCAAGAACAGACTGCTGATGCTCCAGAGCTCGCTTTACAACATAACCAAACACGTGGACGATCCGGAGAGAAAGGAAAGATACGTGAAAATTCTGAACGGTGTGGTTCTCATAACCTACTGGCCGACCACCGACACCGACAGCGAACACGTGGCGCACATAAACAGTCTCAGAAACAGTATATTCAAGCTCATGTACGGTCTGCTTTCCGCAGGAACTGATAAAGACATAAAAACCGCCGTCGATGAGCTTAACTTCTTTCGCCTGAATCTTGCCATGGTGCCGGACGATCCCTTCTGTAACGGCGAAATGAAAAGACACGCGGGAGAAGTGATAGAAGCCATTACCGCACTAAAAATGAGGGAAATAAAAAATGCCTCATCAGAATAAAAGTCCGCTTAAAGCGCAGATTAAGGTCATGGCCGTGTCAATGCTGATTGCGGAGCTCGCCGCATGGGCGTATCCGGTGGATCAGAGCTTCTGGATACCGCTCACCACGTTCTGCGTCTGTCTCTACATTGACACTCCCCTTACGGCACTCAGAAGAACGGTTCACCGCATAGGCGGAAGCATCTGCGGCGTCATCATTGCAGGTCTCATATGTCTGCTTTTTCCAAGCGAATCCGGACTTATGACATTTCTGGTGATATTTGCGGGACTTACACTGTGGAGCCGGGCTTTTACCTCGCTTTACTACCTCTTTGTGTCCTGCATAACCGCTGCAACCATCATGCTTCTGGCCATTCTCATGAGACATACCGCCCTTACGCCGAACTATCTCATCACTGAAAGGGTTATATTCACCACCATAGGTGCGATCATCTCCCTTGCGGTAAGTGCCGTGCTCATGCCGGCAACGGAAAAGCCTGACATGCTGAGAACCTACCGTCACTATCTGACAAGATTCTACTTAGAATACAGACTCTGCATTTACTCTCTCAGAAATCATCCGGACACACCGGAGGAAAAAACCAACATCAGGGTAAATGAAATTCTGAAAAGCAGCAGGGTTTATCAGGAAAAGCTGCCGGTATGGCGCTATGCCCTTTTCTTCAACGTATTCATCTTCAGATCCTTTACCAGATTCCTACACCGCATTCATAAGATGAGAATCCTTAACATGGTTCTTATCTCCAGCATCGGGAACCTGCCTGAGAATCTGAACTTCAGCGATGAAATCAAAACCCTTCTTGAAAGGAACAGAATCCTTACCAAACGCATTCTGCTGAGTCTCATGAATCTGGACAGAAAACGTTCCGAGCAGTATCTTACCGAGCTTCATTCGGTAAATAACGAACTGGAGACGCTGCTGCACGCACACCGTTCCTGCACCACGATTCTCATTGCCGTAAGAGACCTTGAACAGGATATGGTGCATCTTAAAAACGGAGCCGTGCAGATCTATCTGGGATACAGAAATCAGAAATACTGACCGGATCAAAAAACAGACCTGTAAAGATTTTCTTCTTTACAGGTCTGCTTTTTACGTAATGGTAATTGCGTGAAATAAGATATTACTTTAAGCCGTCCAGTCCGTATCTCAGTGCCAGTCTGGTAAGCTCCACGTCACCGTTAATTCCCAGCTTCTTGAACACTCTGTATCTGTAACTGTTTACGGTCTTAGGACTTATGGCGAGCCTGTCGGCGATCTCACTCACCTTCATGCCCTGAGAAATCATTGTGCTTATCTGCAGTTCTCTTTCAGCAAGAATTCCAAACGGATTACCGTCATCACCGACTTCCTTCTTGCCGTTTCCCGGAAAACGCACGAGCGCCATCATCTGGGCAATGTTTGATTCAAGATAGCGATGACCTGAGAAAACCTCATGAATTGCCTTCAGCATTTCTTCCGCTGAAGCACCTTTGGTAAGAAAACCCCATGCACCGGCCTTCATCACCTGACTTGGGATAGGATCGTCAGTGTGAACGGTCAGCATAATGATTCTGGCCCCCGGATTGTAACGAAGTATTCTTTTTGTAGCCTCTATGCCGTCAATTCCCGGCATATTCATGTCCATGAAAATAATGTCACACTGATGCTGTCTGCACCAGGCTACTGCTGCCTCCCCGCTTGAAGCTTCCCCAACAACGTTGATCCCCGTACATTCTTCTAATATCTTTTTAATACCTGTTCGTACAAGGTCATGATCATCCACTAAAAAAATATTTATCAACTTCTCAGCACCTTACCATAACCAGTTCATTAAAATGATTACGGATTATATTTAACAACTGCCGGAATATCATTTTTATTATAATCAGTTTATTAATATCCCATACATGGTAACAAGCAAATTATCTCCACTTAAAAGGATAACTTTTTACTAATAATCATTAAACTTAAGCAATATAATTTTTTGAAGTTTAGCAAAATAAAAAATCACTTTTGAGCAGAATGTAAGCGGTACCACGCTAATCCGCGCCTATTTTAACAAAAAAATTGAACGATAGTGCCCTAAAAGCAGGCATAACAGCCTCAGTTATGATTTTTTGTACATTTTTTATACTTTTGTCTGCTAAAACGACAAAAAAAAGAGTGTCACTCAGAAAGCGACACTCAAATTGCTGGTTAATATATTCTTACTTACTTCTTGGTGATCATGCCGTCAGCCTTGGCTTCAGCTTCCTTTTTTTTGTCTCTTTCAGCCTTCAGACAGTCCTGGCATCTTGAGTAGATTTCAGAACCGTACAGCAGTTCATCACCTTCGGTTACAACGTAACTTCTGTTGCATTCATGACACTTGCTTATTGTCTTGGTATGCATGAACTTGGTCTTGCATGACTGACAGAACTTAGGACTGTCATCACCACCGACCTTGATGTCCCTGTAGCTTACCAGGAAGGTCTTACCACAGCATGAGCACTTTGCAAGACGGCCTCTCTGATTGAAGCAGTGGTGACAGAAACCGTCAGTTACGCTGGCATCAATCTTTGAAACAGCTGAACGGCAGAGCTTACATTCAACGCTGGTTGAAGAGTCTGCAGACGCTGCTCTTGAAGGAGAGAGCTCAAGTGCCATTGGAGCCACGGCAGGATTGGTAATCTCCACCAGGAACTTGTTCATAAGAACAAGCCAATCGTTCACGGTCTTACGGCGATCTGATTCATGGTAACCGGTAGACAGTGAGGAAATGAACGCTTCCTTGATGTACTGAGGCAGATAACTCCAGATGTAGAACGCTTCATCCTTTGGCGGAACCATCGGATCGAATACATTTTCAGGGAATCTGAAGGCAGTAAGCTTATCTACCGGAACACCCTGGAGATGACTGGTTACATATGGACTTCTGCCCAGGAAAAGAAGCTTGAACAGAGTATAGGCAACCACATATCTGTCGCTGATTTCGCCGGCCATGTTGGCTGAAAGCTCACTTGAAAGTTCAGGAGCTGTCACGGCATTCAGAACAGGCAGATAAGGATAATCACCGATCTGCATTCTTTCAAGGTTCAGGAAAGACACCTTCTTATGAGCATCAATCGCAATCGCATTAAGATCCTCAACACCGAGGAAGATGTTAAGTTCATGCAGCTTGGCAACCTTGTTAAGGTAATCCAGTGCCATCCTAACAAGATCAATGCGGTTGTAGCTGTGGAAGTAGTACTCTCTTGAATTGCACATTACCTGCAGAGAAGTGGTGTTTATCTTTCTCATTACGCAACCGACAATGTCACCGGAAGCGTTCTTGATAAGAGCGCGAGGCCACTCAATGCCTTCAATGTTAACCTGATTTTCCATCATGGTTTCAAGCTTTGCAATCATGGAAGCATTCAGAGAATTTCTTCCGAAGATCTTGATGATTGTGTCAGGATCCTTTTCATTGGCGTAAATTGCAAGGCTCTGACTCATGATAATTGGATTTGTCAGTTTAACTTCGGCACCGTTGATGAACACACTGTCGTTAAGCTTTGGAATCTCAACAATACCGAGACCGACGGTAACCTGATAAGGATTACCGGTTCTGGCGAACGGAGCCTGAGCGGAATTGTCCATTGATGAAACCACACTGCGATCCACTGAAACAGGCTTAACGTCAATTGATTCCTCAACTCTGGAAGCCTCAGTTCTTACGGCAGCAACCTCCTTGCCGGCACCGGCCTTCACTCCGTCCTGACTGCTGATGACAATATCAACTGTCTGGGACTGGGTTGAAGTCGCATCGGTTCTGGTCTGAGTCTGCTGAAGTGCAGCTTCAGGCTTTCTGTTTTCGAGTTCTCTGGTTCTTTCCTCGATCATCTGGTTAACGCGTGCGTAATCCTGAGTACTTCTTTCAGGATTGGTCTTCTGCATGCTTGATGACTTAGGCTTGTCACTGAACAGCGAACTGTCAAAGCCGCGAACGTCAGCAACCTTTCTGGCAGTCTGACCGGCAGAGTTTACGGCATTGCCGTATCTGCTCTTGCGCTTGTCATTGGCATTATAGAAGCTTGCGGAATCCAGATTTCTTCTGACTGAAACTTCGCTTCTCTGGCTTGCTTCATAGTTACGAAGCATTTCCTTGCGCTTTTCATTCATGTCGAAATCTTCAACCGGAGTTTCATCCTTGATCTTTGAAGACTTGCCGTATACGTAATCAGCGTTTTCGCCTTCAAGTTCAAACTCCTCGATTGCCTTAACGGTGTTAACGTCTCTGGCATAATCGGCAGCTTCCTTTTCCTGACGGGTCTTCTCAGCCTTAAGAGCTTCAACGAGACCGATATTGTTGATACGGTGACGTTCCTGAAGTTCTTCAGCCTTGTCGGAAGTGATGTTGAATCCGCCGGTAGTCTTGTCCAGCTTAAAGTTCTGGGTAACATGAGGAACCTTGATCTTGCCGAGTGCAATATCCTCCTCACGCTGCTTGGCTTCCTGAGCAAGACGGGCCTTTTCTTCTGCTTCCCTTTCCTTCTGGATCTTTTCAAGTTCCTTTCCGGTCAGGTTGAAGCCCGCAGCACTAGGCTTAAGCTGTAAAGCTGCAGGAGTCTTGTCCTCATCGCGGATAGCATCAGATTCGCCAAAGGAAGTATTTGATTTCACCTGATCAATTGATGAGAGCATTTCATTTACGATTGACTTACCCTTAGCGGCATACTCTTCCCTGGATGTCTTCACCGGATTCAGTTTCTTGATCAGATCCTGAGCATCGTTTCTGCCACTGTCGATGCTGGTAACATCGGCGCTTCTGCCTGCTGATTCAGCTTCGGACTTAACCTTTTCGGAAGCAAGCTCAACGGTCTTGGCAAATGACTTCTTGATCTCCTCGGTTCTCTCAGCCATTGAGGAAGCACTGCCTACCATTACGCTGTTTTCAGCTTTTGTCTTTTTGGCAAGAGCTGATACGGCATCCTTATATGAGGTAGATGAGCCGGCAGTAATGCTTTCCTCGGTTGAACTGATATCACCATCCGCCTTTTCAGCACGGTTACTGCTGTCGATAATGCTGTCAGCGATGTCAGAGACTCTGAATCTGTTGAAGTCGTTAACGATATTCATCTTGTCATCAACAGAAACATTCTTCAGAACATCACTAGCGGTAATTCCGTTGTCCTGAGTCTTAACACTCTGCGAAACCTTGGCACTGTCATGTATCTTAACCGCATCAGCAAGAGACACGGAGGCTCCGTTGCTGTCAAAATTGCTCTTTTGGAGACTTGGCTTTGCAGGAACGTCACTGCTTACTGCCGTGCCTGAGTCCAGAGCAATTCTGGTAGTTTCATGACTTAAGTTGAGAAGCTTCTTGTCATCAGAACTGATTGTATCAGCCTTCTTATCTTCAGTCTTTACAGGTGCCGCTTCGGTCTTCTTTTCTTCAGCCTTTGCAGGTGCTGCTTCGGTCTTCTTTTCTTCAGCCTTGGCAGGTGCTGCCTCAACCTTCTTTTCTTCTGTCTCTTCAGTCTTCTTCTTTACGGTAAACATGAAGTTTGAACCGCTGGAAACAAAACTGTGCTTAGCATGCTCGTCAGAATGAGCATCGGCGTGTTCTTCCGGTGCAGCTGAGTCATCATGCTTCTTCTTAAAGGAGAACTTATAGTTTGATCCGCTGGATACAAACTTTACGGTTTTAGCTTCATGATCTGATGAACCATGTTCGGCAGATGAATCCTTCTTGGTCTCAGGCTTCTTTGTAAAATTGAAGCCCAGCCCTGAGGACATGAATTTCACCTTCTTGTTATGTTCATCGTTATCGTTAAGAACATCAGTATCGCCAACTATGCCGGCAATTGACTCCTTAATACTCTTCTGAGACTTTATTGCATCTTCAACGGATTCACTGGCGCCGTCCGCAACTCCGATTACAGGATCGACACTCTTTAATTCTTCTGCCTTCTCGACTGCTTCAGTCTTAGATTCATCAGTCTTTTCGGTCAATGCTGCCTTAACTTCACCTGCTTTTTCGGCAATGGCGGTCTTAACTTCAGCTGCCTTATCTGCTACAGCGGTCTTAACCTCATCAACCTTAGCCTTGGCATCAGCAAGATTTTCGGCGGTATCTGCCTTAACAGCCTCAACCTTTTCGGTTACGGCAGTCTTAGCATCAGCGGCCTTATCTGCCACTGCAGTCTTAACTTCATCAACCTTAGCCTTGGCATCAGCGATCTTTTCGGCGGTATCTGCCTTAACAGCCTCAACCTTTTCGGTTACGGCAGTCTTAGCATCAGCGGCCTTATCTGCCACTGCAGTCTTAACCTCATCAACCTTAGCCCTGGCATCAGCGATCTTTTCGGCAGTCTCTGCCTTAACTGCTTCAACCTTTTCAGTTACGGCAGTCTTAGCTTCAGCGGCCTTATCTGCCACTGCAGTCTTAGCTTCATCAACCTTAGCCTTGGCATCAGCAAGCTTTTCGGCGGTCTCTGCCTTAACTGCTTCAACCTTTTCAGCTACGGCAGTCTTAGCTTCAGCGGCCTTATCTGCCACTGCAGTCTTAACCTCATCAACCTTAGCCTTTGCATCAGCGATCTTTTCGGCGGTCTCTGTCTTAACTGCTTCAACCTTTTCTGTTACGGCAGTCTTAGCTTCTGCAGCCTTATCTGCTACCGCAGTCTTAACCTCATCAACCTTAGCCTTTGCATCAGCAATCTTTTCGGCGGTCTCAGCCTTAACTGCTTCAACCTTTTCAGTTACGGCAGTCTTAGCTTCTGCGGCCTTATCTGCTACCGCAGTCTTAACCTCATCAACCTTAACCTTGGTATCAGCAAGCTTTTCGGCGGTCTCTGCCTTAACTGCCTCAACTTTTTCGGTTACGGCAGTCTTAGCTTCAGCAGCCTTATCTGCCACTGCAGTCTTAACTTCATCAACCTTGGCCTTGGCATCTGCAATCTTTTCGGCAACATCCGCCTTAACTGCTTCAGCCTTTTCAGTTACGGCTGTCTTAGCTTCATCAACCTTGGCCTGGGCATCAGCAATCTTTTCGGCAACATCTGCCTTAACTGCTTCAGTCTTTTCTGCTACCGCAGTCTTAACTTCGTCAGCCTCAGCCTTGACTTCAGCAGTTTTTTCTTCTTCAGCCTTATTCTTTTTACGACCAAAAAGTGAAAAACCGAAAAAACCTCTGTGCTTTTTTTCTTCCTTTTCAACAGGTTTTGCAGCAACTTTTTCAACGGTCTTTTCTTCAGGTTTTACTTCAGCCTTTTCGACGATCTTTTCTTCAGGCTTTACTTCAACCTTTTCAACGATCTTCTCTTCAGGTTTTACTTCAGCCTTTTCAACGATCTTCTCTTCAGGCAGTACTTCAACCTTTTCTTCAGGGTTTACTTCAACCTTTTCGACGATCTTTTCTTCAGGCTTTACTTCAACCTTTTCAGCGATCTTCTCTTCAGATTTTGCTTCAACCTTTGCCTCAGTCTTCACTTCCGGCTTGGATTCAACCTTTATGTCAGTTTTCACTTCTGCCTTCACTTCAGGCTTTTCTGGGCTGATTTCTTCTGACTTAACAACCTGTTCAGGTTTTGAATCAGAGAATACGGAGTCAAAAGACTCAACCTTTGTTCCTTCCTGAGGCACAATCTTTTCAACTGATACGGCATCAGCAACACTCTTAGCCGCGCCGACAACGGAAACCGTAGTCTTGACATGTTCAGCTTTCTTTTCCTGTGAAACAGGAGTCTCGATCTTCTTTTCGGCCTGAACCGGAGGCTGAACCCTGTCTGCTATGGAAGGCTTCTTTTCGTCACTCTTAACGAACTGAAGATTGTTGTTCTGATTAACCTGACGGATAACGCTGTCGTCAGTGGAGGCGACCTCCGGATTAATCGTGGAAGCTTTAACTGATGAAGTGGCTAAAGGAGCAACCACATCCTGAGACTTAGGCTGAACAACGGCCTTTGCAAAATCCTTGGATTTCGCAAACATCATTTCATTATTCTTCGTTGCGTCGGATTCAACAACGAGATCGGAAAAATCAGAGTTGTTTACCTTGATTATAGGATCGGCAACAGGCTTCTTTTCCTCTGCAGGCTTTGCCTTAGCGCTTTCAATCTGCTTCTTCTTTTCGTCTTCTTCAATGCTGGCTGCAGTACGCGCTTTGGAAAGTTCCGCGTACTTTGCAAAAGAATCCTCATTTGAGTTAAGGAAATCCTTCACCTTTGCAAAAAGGTTGTTTATGTCATTTTTCCAAGGGCTGGAAGGATAATCGGTGTTGGCATCTCCATCCTTAATCTTGAACGGACATACCCAGCGACCGGACAGGTCAGGATCGTTCATGTTGTAGAACTCACTGGCTCTGCTGTCATTAAAAGTCAGAACACCTACATTCTTTTCCGTTCTGAATTTTCTGACTGTGGCGCTGTCATCCCTACCTTCAAGTTGCGGATTGAACGTAATCGCACCAAACTCTCTGTCGAGTCGGCTGTAGCTGGAATCGGCAAAATGACTTATCTTGGCTTCATTATAGAATTTATCAAGATCTGTCTTGCATATATAGAACTTGTACTTAAAACTCGGATTATTGAACAGATTCAGGTCATCAAGGAAGAATGAGGTATTCTCAAAAAACAGTGATGACATGTCGATGATAATCGAATTCATCTTAGCGGCTTCGGCAGGTGAATTACCGAGACTGGCATACTTGTTTCTGATGCCCTTGAAATAATCCAGAGAAGCTTCAAGGTTGATACACTTTATAAACAGATTGTTACTGTCAAATGTATCCTCATTATTCTTGATACCGGTAGCCTGATCGTAGTCCTGAGTGATAAACAGCGTATTGCCGTCAGAATGATGACTGCTTATAAGATCGCCGACTGAGGCACAGTCCACGATGCTCAGACGACCGCTTCTCTGCAGAATATCAAGGTTATTCTTCAGGTTCTTCTCATTTGCCAGTACTTTACGGACATGCTTAATGTAATCACAGTTAACATTTAACTTCTGATTATATTTACGCAGGGTCGGAACCACCAGATCAACGAACGGATTAAAATCCTCGGGACTCTTAAAGCATTCTTGATCTATATATATGATAAAGTCTCTTACAAGCGAGCTAATTATCTTCTGTTCATTATTTTTTTTGTCTGTATCGTTCATAGATCGCCTTTCCAAAAATACAAACCAGCCATTGTCAGTAATATCGGAGTCACGCAGAGGTCTTATATGCAGCCAAGATGTTGATGAATGATTCCCCATGACTGCCTACCAGAAGAAATCCGGCATATCCCGCACGGCAGTTCCTCTGACTTACTTATTACATCGATAGATAAAATCAACGCATCAGAGATATTTTAAATGTTTATCCGCAATAAAGGCATTCAAAAATCCCAAAAAAAACTGAATGACAACATTTGAACGCAACAGCTGTCCAAATGTTAATCATACGTAACTCTCCTATCTTTATAATAATTACATAAAATGCAAAATTAAAAAACTTACTGGATCACTAAATCAAAAAAAGATGTTGATTTTACTTACTTTGAGGCCATTGAAGCCGTCTTAAAAAAGTGACAGAGAGAGCTTACGGGACAGATGTCGCATTTAGGCTTTCTGGCAGTGCAGACGTACCGTCCGTGAAGTATGAGATGGTGATGGGCATTTTTGAGGAAACGGGACGGGATGCGGCGTGCCAGAACATCGCTCATAAGGTCAGGAGTATTTGCATGGCTAAGTCCTATACGGTCAGCAACCCTGAATATATGAGTATCCACCGCAATGGTATTCATGCCGAAAGCCACATTCATCACCACTCTGGCAGTTTTGATTCCGACACCGGGAAGAGACGTAAGTTCCGACTCGGTCATCGGAACTTCTCCTCCGAAATCGGAAACGAGCTTCCGTGCCAGTCCGGAAAGATAACGGGCCTTAGCCCTGTAAAGCCCTATCGAGGATATTATGCGTTCTATCTCTTCTACGGGAAGTTTGGACATAGCCTCTGAATCCGGAGCAAGTCTGAACAGCTCCGGCGTAACCCTGTTAACCGAAGCATCGGTAGCCTGAGCGGAAAGAACCACCGCACAGAGCAGCTCGAATGCGTTACGGTACTTAAGCTCCGATTTCGGACTGTCATTTATGGATTCGAATATTTCAAAAAGTTCCGTTATCTGTGCCCTGTTCATGGCGCAATCCTCAGGTAATGTCTTTGTTTTTTCATTATAAACCGTTTCGAACAAACCGGGGCTTTCTCATGAATTTATTCACTGTAATCAATTAATATAAATTATAGTCGCTATTTTACATTCATTCCTATTAACGTGTATAATTGAGGTATAATAATCTTATTGGGAAAGATTGATTTCAGACCGCACCGATAATGGCAAACTCATTAAAACCTGCGGCAATCCCTCTCAGAATGTCATAAAGTTTTCACCTGCGGAATAATCCTGTCGACAGTCACATGAGCATAATCAGATACACGGATCCGGACAAAGCCACACCGGAAGACATTTCAAGACTCAGGGCCTATGAAATGAATACCTCCAGGCGTTATTTTGCCCTTGCGGACTGTAACAATTTCTTTGTATCGTGCGAAAGACTGTTCCGACCGGATCTGAAAAACAGGCCCGTAATTGTTCTCTCGAACAACGACGGATGCGTAATATCCAGATCAAATGAAGCGAAGCAGATCGGAATCCCCATGGGCATTCCGCTGTTCAAGATTAAACATCTTGTCAGCCGATACGGCATTGCCGTATTCAGCTCTAATTTCAGTCTTTATCTTGACATGTCCAACAGAGTTTTTTCCAAGCTGTGCGAATACGCCGTAAACATTGAAAGATACAGTATAGATGAATCGTTCATGGATCTTACGGGGCTTGGAATAACAATAAACAGACACGATTACTGTCTGGACATCAGACATGCCGTCACCCATGATGTGGGTATTCCCGTATGCGTGGGAGGAGCATCCACCAAGACTCTCGCAAAAATTGCAAATCACTGTGCCAAAAAAGGAATTCTGCCCGGCGGAGTCATGACCATAGACACCGACGACGAGAGACTTTTTGCCCTTAAACAGACACCTCTTGATGACATATGGGGAATCGGCCGTGCTCTTAATGAAAAATTCAGCAGAGACTACGGAATCAGAACCGCATACGACCTTTCCCTCATGGATCCCGAAAAGGTAAAAAAAAGATTCAGCATAACTGTCGCCAACATAATCAGGGAACTTAACGGCATCTCATGCATAACCCTTGAGGACGAACCGCGACCAAAAAAGCAGATTATGTGGAGCAGAACCTTCGGACATCACATCGTTGATCTGTCAGAGCTTCGGCAGATTGTTGCCGACTTTATCGCAAGAGCAGCGGAAAAGCTCAGGGAGGATGGTCAGTATGCCGGACTTATCAGCATCTTTATCCAGACTAACCTTGCCTCAAGGGTTGACCGCAGATACGCCAAACAGGCTACTGCCCGCCTCAGCGTAAAAACCTGCGACACCACCGAGCTTATGAGCGCAGGTCTGAAAGTTCTGGAAAAAATCTTCATCCCGGGCTATCTCTACTACAAGGCGGGAGTCATTCTTGAGGATCTTTCCCCTCTGAGGGAATCACAGTCAGACATGTTCGATACCCCCTGCGAATCAGAGGAACTGCGGCAGAAAAGAGAAAAGCTTCAGCATGCCGTGGACAGTCTTAACCGGAAACAGCACAACACGGTATTTCTGGCCGCTCAGGGAATATATGCTCACGGACAGGTCTCAAAGCAGGAACGTCGCTCCCCTTCATACACCACAAGCTGGAAGGATCTCCCGAAGGTAAAGTAATTCCTAACGGCAATCCGCTAACGACAATCAATGCCGCCATTCAGTGATTTCCGCTTCTGTCTGCCATGAAATCCTGAATATTCAACCTGCATCAGATATGTTTAACCGTCGCAATGCAATATCTGACATATTTTTGTGTTTTTATGTATCCATCTTATAAAGATGCAATGAATTAATATTGTACAGGTTATTTACTATAGTGTATACTTTTGATACCATATAAAAATCAGATCAACACATTTAAAATTTCTATCAACATCAAAATTAATATGACAGGAAAAAAGACCAGCATTACCGTCCGCGGAAAAACTTTTGAATCCGTATCTGCGATGTGCAGACACTACGGAATCGGAAGATCCAGATGGAACAACGTTATCAAAAGAGCCGAAAGCCCTGAGAAAGCTTTAGACTTATGCCTATCATACGAATCTGACAGCATGAAGAAAGTAAGCATAAACGGTATGACGTTCAGCTCCATCATCGAAGCTTCCGAATACTTTGGGCTGAACCCTACAAGTGTCTACACCAAAATCAGCAGACATAAAATCTCTGCTGAAGAGGCCATATCATCACTCATCAGCCGCAGAAACTCCGACAGCAAAGACGAAGTCTCCGAATGACGGTGAGTTAACCATTACCAGGATTCTCTTCCGGGCTGAAACAGTTATTGTTTCAGCATCATGCTGAATGAAGAGATGCAAAGACAAACAAAAAGGAGAAACGGCATTACTGCCGTTTCTCCTTAAGATTCTAAGCGCACGCGAACGTGCGGCTTTAAATTACTTCAGATTAAGAACGTCCTGCATGTTGAAAAGACCGGTAGTTCTGTCACTGAGCCACTGAGCTGCCCTTACGGCACCATTAGCAAAAGTCATGCGACTTGAAGCCTTGTGGGAAATCTCCACGCGTTCACCGATATCTGCAAACATTACGGTATGTTCGCCGACAATATCACCGGCACGGATGGTTGAGAAGCCGATGGTACCCGGCTTTCTTTCTCCGATAATGCCGTTGCGTTCCTTCACGGCAATATCATTAAGGTTCTTGCCGAGAGCTGATGCAACAGCCTCACCCATGCTGAGTGCGGTTCCTGACGGAGCATCAACCTTATGTCTGTGGTGAGCTTCAACAACTTCGATGTCAGAATAATCACCCATAACCTTTGCAGCCATTTCAAGAAGCTTGAACACAAGATTTACGCCCACGCTGAAATTTGACGCGAACACAACAGCAGTCTTTTCAGCGAATGCGGCAATCTGCTTCTTCTGCTCATCGGTAAAACCGGTAGTACCCAGAACAACCTTAGCACCGCGTGAAACGCATTCCGCAAGATTATCGAGAGATGACTGAGGACGGGTAAAATCAATCAGAACGTCGAATGTTGCGGCATCCTTAAGAGACGCAACGACGGATACACCCAATTTGCCTACGCCGGCAATCTCTCCGGCATCAGCACCGATAACTGAAGACTCAGGATGTTCGGTAGCGGCTACAAGTTCACACTTTTCACCGGCTGCAAACACTGACTGAACCAGGCAACGTCCCATTCTGCCGTTTACACCGGCAACGGCAATACGTAACTTACTCATAATTTGACTCCAACTGACACTCCCGTGACAGGGCACGGGATTCCTGCTCAGACCTTAGAAGCCCGGTAGACCGAGCCTTATAAAGAAACCTGAAAACACTGGCGTCTCAGATCATCCATGCAGGCATAAATTTCCGTATGTCCTACGGTATCTTATACTAAAGGCGGGAATCCCGATGCGCTTTGCATTGCACCATAGGACTTCCCGCCACCCCGGATTATGTAAGCCTGACGACTCACTACCGCATGCTTAACGCTTACTTAACGATATCGAGAAGTTCCACTTCAAATACGAGAACGCTGCATGGAGGAATTGAACCGGCTCCGTTTTCACCGTAAGCAAGTTCGTAAGGAATGGTTAAACGGTACTTTGAACCAACCTTCATTAACTGAAGACCTTCAACCCAGCCCTTGATAACCTGGTTTACGCCGAACTGTGCAGGTTCACCTCTTAATACTGATGAATCAAATACGGTACCGTCAATGAGAGTGCCGTGGTAATGAACCTTAACCACGTTGTTTTCATTTGGAACTGCACCATTACCTTCGGAAAGAACCTCATACTGAAGACCTGAAGGAGTTACTACAACAGATTCCTTCTTGGCATTTTCAGCGAGGTATTCAGCGCCCTTCTTCTTGGCAACTTCAGCAAGAGCGGCCTGTTCCTTTGCAAGCTTCTCATTTAATTCCTTGAAAGCATCCATGAGATCCTGCTGGCTGAGCTGTAACTTACCAGAAAGAGAATCCTTAACACCTTCAATCACTGCATCAACGTTGAATGCAGGGAACATGCTGTGCTTTAACTGATCGCCAACCTGAGTACCGATACCGTAACAAACCTTATCTTCAGTAGTCTTGAATTCCATTAAAATAAATCCTTATCTTTGATTTCCGGGCCGGATGAATTTCCAGCCGCCATAATTGAAAACCGGATAACACGTCAACATTCAGCCGTGCTCCCAGCCGGAGCCGCACAACAGCTCTACGTTAACTGACACCTGCAATTATTACCGTTGTGCCTGTGAACGTCTCCTACAGTCTGCAACCGAACGACACCGACAAACGGCATCATGACAGACAGAGCAGATACAGCCTGAACCGCCACGTGTAAGAAACTTTCGTCATGTTACAACAGCACATATGTTTAGTCAACCTATTGACGCTAAAAACACGCAGGGACAGGACCTTGAGGCATCGCTTAGCGGCGGGGTTAAGAATGCTTCCGCTCGTGATTCATCACAGCAAAAAAAATCACCGTTCCGCATTAACGTGGAACGGTGATTCATTATAAGCGGGGAGCCGGACTCCTGCTTACCCTCTGTAATTATTCTCCCTTATCAGAAGAGGTCTTCAGATATTTCTTTGTACGGTTATACTCGATCTTGGCATCTGCACGTGCAGAATCGATAAGTACAAAGTTATCCGCTCTGGACTTCATTACGGAGATCTGCTGAGTAAGGAAGTCATCACGTGATGCATCCTGTTCAGTCTTCTGTTCAACTGAATCGAGAATCAGTACATACACATCACCGTTCTTAGCGGTATATCTGCCGAAATTGATATTACCCTTTTCAGCATGAGCCAGTTCAAATACGTTCTTTGAAACTTCCTCGTCAACCTTGTTGTCTAGACGGGAGATTGTTCTTGGGCTGTCAATGGTAATCATTCCGGAAGCAGCTTCCTTCTCGAGAGACTCACCCTTTGAAAGTGAAGCAAGAAGTCCGTTTACGTATTCGTCAACCTTTGACTTTGATGCCTCAGCACTGATGTCAGCCCTAATCTCATCCTTGACATCCTCAAGCTTCTTAGGAGTTTTTGGTACATAATCTTCGATATGAACAACCACGAAGGCATTCTGACCGAGTTCAATAACATCAGAATTTACGCCTGTTTCACGGAGTTCAGGATCAAAGATCTTATCCATTACAGACTTTTCGCTGAATGGGAACGGAAGATCCTTAGCGTCTGAAGCGATGTAGTCATGAACCTGAACCTTTACGGTTTCAGAAGGATGCTCCTTGTCTGAAGCGTTTGCATCCTTAGCGGCAAGATCCAGAGAATCAGGATTTTCAAATGAAATGTCTGAAACAATCTGGCGCTTGTCGAGGAACACTTCCTGACTCTGCTGCTTAACGTATCTTCTGATTACGTCATCCTTTGATTCACTGAAAGTCTTTGAGGTAGAAGGAATGATGGTGTTGAGCTTAATGATGTGCACACCGAAATCAGACTGTACCGGATCACTCACGTCACCCGGCTTAACGAGAGCGAAGGAAGCGCTGGCAATATTCTTATCCTGATTACCTAAAGCGAATGCAGGAAGCTTACCGCCGTTCTGTGCTGAAGAAGGATCCTGAGAATACTGCTTGGCAAGCGCGGCAAAGTCTGCACCGGCATCCAGCTTAGCCTTTACTTCCTTTGCCTTTTCCATTGCATCGTCACCGGTTAAAAGGATGTGGGAAATTTCACGCTTTTCAGGAACGGTGTAGATTTCTGAATGGAGATTATAGTAGTTAAGCAGATCATCATCAGTGTAATGCACGTCTGACTTAACATCTTCTGATGTAAGGTAGATGTATGAGAACTTTACCTTATCAGCCTGCAGATAGTTATTCTTGTTGGCTTCGTAGTAATCAGCGATTTCCTTATCTGAAACCGTAACATTTTCGGTAAACTTGGCCTTGTTTACGTTTACCATGGTATAGGTGCGGTTTTCAGTAAGGAGCTCAGCAAGATGGCTTACTTCCCCCGGTAAGGCAAACTCACCGTCAATAACCGGCTTTAAGAAGGTTTCTTTTGCCAGATCGTTTCTTAAGGCTTCACCGTATACGTCAGGGCTCTGGAATCCTGCCATGGCAAGAACCTTTTCGTACTGTTCCTGATTAAACTTACCGTCAACCATAAATTCAGGCATGCTCTTAATCTTAGCCTTAACAATGGCAGCCGGAATTTCAATACCGTCCCTGGCGATAAGCTGGGTAAGAACCTCATCGTTAATCATCTTTTCAAGGATGGTTGCCTTGAACTTGTTATTGAAGTTCTCATCTGCAGCCATCTGCTGTTCGAAGAACTGCTTACCGAACTGTCTTTCAAGCTTGTTCTTTTCAAGGCGAACCTGATTTTCAAGCTCATATTCAGGGATTTTAACCTTGTTAACCTTTACAGGCTCTTCATTACGATCTGGAATTAAATAAGAGCCGACACCGGCAACGGCGAAGGAAACAATGATAATGCCGAACAGTATTTTGGCTGCCGGACCGGTTGCACCTTCGCGGAGTTTATCAGTAAACATGTATTCTTTACTCCGAAATATACACTATGCAATCAAAAAAAATTACAAACTAAAAAGTTAAAAAATTGTGATTATTATAAATGAAAATGTTTTAATAATCTCACTATTATTATTTCATTTTTATTATTTATCACGGTTAGAAATGAAGACTGTACAAAAAATAACAGATTTACGATATAGGGACACACTGGCATTCTGTCGTTTTTTTAAACACTCTGCATTTTCAGCTGTCCATAAATGAAAAGCACACATAAATGTGTGCTTTCTTGTAATGGATTAGCCGACTCCGCAGCTTACTTTAAAGCATCCTTTAAAGCCTTGCCTGGACGGAACTTAGGTACCTTGCGGGCGTCAATCTTAACGACTTCACCGGTTCTTGGGTTACGGCCTTCACGGCTCTTACGTTCGCTGGCTTCAAAAGTACCAAAACCAACAAGGGTAATGGTCTCATCGTTGCCAAGAGTTTCAGTTACTACAGATTCGAATGCCTTAAGAGCTTCATCAGCCTTCTTCTTGGTAATGTTTGCTCTTTCAGCAATCTTCTCAACTAGCTGGGTCTTATTCATCTTTGCCCTCTTTTCACGTTATTGTTTTAGACTTTCCTCTCAGCGTCAGCACAAAGGCTACGCTAAACGTTTATAATTATCAGTGGATAAGCCATGTTGGGCAACGTGCAATAAACAAAATTAAGTTATTGATCACTAAATTCAAGCCTATTTGACTTTTTTTTCACAATTATGGCGCCTTAAAACGGCTCAATGCATGCGTTTAAGGCATTTCCGCCCTGCTGCATTTCAATTTATGACATCTTCAGAAAAACAGATTTTCACACGCAGAAACTGCCGAAAATTCTCCTAAAGGGTATCAGCGAGAACCGATTTCGTAACCGATCCGCTCCGGGTACCGCTCCGTCCTAAACTCCGCACGCCCTAGTTTATAACTAGGGCGAATCTCATCATAAAACCATTAAATATCACATTTATTCCCATGTTTTTAAAAAATTCTCTTTA
>CACWVT010000011.1 GCA_902764345.1 uncultured Ruminobacter sp.
CCCATGAAACGCACACCTGCAACGATAATGGTCTTTGCAGAATGATTGCGGCCCCACTTGGCCATTTCCAGTGAATCGCCGATAAAGCCGCCGGTTTTTTCGGCAAGATGCTGAACCTCATCCGCAGTGTAATAGTGAGCTATCACCACAGCATCCCTTTCCCTGAGTTTTTCGGCTATTCTGTCGGTATACTCCGCAATGTCACTGCTGCTTAATGGAGCCGGAAGATCCGGCAGACTGAGGTTGCTTAAGTCTGGAATGTACATTTGCTCTATCTCCGCATTATGTCCGGTACATAAATTCCCCGAGGGATTTCAGGCGGAGTCCGCCTGAAGCATCAAGACCGGCATAATGCCCAATTGTTTTTATCAGATTAAATTTTTACGCAACGGAACCTGAAGTTATCAGGATCCTGATTCTTTGTTAGAAATTATACTGCACATTAATCATGTATGACGCATGCTGACTGGTCTCCTCAACCGGGAAATCAACCCTGCCGAGACCGAATCTGCCTTCAAAATAGGTCATGAACGCCGGTGAGAAGTGGTAGGCAACCTGCGAGGTTATTTCGGAAACCTCCCTCTTCCTGTTTTCATAACCGTAATAGCCGTATCCCAGGGTGGCGCCGAGACCGTTGTCCATGGTGTAGCCCAGTACACCTTCAAAACCGGACATATGGTGATCCTCGCGCTGATACTTATCCCTGCTGTAAACAAATGAGGTATAAATACCATCATTGAGGTGACCGTAGCTCAGACCGGCACTGAATCCGTGCCTGTCTCCCGCCGGACTCTTATGAAAATCATACCAGTCATAAGACAGTGAGAAAGCCAGACTTTCAAGAAGACCATCCTGCCAGTTATAGGCCATTGCAGCCGCATATCCCGCATTCACGTCAAGATCCTGCACCATAAGAGTATCACGGTGGAGATGTGTTGCCATGTTGTCACGCGGAGTCTGATAGCTGAAACCAAAGGTGTAACCGCCCACGGCATTAACATACATTATCTGCCCTTCCTGACGGCCGCCGAGCTCCCAGTAGCTGTTTGAATTATCACCGTAATGCTCAAAAACATCATTCATACCGACAGTAATGTATCTTGCGGTATCCCCCTGTCCGAACACGAGAGTACCATACTGACACAAATCAAAACCGGTATAGGCATAACGGGTATCAAAACGATCGTTGTCAGAGCTTTCTGATGAAACTTCCCACTCACCGAAAGCCACAGCCTTGATATTGGTTACAAGAGTGCTCGAAGCGGATACGCCGAGTCTGGCCTCCCCTTCCACGGAAGCCTTTGACTTCTGATTGTGATCTCTTGTCCTGTTCGCCTGCTTGTTGTAGAAACCTCCTTCAAGCCGTCCGAAAACATTCAGCTGCGTACCGTTGTCATCATATACGTTTACGGCATGTGCTGAACCTGACACCAGCACCGAAATCATTGCCGCAACCAGTGGTAATCTCATAAAAAACTCCGTTTAAATATTGTGTGATGCAATATTATCACAATTAATGTCAAAATGCCGATTAAATTGAACCGCAGGTCTTTGAATGCGAGGACTTTCACTAAGACAGCACTCCACCACCATAAAACTCAGAAGAGGCATGTCTGACCGCAGAAAAAAACGGCATGCGGTTTTCCGCATGCCGTTTATGCTGTTCTTCATAAGACAGCCGCATCAGGCCTGACACGGCTTAATCCATAATTAGAAGTTATACTGAACACCAACAGTCAGTAAATCGTGAGCCTTGTCCTTGAATCTTACGTAATCAGGAACGGTTCTGTTTTCTGTATGATTTGTAGGAGCGAGTAATGCGTCAGCGTAAACGAGGAACTGATCATTGAAGTTGTACTTAATTTCGAGGTCAATGTCATTTACAACTGTTTCACCGCCGAACTGGGCATTTTCGTAACCGAGAAGGAACTGCCAGCCTTCAATGCCGTAGCCTGCAACAACTTCATAGCTGTTTACGTCATTCAGCTTGTAGCCGTTACGCTTTGCATATTTTGAAAGCTGATAACCGGCAGCACCGTAGAAACCGTCACCGATTTCACCTACTGAGAGACCAAAGCCGAATGAATCTCTGCTTAAGCTTGAGGAAAGACCTACCAGGTCTTCGTTCTGTGCCTCAGTTTCTTCGGTATTATATGTATCGTAACCTGCACCTAAAAATATAGGAAGACTTTCCTGATTAAAGGTATAACCGAGAGAAAAAGCCGCACCTGACTTAACGCCTCTAAGACCGGCAGACTGGTATGTTGCACCGAAACTGAAGCCGTTCAGATCTTCAATGGAGTAGATAATCTGACCTTCCTGACGGCCGCCGTCAGCATAAGCACCAAGGGTATTAGCGGAGAAGAAAATATCTTCGTACACATCGGTAACGCCGAGTACATTGTAAAGTGCGGATTCAGTCTGACCGAACTTCAGTGAGCCGAAGTGATCGGTTTCAAAACCAACGGTTGCATAACGGGTATCGAACTTGCCGTTTTCAGAACTTTCTGAGGCAACCTGCCATTCAGCAAACGCCGCAGCGTTCACGCCGTCATAAATTCTTGTCTTGGCATCAACGTTAAGACGTGCTGAACCTTCAACCTTAACCTTGTGCTGATCTGTTTCATCGAAATCATATGCAGCAAACACACTGTTGATGTTTGACTGAACACGGCCGCCTAAATTAAGGCTGGTATTGTCGTTATTATATACGGTTGCTGCCTGAGCGGCTGAAGCAGTCATCATGCTCACTGACAGAGCAAGTAAAGTCTTCTTAAACATGTTAAATTCCTTCATGTAATACAGCAAATAATGTATCGAAAAATTTATTATAGTTTTAGCGCCCCAATTATACATTTTTTGTTAGACTTTGCTAACACTTTTTTATGTTATACATCAGGGAGCCTTATCAGGACACCTGTTATAATCCTCAACTTAAAACAATGCATGATTCAGGCCAGATGTTATCATCAGTCAGCGCTTTCTGCTTAAAAAATCAGTGCAAAGGATACAATCACCCGCTCATTAATAAAGATTTTTTAGAAAAGATTATTAAAGAAAAATAATCAATCCTATAAAAAAATATCATAATAAAAAAGTAATTTTGAAAGCCTTCAGAAATTAAGGATGTTTTTCACAGAATATTTCCGGAGTAAATGAAGTCATAAATGGTAAAAATTACCATTTTAATGCACGGTAAAAAAACAAAGAGGCACCGGGCAGAGCCCGGTACCTCTGAATGACACATTTTTAGTTAAGGTATGCTGCTTCCGTTAGAAATTGTACTGAGCGGCAATTGATACCTTATCGTCGCTTCTTTCGCCGGTAGATGAAATCTTATTACCGAGTACATCAACGCGGTCGATATCAGTTACACCGATTTCGGTTTCAAGCAGAACCTTGAAGTTTGAGTTGAAGTTATACTGAAGTTCGCCGATGAGATTACTCTTAAGAATGGCGTGTCCCTGTCTTAAGTTCTGGTAACCGGCATAAAGAACCCAGCCACTTTCCCAACCATAAGATGCAAGAGCTTCCCAGCCGTTCTTATTCTTGGAATCCTTATAATCAGTGAACTGATAAAGAAGACCTGAGTAGAAACCGTCACCTTCAGTACCTAATGAGAGACCTGCGGCAACAGACTGCTTGTCATCGGTTGAATCGGCAACGTCATAGAAATCATAGCCGAGGGCTGCAACGAGAGGCAGACCAACATCAAAGGTATAGCCTACAGATGTTGCCGCACCGTTGTTAACGGCATCAAGACCTGCAGACTGATAGGTTGCGTTGAATACCAGACCACCATTGGTGTAGTTGTACTTAATCTGACCTTCCTGACGACCGCCGTAAGACCAGTAGGTATTACCGCGTGAACCATAATCGGTGAACACATCGGTTCTGTCAATTACATAGTAGATACCGGTATGATCCTGACCGAATGTTAAAGTACCGTAATTATCAGTCTTAAAACCGGTATATGCAAAACGGGTATTCCACTTACCGTTCTGAGATGTTTCTGAGCCTACTTCCCATTCGGCAAAACCAATGGCCTTCACGCCGTCATAAATCTTTGTGGAACCGTCGACACGCAGACGAGCCTTAGTTTCAAGAGCCGCCTTATCATGGTCGGCCGTAGCTTCTACGCTGTTGAAGTTAGCCTGAACACGACCACCTAAAACGAGGGAGGTATCATCAGTATTGTATACGTTTGCCGCATGAGCATAGTCGAAAGCAATGAGAGCAACCGCACCGGCAAGTAATTTGGTCTTTATAGTCATAGTATCTGTTCCTTCATAAGTTGTTTTTGAAAATTTATATTTTTTCTTTATCAAAACTGAAACGCCGAAATGATATAGCAATTCACAAGTCGTTTTCAATTCCGTTTTTATTTCATATCTATTCGATATGTTTTATATGGTTTACATGACATACTTTACACTTTTAATAATTACTTGTCTATAAAAATTCGTAAAAAAATTTTTTACTGATAGAATTTGAACAAAAAATATACGCCTTTGACAGGCTTTTTATCCTGCCCAACACCTTTCCGTTGTCCAAAAAAACAGGAACGGATTATAATGTATCGGCGTCACTCATAATAATTACCGGTAGTTAACCGCTCGGGGCATGACGCACTTTAAGGGAAATTCCCCCGTTATCGGGCCGGTTCTCCCAAAACACGGCGGTTTGCTTAACCGAAACCTGCAGCTAACAAAACAAGGAATATTTTAATGAAGAAACAGATTCTCGTACCCGCTCTGCTTGCCGTTTCAGCCGTTGCAGCGGCAGTAAATGCCGAAGCGGCGTCTTTCAAAACACCAAAGAACTACAGCATCATAATCGCAGACGGAGCAAAAACGACCGGATATTTCAGTGAAACGAGAGAAATGGAGCTGTCCGAGGGAAAGCACCAGCTGGTTGTCATGTTTAAGGGAGCATTCAAAAAGGGACATGACAAGATTATTGCTTCAGCAGTAAACCCGATAGTTATTAACATACCTGACGTAAAGAAGGATGACAGCTACTCATTTACCTTCCGCCGCATAACAGACTACGACGATGCCATGGACTATGCCGCCAAGCAGAGCATCACAATTACCAAAAACGGTGCTCCGGCAGACCGCGATGAGGCATCATACATGATTCTGAAGTCAGACAGGGGCTTTCAGCTTGACCGTGATTACATATCTGAGCTGAAGAGTCTCGACCTTCTTTACGTTTCCGAAAGCAATAAGGAAATAAAGAAGAATACTGCCGAGAAGCTTTCGAACTGCAGAGATTCCTTTACCGACTGCCCTACTGAGGTTGTGGCCAGCTCAGAAAACATAACCGCCGTGGCTGAAAAATCAAAATCAGAGGAAAGGACATCCGGCGCCACAACGGAAAATAACATATCTGCTGATAAGGTAAACGTGCAGATGCTTGAAGGCCTTAAATCTATTTACGGCAGTGCCGATCCCGAAACCAGAAAAGCCTTTAAGGAATGGCTTAAGAACAACTGATAAGGAACGACACCGTTCATACTCTAAACTCTTTCAGGCCGGAGCGACATAAAATGCCCTCTTGATAAATACTCACCTGAGCGGTTCAGTCCACAGGTGTATATACCTTCCAAGATGGGCAAAATCCTCGCTGCGGCTGTACTCCAGCTCAAATGAAAGCAGATCGTCAAACTTGCTCACCTGTTCACTCTTGTCACGCATATAGTCATGAATGATTCGGACACCGCTCATTCCCGATACCGTAAGTCCGCTTTCGGCAAGCCAGCGCCTTACCTCACTGATATATAAAGGAGTTATAGGTGTCAGCTTCTGACGGCGCTTTTTGACAAGTCCCTGTCTGATGTAATCAAAATTTCCGACCACCAGACTCTGAAACAGCAGAGCCGTACGGTTATAGAACATAAGTGACAGCACACCGTTAACATCCAGCATTGACTTAAGAATACCGATCACCGGCTTCGGATCCACCAGCCACTCAAGAACGGCGTGACATATCACCAGATCGAATTTTTCACCGGGAAGAATCTCGTTAAGCTTCTGAACCTCGCCTTTCATGAAGGTAATCCTTCCGCTGACGGAGTGTTCCTCAAGCTCCCTTTTGCCTAGATCCAGCATATCCTGAGAAATGTCAACAAGGGTAACGTCATGCCCCAGGGCTGCAAGCTTCATTGCCATGAATCCGAATCCCCCGCCGGCATCAAGCACCTTGAGCGGACGGGACATTTCAGGCTTTGCCAGAATCTCCTCCAGATCTCTCCAGACAACGGCTCCACGTATTTTTCCCTTACTGGTGCCGTATATCTGCTTCTTGAAAAATTCCGCTCTGTTGTCAAAGCTCTGATCATGTGGCGGAGCTTTCTGTTTTAACATCCGAATTCCCCTAATTATCTTTTTCCATTGCTGTTTTTTCTGCGGCTGCCGGAAACGCAATCCGTTTTACGGGTTTGCGGCTTGCTCCGAATATCGGAAATGCTGTTCACCGCTTATTGACAGACATTAAATTTTATCAATTCATGTTTTTGTAACGGATACTTACCTTCCGCTAAAACATGCGTATTTATGCATGTTTTTTGAACTACGTCAAGGTTTTTTACTTATTCACACTTTTGGGGTATAAACTTGTGAATTAAAATAAATCAAGCGATTTTATTATTTTTCAGTCTAAAATAGCACCATACAGTCGGCTATTTTGACAGTTTTTTCATCACTTTTTAAAACCGCCTGTGTCTAACCTCAAAGCCTTTATGATGGGCATCTCCGTAATCATGCTTCATTCACCACGAAGTTTTACCAGTCATTCATGAAACAGTCACTGCTGAAATCCGTCTGATTTTTCTAACGCCTCTTTCAGCTTAAATTGTGATTCTCAAGCCGTGAGCTAGAGCAGAAGAAATGGGCCCAGATTGGTGTTTTTAGGAATGGCAAACTCATCAGGATAGGTAACGTCAACAAGATATAGTCCGTCAGGTTGGGCTGTAGGTCCGGCCTTAGTACGATCCTTTCCCTCAAACACCTCAGCCATCCAGCTTACCGGCTGATGACCATACCCCACCTCAAGAAGGGAACCGACGATGTTTCTCACCATGTGCAGCAGAAAAGCATTGGCGGTAATATCCACTATAACGTAATCCCCAATACGGCTAACGGACACCCTGTGCACATTGCGCCACGGGGTTCTGCTCTCACATCCGGCTGCCCTGAAGCTGGTAAAGTCATGCTCGCCGACAAGACATTGAGCTGCTTCATTCATGTCGAACTCGTTCAGCGTGCCGTGATAATAATGTGAGACCTTTCCGGAAAGAATTCCCGGACGGCTGCGGTTGTTGAGAATAACATAACGGTATCGTCTCGCCGTAGCAGAAAATCTGGCATGAAAATCATCCGACGTTTCCTTTACCCACTTCACACTGATATCTGAAGGCAGAAAGACATTTGTTCCCAGCATCCAAGCATGAGACGGTCTGACGACGTCAGTCGTAAAATTGACGACCTGTCCCGTTGCATGCACGCCGGCATCAGTTCTGCCGGCACAGAATGTCTCAATATCAGTTCCGGCCACACGACTCAAAGCCTTTTCGATGCGTTCCTGGACACTGTCAAATGATTTCTGACGCTGAAAGCCTTTATAGGCCTGTCCGTTATACTCTATTCCCAGAGCAATGTTCATTCGGTTTTCCTTTTATTTTCTGACAGCCCCGGTAAAAAACCGGCAAGCCTGATTTTACGGCTAAATATACCACAAATCCCAACGGCAAAAAACCAGCGGAAGGAAATACAATACGGAAGAAACACCGGGAACCGTCTCTTCCGGAGGTTCCCGGTGTTTAGGATTGAAAATCAGATCACAAAGAATTTGGAATGCCCCCATGCCAGCGCAAAAAATACGCTGAACAGGGCAAATACAACCGGCAGAAGGCTGCGCGCAGCCATGTTGTTCTTGACGATAAGAGTGAACGTCAGCAGACATGGCAGCATGCAGAAGAGATATCTTGGAAAAGCATTAACGCCGGTCATGACAGGAATAAGAATGCAGATTATGAAATACAGGGATTCTGCATAGTATTTCTGTCTGAAAAGATACCATACCAGAGGCAGACTCATGATAATCATGATGCTGAAATATTCCTTATAACCGCCCGTCATCAGCCCCTGAATAACGTATTTTACCGGATTGCCCATTGAACGACCCCAGGCCCACTGTATATGCATGAAGGCAAAGCTGTCGCCGGTCAGATTGAACAGATAGTTCTGATATATGAACATCGGCAGCGGCACCAGCATAATTCCCAGAATCAGTTTGAGATTGTTTCTGTTGAAGGTAAAAAGGTTTCTGAAGCCGTACTCCATGATACCGGCAAGAAGAAGAGGAAACACGAACATAACGCCGACATTTCTGGTGGCACTCATGCCCATGGCCACAAGTCCGGCCATCAGGAAATTCTTTTTGGCAATAAATGTAAAGGCCAGTATGGAGAATACCAGGAACAGACTTTCCGAATAAGGCGCCATAAAGTATATTGAGTAAGGCAGGAAGCAGAGAATGACCGTTGATGCCTCACGCACAGAGCGTGACAGATTATGCAGCTTAAGATAGTTGTTCCACAGAAACAGTGCCAGCAGGAATGACAGATTGCTTACGGCCATAAGTCCCAGAAGATAATTGCCTCCCAAAACGAAGGATACTGCTCTGGCAAGCATCGGATATCCCGGCAGGAATGCCCAGTTTGCAGCATGCCCTGTGGTCAGATTCTGAGGCACGGGGGCATATCCGTCTCGGGCCACCGTCTCAAACCAGGCACAGTCAAACTGACACATGATGTTCATGGTATCACCGACAACGTTGCTGAACAACGGCTCATGAATGTAATTTACTTCTGAAGGATAATGATAGTTACCGAGGTAGATGATTGAAAAAAGAACACACCTGGAAATCATGAATATAATAAAAATCCACGAAACTTCCGTAATCTTTTCACCCAGCGAACCGGATTTTAAGGACAGTTTTTCCAACAACCGGTGTCCGCGGCTCACCTCCTTAGGTGAGGAGGCAGACGGGGCTTCGGAATTTTCTCCACCGTCATTTCCGGAGGTAACTTCCTTTGAGTATGGATAATCCCAGGATCTGTTCCACCCGTGAACCGGTGAAGAAACAGCTCTTGAATCATTTCTGTAAGATGTATCGTTATTTAAATCATTATGCATATCAATGAGCCGGATTAAATCCTTATCCAAATATAAGTCAAAACTACGGTTCCGCATCGACGGAACTCCGGTTTATCTGATCCATCACTTATGTATAATTTTTTCGTGAATTCCGATAAACACTGTCATGTCTGTTTATTGTTTTTATAATTCTCAGCCGTTTATTTTTTTACGGGAATATCCGCCGCCTTTCTGAAAACCCAGTATTTTGAGCCCGCATAGCTCAGCACGGTAACAATAACCATTGCGCTAACCACCGGAACGTATCCGTAAAGCCCAAGACAGCTCTTCATCATGGCTATAATCCCCGCCCTGAGGCACAGGGTGACAACTGAAAGGGTAATAAGCTTCATGAATACATCCATGCTTCCCTTCTTTCTGAAGGTTACCCTGCTGTGTCCGAAAAAAGATACGCTGAAAGCCACGCAGAAGCTTATCACGGACACGGTTTCCTCAAAATACCTGCCTACGGTATCGCTCACGGTCTCTGCTGAACAGTCAGCTCCAATAAGACCTGCAAGAGCCTGAACACAGGAACTTAAGCCTTCAGTTCCCACAACCTGAAACATAAAAACGGTAACAGCCAGATCCACGAGAGTCGCCAGCCCGCCCACAACAAGAAATCTGACAATTCTCAGGAATTCACCGTTTTTCAGCAGTCCGAAAATTCCGGAATCCCCGCACGTACCAACACTCATCCGCACTCTCCGTATTCGGTTTAACTACCTGTCGTTTACGTCATTTTCGGAAGTCAGTTCAACTTCCTGTTCAACATGTCCATGCTTCACGCCGGACTTCACGTTACGGTAAATGTTCTCCAGAATATATACTGGTCTGTTCTTTACCTCGATGAAGATGCGTGATATGTACTCACCGAGAATACCAATGGAGATAAGCTGTACGGAACCTAGGAACAGCACGGCACACATGATTGATGCATACCCGGGAACATCGGAACCGTTAATCAGGGTTTTGGTAAAAATGTAAATCATGTAGCAGGAGGCAATGATTCCGAGCATCCCGCCGATATAGCTCCACACACGCAGAGGCATGCTTGAGAAGCTTACTATTCCGTCAAGAGCGAAATTCCACAGCTTCCAGTAGTTGAACTTTGACGAACCTTCCTGTCTCTCCGGTCTTTCGTACGGAATACCGTAAGAGGAAAAACCGGCCCATGCAAATATGCCCTTCATGAATCTGTTTCTTTCAGGGAGCTGGTTTATCGCATCAATAACCCGACGATCAATAAGACGGAAATCACCGGCATTGACCGGAATGTGAACCTTGTTGGTCATCACGTTGAATACCCTGTAGAAGGCTCCCGCCGTAAGTCTCTTCATCGGAGTGTCCTTGGAACGGTCTACCCTGATACCGTAGACCATGTCATAATCCTTATCAAGCCAGGCTTTTACAAAATCAAGGATGAGGTGAGGAGGATCCTGTAAATCAACGTCAATCGGTACTACCGCATCACCTGAGGCATGTCTGAGACCTGCGGTCATGGCCGCTTCCTTACCAAAATTACGGGAAAGGTTCACCAGAGCTATTCTCTTATCTTTTTCTATCAGCTTTTTAATGATTTCAACGGTATCATCCCTGCTGCCGTCATTCACGAACATGATTTCATAATGACCTTCAATTTCACTCAGTGCCTTGGTAACTTCAACATAGAAACTGTTTATGGCTTCGTGTTCGTTATAAACAGGAACCAGCAGTGTTATAAAATAGTTATTCTTGTCCATTGTTTTCTGCCGAAATAATAATAAATGCCGAAAAGTTGACGATGCCAGCTTTCAGCCGTGTCCGGGCTCCCGTCCGGATACTTGTCCAAAATTTTTCCGCGACTCAGTAAGTCTAGTAAACAGCCTCTTCCAGTTCATCTTCAGCCACGTAGTTGAGACTGAAAACTTCGGAATCTCCCGGAACTGTTGTTCGGGAAGTGATTGCCAGTGCGTAAATGTTTACCGGCAGAGAGGTGCTTACCGGGACGTAGTTAACCTCACCGGGAATCTCGCTTATGAAATCCCGCTCGATCGGTATATAGATTTCGTAGCTCCCGGGTTCGTCAAGATAGGCGGTCGAATGATCACCAACGGTAATCATGGTATGACCCAGCTCCGATTTAAGGCGCAGAAACGCATAAACCGTATCCGGATTCTTATATAACTTGAAAATAAATGCACTTCGGTCGGTAAAGGCCATGCCGCGACCATTGCTGTCAGGTGCGGAAAACCCCGTTCTGTCCAGAAAAAAAGGTCTTTCCACGGTAGTGTCATAAACATGCCCGGGGATGATATACATACTCTGGTATTTATTCCAGAACCTTACTTTTTTATCAAGATAGTAGTACTGATATGAGTCAGACACGTCTCTGTGTCTGTTAAGATCCAGTACATACACGTAATACCCACCCATTGCCAGTATCAGGATGAGCATACATGACACAAAAAGTGCATTACTGTTCTTCATAAACATAATATCCAAATGTTGTTGACTTAAGTCCGCCAGTCACACCTGTTTTCCTGTATCAAGGCGTAATTCGGGACTGTTCATACTTACTTATTATTACTTATGATTATCAGATGTAATCTGCCTGTCATCAGTCTGCATTTCGGTCATTGACATGCACCTTACGGTGCATGACCTGTTATTATGATAATTGTTTTCTGTAGGCCTTATGAAATCAGCCCATCTCGCTCCGTTTACCTTCCTAATAATCAGTCGGTGAGGAATTCGTGACGGGAGGCCTGGTTAAACTTGAAGTAACCTCCAAGAGCCGTAGTTGTGGTTTCACTTGTGGCATCCTGAACACCGCGGGACTTGACACAGTAGTGAGTAGCCGTAATGGTAACGGCAACATTCTGGGTCTCAAGCAATGTCTGCAGAGCCACCAGAATCTGCTGGGTGAGACGTTCCTGAACCTGTGGTCTGCGGGCAAAGAACTGCACTATGCGATTAATCTTGGACAGGCCGATAATCTTTCTTGAAGGAAGATATGCCACCTTGGCCTTACCGTCAATTGTCACAAAATGATGTTCACAGGTACTGGTAAGGGTAATGTCACTTACCTTGACCATTTCATCAACCTTCATCTTGTTGTCAATCACGGTAATTGACGGGAAATTGGCATAATCGAGGCCGGAAAAGATTTCATTAACGTACATTTTGGCAATACGGTACGGAGTGCGGTTTAAGCTGTCATCCGAACGATCCAGCCCCAAAATATCCATGATCGCACCCATGTGCTTTTCAATTTCGGCTCTCTGTTCGTCATGAGACATATCAACGGGAATTCGCGGTGTTTCCAGCCCCTGGGCCAGAAGTGCATCACGTACCATTGCAGCTTCTTTGCTTATTTCACTCATCTCAGTCAGTCTCCGCAGTAATCGCTTTAAACTGACGCTATTGTACTCCAAAACAATAACCTTTTCATAAATTTTTGAGATAAGAAACGAATATAGGAAGGATATCGGGAGTTAACCGAATACACCACTAAAATTTGTTGTTTTTCAGAAAAATTGAAGTTCAGGAATTGTCTTTTTGAAATCCCGTATATTTACAGTCAGACACACTGGTAACGGATTTAATTTCCGTCCGGTAATGTTCTTTATTTAACTCCTATAAAGCCATCAGTCTGTTTCTGCCACAGTCTGGCGTATACCCCCTTCTTTGCCAAAAGCTCCTTGTGGGTTCCCTGCTCGATAATTCCGCCGTTCGATAGAACTATCAGGCGATCCATCGAAGCAATGGTGGACAGTCTGTGGGCAATGGCTATAACGGTTCGGTTCTCCATCAGTCCCTCAAGATTCTCCTGAATTGCAGCCTCCACCTCGGAATCAAGAGCAGAGGTAGCCTCATCAAGAATAAGGATAGGGGCATTCTTGAGAATAACTCTGGCAATCGCAATTCGCTGTCTCTGCCCCCCGGAAAGTCTTACGCCGCGTTCCCCTACCTGCGTATCAAAGCCGCTGTTACCCTGAGAATCGCTAAGCAGCTCAATAAAATCAGTGGCTCTTGCCTGATCCGCTGCTGCTCGTACCATAACGTCTAGTTCGGCACTCTCGGTTTCGGCAGATCTTCCGTAGGAAATGTTATCCCTTACGGAACGGTGCAGCAGAGAAGTATCCTGAGTAACCATGGCAACAGCCTGATGCAGTTCATCCTGAGACATTTTTCTGATGTCCACTCCGTCTATGGTGATCATTCCGGAATCAACCTCGTAAAGACGAAGCAGGAGACTGACAAGAGTGGATTTACCGCTGCCTGACGGTCCCACGATACCGATACGTTCCCCCTTGCGGATATGAAGATTAAGACCGTTAAAGACCTTCACCTTGGAATTATAGGCAAACACCACGTCCTTGAAACAGATGTCTCCGTTAAGGTTATTGGATCTCACCGGGGTTTCCGGATCACTGATGCTTATCGGACGGGAAAGTGCTTCTATGCCGTTGTTGACGTTGCCTACATTTTCGAAAAGCATTCCCACTTCCCACATTACCCACTGGGAAAGGTTGGCCGTTCTTATGGCAAGTCCGAGAGAAACGGCCACGGCACCAACCTGCACCATACCATGATTCCAGAGCACCACGGACACCAGAACCAGGGACAGAATCAGCAGATAGTTTATGATCTGAACACTTACGTTGAATCTTGAAACCATGCGCATCATCAGGTATTCGGAATCAACACAGGCCTGCATGTTTCCGCGGGCATAGGATTCCTCCCTTGCATACTGGGAAAAAAGCTTTACGGTCTGGATGTTGGCATAGCTGTCAACAATTCCGCCCACCATGAGAGATCTCTTTTCCGCATTATCATTGCTGAGACGGCTGAGGCGGGGAATAAAGTAGTACATAAGTGACAGATATCCCGCAAGCCATACCAGCATAATAAGCATAAGATACAGATCCGTACCGGCAAGCACGGCCATCATGGTTACGAAATACACCAGAATATGTACGATAACATTGGAGAATTTAAGGACCGTATCGCGAAGACTCAAAGATGTCTGCATAAGCTTCTGAGAAACCCTTCCGGAAAACTCATCCGCAAAATATGAAAGACTCTGTCTCAGCAGATAGCGGTGCATGCGGTAACGCATGCGCATCGGAAAATTAACCCTTATGGTCTGATTAAGAAGCAGTGCATGCAGGGTAATACAGGCAGGAAGGAGCACCAGCGTCATCAGCCCGAACAGGATGAACACGCCATGATAGTCGCAGAATACGGAATTCCCCGTGTATCCGTTAAGTATGTCGACAAAAAGACCGATAAAATAAAAAAGGAAAGCCTCTCCGGCCCCGATTATCGCGGCCAGCACGGATATCATCAGCAGATACCATTTGATGTCACGGGTAAAAAACCAGACGAATCTGAAAAAGCCCTTAGGAGGTTTCTCCACCGGATCATCCGAAAATGGAGACAGTAACTTCTCAAAAAAAACAAACACCTTTGCCGCCAGTCTCTTTTATTCCATCTTTTTCAATGCTTTCCGAACGGACACGCATTTAATTTCTGTTTAAAATCACGGATTAAACATCAGGTATCCGCCACATGCGGAAACGCATGTCCTGCCGTATTCGTCCGATACGGAATTATCCGCATCAGTTTAAAATCTTATTTCCTGAACAATTCCGTTATCAAGATTTCTCAGTGATATACCGTTTTCGTCAATAACGGCCATGCTTTTGTCACTGCCGCCCCTTGGGAAGGTTATTGAGCCCGGATTCAGTATGTAAATGCCGCTGCGGTTCTTCTTAAGCACGGGACAGTGCGTATGCCCGCTCATGAAGATATCGCCTTCGGAAAGTCCAATGAATTCCGCATCCGATTCGTCATAACGGTGACCGTGGGTCATAAATGCCTTTCTCCCATTAATCACGAGAGTATTGTACGTGGCATCTATCGGAAATTCCAAAACGGCTGAATCAACCTCACTGTCACAGTTTCCGCGAACGGCGATTATCTTTTCCTTTACGGAATTAAGAAGCTTCACGATATACATAGGATCATATACTGACGGCAGACCGTTACGCGGCCCGTGATTCAAAAAATCCCCCAGAAAAATCAAAAAGTCGGCATTATTGGCATCAGCCACATTCAGTGCTTTTTCCAGATTTTCGGCATTGCCGTGCACGTCTGATATTACCGCATAAGTAGTCATCTCTGAATTCCCCCTGTTTCTGTGGCTATTATATCTCATTTGATTTATTTTGACTGAGCCATGTGACTTTTGGGCGGCAAAAAAACAAATTGGGATAGTACGAAAAAACCGCTCAAGAATCCATAACATGAGAAATCCCCGCACCGGCCAGACTGTCATCCGTTTCTGTCAGCTCTGACGAATTCCTTAACCACAGTCAGGATGTTTCTCACGTGACGTAAAACATACCTTTCATTCCAAGGAAAAGCTGATACCTAATGGTGAGAAAATCATTAAATATTTACATTTATCTAACAAATATTTATACTTAAAATGTTGTGTATCACAAATACACAACCTAAATAATAACAACATACATTTTTGTCTTTTGGAGACCTTACATGAAATCAATCACCGTTGAACAGTGCTTCAGCAACTTCACCAATGCTTTTAAAATTTCATTACCGTCAACTCCTGCACTGGTACTGGCCTCTATCGTATTATTCCTGCTACTCCTTGTTTTCTTTATGGGACTGGCATTTCTTCTTACTGCAGTATTAGGACCTTTCCCTTGCGTCGCAGCCTTTCTTGTAAGACTCATCGCAAACCTTCTTCAGGTGGTAATTGCCATCGGATTAATGAATGTTGCCTGCAAACATATTTTTTACCGTGAAAAAGTACGCTGGAACAGTGTCGTATCCATACTTGGCGATTGGGATTTCTTTTTAAAGGCTCTCGGTTTGGCAATTCTGTGGATTCTTGCGTATGCAGCACTTTTCTTTGTCATAGGACTGCTGGCCTCTCTTCTTATTGGTTTGGGGGCTGCACTCAATTCATTTACAGTTTCAATTCTGATCGGAATCATACTCGGCATTCCTGTCCTTGGATTGTGTTTAATACTCGGAAACGGAACGATGTTAAGCTACTATCTGCTCGTACCTTACGGAGAAAACGAATCTGTTTTTTCAGCTTTCAGTAAAGGAATAATGGCATCATTTAAGAATCTGTCCGTAACGGTTTCGGTTTTCATCGTTACTTTATGCATTTCCCTGCTGTCCATTATCATCGTACTGCCGATGTTTTATCTGATATCACACCACGCATCACCGGTTTCCATTATCCTGTACACGATTCCGGTAGCTGTTTTAATTATAACCAGCGGTTACGCCTATATATGCTTCTACAGTCAGACCGGTCACTACATTTTTTCAAATGAGAACGCTGACAATGAGAATACAGGCTATAACGGGTATTCTGGCTATAACAACTACGAAAGACTCAACTAAACGGCAGGCGGAACATCCGCTGAACGATAATCATGATGAATCGGCTTCCTAAAACAGTGAAGCTTGTAATATTGGAGGAGGTGCACTATATAGTGACACCTCCTTCTTCTGTCTCAGGATCAGAACATTTTCGGTTTTATCCAAGATTGCTGTTTTCTGAATTACTTAAGCATCGTTGTATCGTTATCTGAAGAATTTCTGCTGCAGTCGTATTATTCATTATAGTATCTCTCCGTCTCATCCTAATTTCCGCTAGCAATTATCCGATTGGCATCATACCCTGCCTGTCTCTTTTATTTGAGACATCTATCAGCCCGTACACCCAAATGTCTCGCATGACCGCAAACAAATTTCTGCCAACCTCACCGTAAATCCTTAAAAACCATTCTGAACATGATAAAACTGTTTAAATAAACAGCATTTCGCCGTATAAAATGATTTTTTCGGCCAAAGCTGTTGCAATTACGAATTTTTGTGTTAACATTATGCACAATTCAATTTGACGCGGGGTGGAGCAGTCTGGTAGCTCGTCGGGCTCATAACCCGAAGGTCGTTGGTTCAAATCCGGCCCCCGCAACCATCTGCCGACAGGCATTCAAAAATCCGTAAAATCTTTTTTATCCGCACTAAGTTTAATCTGCTTTATTTTCCTTAACCGTTTTTATTCCGTTTATCATTTTCTGCAGCCTAATGCATTCCTTCCCGGATAAATTTTCCGACACATAAACATCCAAAAAGAACAAAAATACGACAAATAAACCTAAAATAATTTTTTTTCGCACAAAAACTTGCAAATACAGGAAAAAGTGTTATTATAAGCACACTTCCGTTTGGCGCGGGGTGGAGCAGTCTGGTAGCTCGTCGGGCTCATAACCCGAAGGTCGTTGGTTCAAATCCGGCCCCCGCAACCATCTTCAAACATTTTTCTGATAAATCATTATTCAATAAAATCTCTGAACGTTTTGTTATTGTTTTAGTCATTATTTACCGTTCATTGTTACATATTCACTCTTTTCCTGACTCTTTCATAAACAACCTATTCTCTCCTGCTTACTGATATCGGTCTGCATGCGTTTTTCACATCACTCACGTTTTGAACCATCAGGAGATACAGAAAACGACGTTCATCAGGAAAATACTACGCTCAAAATTGAATCCCGCCGTCCTCTGTATGGTTATCAGTTTAAGGTATTAAACCAGAGAGTTTTTTCAAAAAACGTATAATCGCAAAACACCGGATTTTATCCTGAGCTTCATAGACTTAACCGATACTCAGGCGATACTCCATAATATAGTCATCCATGACATACCCGCATCCGATATCCGTTACTACGGCGTCAGCCTGAATGAAACCCAATTTTTTATAGGCTTTTATGGCATTAATGTTTCCCTTGTTTACGGTAAGCACAATACGCTTTCTGTCATGGGCTTTTGCGAATTCCACAATCTTATAAAACGCTTCCGTAGCAATTCCCCGGTGTCTGAAATCCTTAAGAATATAAAGCTTTGACAGAAAAAGATAATCATCCCTTACCGACAGTCCCGTGTAACCTGCTTTTACGCCATCGGCCACAATGTAGAAATAGCTGTAATTTTCACTTTCAAGCTGCCTTGTCATAGCCTCGGCAGACTGGAACCTGTTAATCATGTATTCAGTCTGACCTTCAGGAAGTCTTTCGGTCCAGTACTCACGCCAGATGGAAGACGCAAAATCAGCCATCAACCTTATTTCATCAGGAACCGGACTTATCTGTTTCAGTATAATTTCGTTCATGAAGCATTCCTTAAACTTTAAATGATGCAATCCAATTTCTGATTGAATCAAGCGACTCACCGACATGACTGCCAGTAATGGCCAATCCTGGTTCTATTTCGGCCCCCGGACAGTACTTTTTCAGGTCTTCCTCACTGTGCCCCAGACCGGATCCTTCATGAGTCATTAGCGGATGTATTCTTTTTCCCTTAAGGTCAAGCCTCTCCAGCTGGGCATACACGGCCATCGGGAAAGTAGACCACCAGCACGGACCGCACACAAAGATGTCATCGTAACCGCTGACATCAGACAGATATCTGACAAGTTCAGGCTTTATCCCAAGCTTCTTCTCTGCCTTGGCTTCATTTGTACACTCGTAATAGTCTTCGCTGTACTTTGTTACGGTTTCAATACGGAATACGTCGGCATCTATCTCATTAAGAAGATACTCAACAGCCGTTTCAGTATTGCCCTTATCAAGGAATCTGATATCACCGCCGACGAAATTCAGCCCAGGACGTGAAAAATAAATCACCAGATTTTTAGTCATATAAAGCCTCACACAGACATGTTTTTCTGCAGGTAAACATTATTAAAACAAAACAGAAAAACATATTAATTCAGTCAGAAGTCTTTCTCAAAGAAAATGCACTGACGACCTTGGCAAAAAATGATCCGCACCTGAAAATGCATTTATCATCCATCAGTACGAAGTGACGCACCTACCTGACGGTTCGAAAAAATAAATACACCTTTTTCACTGATTTTTTCGTCTCTGCCGACGTGGTGATGTAAAATAAGCCGCAGTTAATAAAGCCAATTTTAAAAAGGAACCGATTCACTGAATCAGAATAACCGATATGCAAATTTACGCTGACAGATATTTTAGCAGTCCGGCTGAAATCATTGAAGTATTCAGCCCGGAGGATGTGAAAGCAGGAATTGACAGGATCGAAAAACTCAGAAATGACGGTTTTCACCTTCTCGGCTACATGCGATACAATCTCGAAAAGCCGAACGGCAAAGGAATGCCTCTTGTATATTTTGAAGCATATGAAAACTCCTTGGCACAACCACCGGAAAAACAGGAGGAAGCCGGAAATACCGGTACCGAAAGTCCGCGTGGCAACGGAGAACCGGTCGGAACATGTCTGTGCCCGCTGATTACCAAAAATGAATACGTAAACATGATTGCATTCATTAAGGAACAGATTCTTAACGGCATAACATACGAGGTTAACTACACCTACCCGTCCGTTCTGAAAACCAACCTGTCTGATACCGAACTGTACGGATACCTGCTGCCACGGCAGACAACTCCCTACAATGCATTCATCAGAAACAGATACGAAACCCTGATGTCATTTTCTCCTGAACTGTTTTTCAAAATAAAGGGAAGACACATTCTTACCAAACCGATGAAGGGTACAATCCGTCGCGGCTCAACCGCTGAAGAAGATGCCGCAAACAGAAATTTTCTGGCCACGGATGAAAAAAACAGGGCTGAAAATCTAATGATTGTGGATCTGCTCCGCAATGATCTCGGAATTGTTGCCAAGGACGGCAGCGTCAGGGCGGACAGACTTTTTGAAATAGAGGAACACCCTACCGTATTTCAGATGACATCAGAAATCTCTGCCGAATTAAGGGATGACGTAACGCTTTACGATGTTATCAGAGCAGTCTATCCGTGCGGTTCAATAACCGGAGCACCAAAGAAATCAACCATGAAGGTTATTGAACAGACCGAACCATTCGACAGGGATATATACTGCGGAGCCGTTGCATACCTGCACGGGGACGAAACGGTATTTTCGGTACCGATAAGAATCCTGCAGAAACGCCGTAACGAACAGGATTTCAGATATTATGCCGGAGGAGCTGTAACATTTGATTCAACAGCTGATGACGAATGGAACGAAACCCTGACCAAGGCAAGATTTCTTGAAAGCGGACTGTCACTCATCGAAACCGGAACGGGAGACAGCGAGCTTCACATTAACAGGCTCAGAAAATCAGCCGGTGAACTGGGCTTCAGATGGAATGATGAACTTGATTCATTCATTTTTCCCGAAAATATTGTTTCCCGCATAGAACTTTACAGGGACGGACACTATGCCGTAACAACAAGGCAGATACCGGCACCTGCGGACAGGCCTAACGTAAGAATACACGGAAAGGTCAATTCGGCAAACCCTTTCCTTTACCATAAGACAACCGTCAGAAGCGGCTATCCGCATGAATTCTTTGAGGAAATAAGAACCAATGAGAAGAATGAAATCACTGAAGGCACCTTCACCAATGTTGCCGTAAGGTACGGAAATGAAATGTTTACCCCGCCGCTCTGCTGCGGTCTGCTTAACGGTGTCATGAGACAGAAGCTTATCGCCAACGGTACTCTGCAGGAAAAAATCCTGCATCCGGAGGATCTGATTAATGCCGATGCCGTATACTGTCTTAATTCAGTAAGAGGCCTGTTTGAGGTGAAATTATGCTTGTAATAGATAATTATGACTCTTTTACCTATAACATTGTTCAGTATCTAAAAATACTCGGCATAAACCCCATTGTCATAAAAAATGACGAGCTAACTCTCAGTCAGATAAAGAAACTGGATTTTAACCGAATCATCGTCTCCCCCGGATGGGGTTCTCCGGAGAATTCAGGGGTAAGCATGGAGGTTATTGACCATTACCGTGACAGTATGCCAATACTTGGCATCTGCCTCGGCATGCAGTGCATTGCCAGATACTTCGGCGCCGACATTGTCAGAGCCCCACGTCCATGTCACGGCAAGAATTCCGAAATATATTTCAGACCGGACTTCAAACTGTTTCAGGGCTTTAATCAGGGCTTCAGTGCCACAAGATATCATTCACTCATGATATCAAATCCGTCTGATGATATTGACATCACCGCAGAAACGGCAGACCATATTCCCATGGCACTGAAAATCAGGGGAAGAAATATCTACGGGGTTCAGTTCCACCCTGAAGCGATACTCACGGAACACGGCCTCGACATATTCAGAAATTTTATTGAAATCTGTTAGGAAAAAATCCGGCAGGACACCTGACAGAAGATATTTCCGACAGAAAGCGACTAAAGATAAAATCCGACTCGGTAATTCCGAGCCTGAAAAGAGGAAGAGAAATGCTGCAGGATATAGGCGAACACGTATTCAAAAATGAATTCTCGCTCAGAAGACCGCCAAAAGCAGGAGATTCGGTTCTGGCCTTTCATGAAAGAACCGTATACGTTGCCGGAAACGGCAGTTCCGCCCCCGTTACACTGCCTACGGCAGACTGCTTCAATGAAGCGGATCTCGTCTATCTTTTTTCCATTGATGACAGAGCTTATTTCCTGTTTAAGGGAAATCACGCCCTGCTAAATCTTCCCGGATTTTCATGGCAGAACAATACAGTTCTGCGTTCGGACAATCCGCGCATGACCTGCTTTGCTGGATTTACGGCATACCACCTGTACAACTGGTATTTTAACAACAGATATTGCGGCAGATGCGGAACAGAAACAGTTCATTCCGCAAAGGAAAGAGCTCTGATATGCCCTCACTGCAATAACATAATCTATCCGAAAATAGCCCCAGCAGTTATCGTGGGAATAACGGACGGAGACAGAATAGTGGTAACGAGATACAGGGATCGCCCGTACCGAGGTCTTGCCCTTATCGCAGGATTCTGTGAAATAGGTGAAACACCGGAAATGACTGCCTGCAGGGAAGCCATGGAGGAAGTCGGACTTAAAATCAAAAATCTGAGATACTGCGGATCTCAGCCCTGGGGGCTGGACAGCAATATTCTGTTCGGCTTCATGGCTGAAGTTGACGGCAGTACCGACATAATCCGTGACGAGAACGAACTTGCGGAAGCATTCTGGATATCCAGAGAAGAACTTACGGAACCGGACTCCACCATCTCACTCACAAAAACCATGATCGGAAATTTCAAAAAGAACGGATTCAAATTCTGAAACAGCCACAGATAACTCACACGGAACTTGCCAACGCCCCGTGAATATCCTTCAGACGGTATTTTCCCTCCTCCATAAGCAACATAGTCCTGTACGAAACCGCAGTTAGACTATAGAATGAAGAAAAAACAGAACAGATGACAGACGTAACCTGCGGTTCTGAGTAACAGACAACAAAACAAAAAGAAGAAACACACAACCATGAATAACATATCACGCCGTGCCGACACCATTTCGGGACATCTGGCCGCTCTGACCACTGTTTCGATATGGAGCGTTACCTACATATCCACCAAGGTTCTCTTAACTGATTTCACTCCGATTGAAATTCTGTTCATACGCTTTGTCATTGCCGTGCTGGCCCTCAAGCTCATTGTCTTTAAAAGCGTGGGATTCCGAAAGAGTGAACAGATTTATTTTGCCCTATCGGGACTTACGGGGCCGTTTCTCTACTTTCTTATCGAGAATTCGGCACTTATATACACTACTGCGGTCAACGTCAGCATAATTCTGACCATTACCCCGATGTTTACGGCCATCGTTACCAGATTCTTCTACAAGGATGAAAGAAAACTGGATTTCTGGTTCTATCTGGGATTTGTTGCCGCTCTTTCCGGTATTGTACTTCTCAGCGTCAAAGGTGCGGCTGACCTGTCATTCAATCCGGTAGGAGATTTAATGTCGGTTTCCGCAGGAATTGTCTGGGCATTCTATTCCGTACTTACAAGAAAGATTAATTCCTTCGGATACAACACCGTATCGGTCACCAGACGTTCCTTTGAATACGGAATAATATACATGATCCCGCTGCTCTTCATCTTTGATTTTCATGTTGAGACTGCGGAACTGCTGAAGCCCGTAAACCTGTCAAACATTATATTTTTAGGACTTTTTGCCTCAGCGGTAAGTTTTACGTTATGGAACCTGTCAGTAAAAAAAATCGGAGCAGTCACGGCCATAATATACCTGTACATTACTCCGGTAATATCCGCACTTGCGGCTGATTTCTTTCTTGGTGAAAAACTGACCCTCACGGGATGGCTTGCATGTTTTATCATAACACTTGGGCTTATCATCTCTCAGGGTGGTCCTAAGCTTCTGCTTAAAAAACTCGGAAGATCGGCCGACAATTCATGATACGTCGGACAAGACAAAACGGAAATTTTCGTTTAGGGATAACTCATGTTGCGGTAATTACGGATGATTACCGCAACATGCGGAAATTCAGACAACTCTCGACTAGTTATAATTACCTTTATTAGTCTTACTAAGTCTGCCTTTGTCTGCTTTCACCTGTCTGCGCCAAAGAAGAACACCAAGCATGAATATGAAGAATGTAAGGGTGCAGGCAACGGTGTATTCATATCTTGTAACAGCACGTTCCCTTGAATCGGAAAGATTCTTGGCAACAAACATCTGAATGTCAGTTATTTCATGCTTGATTTTATGAAGTTTTTCTCTTGCAGAGGTCGTAACCTGAATAAGTTCGTTTGTATTACTTACCAGATACTCATGCCTGCCGACCACACCGCTGTCATCAACACATGAATATTTGAAAAGAGTCATTACGGTACCAATTTCATTTTTGGCCTCTGGCATTTCCGAGTAAAGATTGTCAGTCCAGTTTTCGTATTCTTCAATAAAAACAGCTATCGTCGCCCTGGCTTTTTCAATTTCATCCGTATTGTTGGAACCCAAGGCCTCGAGAACCTTTCTTTCCACCAGTGACTGATATGTCAGAAGATTCAGCATCAGATTATCAACATAGTCATCGGACACCTTCAGCTTCATTTCCTGAAGCATCTGCCTGAATACCGGCTGCCAGACAATAAAATCGGCCTTACTTCTGCCGGCTTCCTTAGCAAGCCGAAAATTGTAGCGTCTTTTTTCAGTCATCTGGTCCATGATGTTCAGGAAGTCTCGAGCCAGCATGGCAACTTCATTAATTTTGCTGTTGAGATAATCATCTGATGACTTACAGGAAAAACCGGAGAATCTGGCAAGACTGTATTCAAACTGCCGTCTCGAAGCATTCATCTCGACAAGACGTTTTTCGAACTCCTCTTCGGAGTTTGAAATGATTACGTCATGGTGATGTGCCGACAGTGCGAGCAGGCTGTTTTCAACATCCTTTAACAGCAAAAGGAAACTGATTTCGGCAGTATTCGCATCTTTCTGAGATGATGATTCACTGCCGACTTCAGCAATACCGCATTGCGAGAACAGATCGTCGGAATCTTTACTGCAACCGAATAAACCGAAACATATAACAAATCCAATAGTCAGACAAAATTTATTCACGTTGATCCTCCTCAACAGATAATTACCTCGGGACCACATTTATCAAGCTGCTACTTGATGGTCTGATTAAGATTTCTGTACTGCATCGGTGTCATTTCAAAGTATTTCTTAAATACTCTGATGAAATGTTCCACGTTAGGGTATCCGATGGCATACGAGATATTTTCAACAGTCATGTTGCCGTTCTTTAAGAGAGTCTTGGCCTTCTTCAGACGGATGGAGGTCAAATGTTCTCCAAAGGTCTTTCCGGACTTATCCTTAATGTACTTGGAAATATAAGGAGCAGACAGCTGGAAATACTCAGCCATGTCTTCAAGGGTTATTTCCTGATACTTTGCCTGAATGTAATTAATCATGGCAATCAGTCTGTCATCCTTGGAAAGACTGTTGTTCTGAAGCTGTGGGAGCTTGTTTACGGCAACAACCAGAGCATTGATTGACGCCTTGATGATATCTTCATCAAGACCTGCACCCCAGTAACTTACGCCGTTGCAGAGAATACCCACATATGCCATGGCTTTTGAAGAGGTGCCCTTGGAAATGGCATGCTCCTCGTAAACGGACAGCTCATAGCTGATGCCGAAATACTGTTTAATGGTATTGCTTACCGCATCAAGTCTGCCGTTACCGTTGGCATCAACCACTGTCTTCTTGTCTCCGCAACAGATAACGGTCTCAGCCATAATACCGTCATTCTGCTTGAAATGACTTTCGGAAATATGGAAGTTAGGGACATAGTTGATATAGTTTTCGGCAAAAATATCATACACAACCTGAGGAGAAAGCTCCTTGTGCTGTTCGTCAGACACCTGCTTAACGGCATAACCGACCTCTTCCCTCATCTTTATCGGAATGTTCAGAGAGAAATTATGGGAAAGAATATATGCCACACCACCCTTTCCTGACTGACTGTTGATTCTGATTACGTCAGAATCGTATGTTCTGCCGACATCAACAGGATCAATAGGAAGATAAGGTACGTCCCATATCTTCTTTTTCTGCGCTTCACGGCAGGCCATACCCTTGGCTATTGCATCCTGATGCGAACCGCTGAATGCGGTAAATACAAGATCACCGCCGTATGGCTGTCTTGGAGACACGTGCATGCCTGTCAGTTTTTCGTAAACCTCTCTGATGTGAGGCATGTTTGAAAAATCGAGGCCGGGATCAATACCGTATGAGAACATGTTCATGGCAACTGTGATTATATCCACGTTACCTGTTCTTTCACCGTTACCGAAGAGAGTACCTTCAATTCTGTCGGCACCTGCAAGCAGACCGAGCTCGGCATCCGCCACACCGCATCCGCGGTCGTTGTGAGGGTGCAGGCTCAATACCACGTTTTCACGGTATTTCAGATTCTTTGACAGATATTCAATCTGGGTGGCAAACACGTGAGGCATTGCCGTTTCCACGGTAGCGGGAACATTTATAATGGCTCTGCGATCCTCACTAGGCTGCCATACGTCAAGAACGGCATTGCAGACCTCCAGTGCGTAATCAACTTCAGTTCCGTGGAAACTTTCCGGGCTGTATTCAAAAGCGAAATCCCCTTCTGTTTCATCGGCAAGCTTCTTCAGCAGTTTGGCTCCGTCAATGGCCATCTGCTTAATCTGCTCCCTGTCCTTTTTGAACACCTGTTCACGCTGGGCGACAGAAGTTGAGTTATAGAGATGAACAACGGCATGCGGAGCCCCTCTCAAAGCCTCAAACGTCTTTCTGATAATGTGTTCTCTTGCCTGAGTCAGAACCTGGATGGTCACGTCTTCAGGAATCATGTCTCTTTCTATCAGGGCTCTCAGGAAAAGAAACTCAGTTTCCGAAGCGGCAGGAAAGCCGACCTCAATTTCCTTAAAACCGATATCCACGAGCATCTTGAAGAATTCGAGCTTTTCATCGAGCCCCATCGGTTCGATCAGAGCCTGGTTACCGTCACGGAGATCAACAGAACACCAGACCGGAACCCTGTCAACATGATCCTTTTTTACCCAGTCGTAAGTTGCAACCGGAGGCATGAAATACTGACGTGTGTACTTATCAAAATTCTTCATTATGTTCTCCCTGTCATGACTGACGGAAATCCGTTTTACTTCCGCTTCAATGACCTGTTTAAATAATTGGTATGGATAACAGCATGATTCTCGATGATAAACTGCAGAGATAAATCCGAACTCAATTCATCATTAAAATAAATCAATATATTTGACTTAATTTTATCACTAAAAAAACAGTTTACAATGATTATATTTAATCTATTTGACTGATATTTATTAATTTTTTTATTTATTAACCGGATTTTTACCATATTTCATGTCATGTAACACTTACCGGAAAGCACCATTTCAGTGTTTTAGGTGTATTCCACCGGATAATTTACCCTGTTTTACAGGTTATCTATCTTTCATCCATCCCAGAAAAGAAAATAAGAAGTATCGGAAAAATCATACGGATTTTCCGGAAAAAATTTCGGATAAAAACTGCCGCACTTTCATTAAAAGCAGCAGCAAAACAACTTCCTGAAGCATGGCATATCATTATCTAATACTTAAATCACGGATCTTTTTCGTATAAAAAGCTAATATATGATTAAAAGTGTGCTATATTTTCACAAAAATAATAAAAACGGAAATCAATAAGGCACAAAAGCAGAATAATCTATGACATTGGGGACACCGCATGAATAAGCTCATCTTTAATGTTGCAGCCGGAATTGCCGCTTTAGGGTTAATCCAGCCAGCAACTGCAGCCGATGAACCGGCAAATACTTCAGATGAAAACCGTCTGGTAATATGGATAAACGGAGACAAGCCATATAACGGAATCAGCAAGGTAGGCGAAGCCTTTGAAAAGGACACAGGCATAAAGGTTGTTGTTGCCCATCCTGACGATGTCGGCGTCCGTTTCCAGCAGTATGCATCAATGGGCAGCGGCCCCGACATCTACGCATGGGCTCATGACCAGTACGGAGAACTGGTCAGTAAAGGGCTTATTGAAGAAATAACCCCATCCAAGGAGCTTATGGCCAAATTCTATCCTAAGGCATGGGAAGCCATGCAGGTAAACGGCAAATATTACGGTTACCCTATTTCAATGGAATCCACCTCACTTCTCTGCAATAAGAAGCTGGCTCCTAAAGCCCCTAAGACCTTTGAGGAACTGGTAGCCCTTGACGACAGTCTGAGACAGCAGGACAAAAGAGCAATTCTCTGGGATTACAGAACTCCGTACTTCTCATATCCTCTGTTCTCTGCTAACGGCGGCTACGCATTCAAAAAAGGTCCTGACGGTGTATACAACACCAAAGACACCGGTGTAAACAATGAAGGTTCTCAGCTGGGTCTCAGATATCTTGTGGAACTCATTATCTATGATCACATGCAGAAAGGCGTGTCATATGACATAATGAAGGACAAATTTGCGGCAGGTGACGTTGCCTGCATAATTGACGGCCCATGGGGCTGGGGCAACTACTCTGCAATAGATTTCAGCGTAAATCCGCTTCCTGCACTCCGTGGCAAGAAGGGTAAACCTCTTGTTGGCGTGCTCGGCATGACCATAAACGTGAATTCACACAAAAAGGCTGAAGCCCAGAAATTCATAACCGACTATCTGCTCACCGACAAGGGATACCAGGCTATGGTAAATGATCGTGTTCTCGGAGCCGTAGCGCTTAAATCTTTTGAAAAGAAACTTGAAGCCTCAGATCCTAGAATCGCGGTAACAATGCAGAACGCTGCCATAGGCGACTTAATGCCTAATGTTTTTGAAATGTCCAGATACTGGGGTGCGCTCCATTTTGCAATCATAAACGCCACTACAGGCAGAAAGACTGTTCAGGACGCACTTAAGGAAGCAGAGGAACAGATTCTCCGCTAAAAACGATTAAGCTCCGGCAACAGGAGCCGTGATCAGAAAACCTCTTTACCATAACGGTAAAGAGGTTTCTTCTTTTTACGCATCATGACCTTCCGCGTCAAAACAGATAAGGCCACGCATCCGGTTACATGAAATTAAACAAAGGAGCCTTTTCTATTCCGGTTTCTTCCCGGTCTTCCAATAGGCATTTGCCCTGTTAAACTTATGAATAATCTGATTGCTGCTGCCTCTGAAATCAAGAGAAGGATCCTTTAGCTCCAGAACGAATTTACCGTCAACAAGCACGTCCACCAGTTCGACAACCTCCCTCTGTTCAGGAGTAAGTTCATCATACACATAGCCAGTCCACATCCAGATATCCTTTTCCGGAGCGCATTCCGCTCTCACTCTCTCACAGAGAGCCTTCACCGCAGACAGATTGGCCGGAAGCAGAGGATCCCCGCCGGAAAGACTTAAGCCTCTTCTTCTGACCCTGGTATCATTAAGATCCGCAATAATGGTATCACTCATTTCCTGGGTAAACGGAAAACCTGCATTTACATTCCAGGTAGACTGGTTATAGCACCCCTTGCAGTGATGCTCACACCCTGAAACAAACAAAGTACATCTGGTTCCCCTGCCGTTTAAAACGTCTATCGGTATATATTTACAGTAGTTCATTTTTAATCGTTCCACACCATACAGATGAAATTAATTATATTTTGCTTTTAGCTGTTTGCTTTTATCCGGGAGTCCTTTTTTCTTTTCGTTTTTGAGCTCCGGGCATTTGGCCGGTTTATCCCGTAACGGAAAACCCCCATTAGTTTACTATTGCCGTTTTTTATCTTCAAGGCGGCTGAATTTTTTCAGACAAATATTGAACCGGTTTTACAAAACCCAAAAAAAACGGTTGAAAAATCCTAATCACAGAACTTTTATGGGTTTTACGCAAATCGTTAATTCACTTTCATCTGTTCCGGCACGGGGCATACGTCTTTCCAAAACGGCAGTCTCCGATCTATTCCATTTCTCTGAGCCGCTTGTCACACTCCCTGATTCTGTCTCTCAGAACCATAGCCTCCTCGAACTTAAGATTCTTCGCCGCCTCTCTCATGTTTTTCTGCATTTCGTCCATAAGCTTTACCAGGGTTGCGGCATCGTTTATCGTCGAAACGTCAAACTGTTCGGCAGCTCCGTTCAGAAGCTGGGCTCCGGCGGTATTGTCCGCAGCCTCGTCACCGAGCATCATGATATCGACAATCTTCTTGTTCAGGGCCTGCGGTTCAATACCGTGTTCCTTATTGTACTCTTCCTGCTTCTGACGACGGCGCACGGTCTCATTAATGGCCTCCCGCATGGAATCACTTACATGATCCGCGTAGAGAATGGCCTTACCATGAAGATTTCTTGCCGCACGCCCTATTGTCTGAATGAGTGAACGCGTTGAACGCAGGAAACCTTCCTTATCGGCATCAAGAATTGCCACAAGGGAAACTTCAGGCATGTCCAGCCCCTCCCTGAGAAGGTTGATGCCTACCAGTGCATCGAACTTACCGAGACGCAGATCCCTGATTATCTCAACACGTTCCACGGTATCAATGTCCGAGTGCAGATATCTGACTCTGATACCGTGCTCGTCAAGATAATCGGTAAGATCCTCCGCCATCTTCTTGGTAAGGGTTGTAACCAGCACTCTTTCATTCTTAGCGGCACGTTGTCTGATCTCACTCATCACATCCTCAACCTGGAAGGCCACCGGTCTGACCTCAAGAGTCGGATCGAGCAGTCCCGTCGGACGAACAATCTGTTCCACGACTTCGCCACCGCTTTCCTCTATTTCATAACTGTTAGGGGTCGCAGATACGTATATTGTCTGCGGCTGCAGCTGATGAAACTCCCTGAACTTCAGCGGTCTGTTATCCAGGGCGGACGGCAGCCGGAAACCAAATTCAACCAGTGTTTCCTTACGTGAACGATCCCCCTTATACATGGCCCCTATCTGAGGAACCGTAACATGGGATTCATCGATAATAAGCAGTCCGTCTTTCGGAAGGTAATCGAAAAGGCATGGCGGAGCTTCGCCAGGAGCACGGCCTGAAAGATATCTTGAATAGTTTTCTATACCGGAACAGTACCCCAGTTCATTCATCATTTCTATATCGCAGGTGGTTCTGTCAGTAAGACGCTGATCCTCAACGAGCTTACGGGCCTCAAGAAGCTCAGCCTTACGAATCCTCAGATCATCCTTAATCTGACTGACTGCATTCTGAATAACCGATTTTGGAGTTACGTAATGGGTTTTAGGGTAAATTGTTATACGCTGTACCTTTCGCATGAGTTTTCCGGTAAGCGGCTCAAAAATGCTGAGAGACTCTATTTCATCATCAAAGAGCTCTATACGCACCGCAAAGTCATCAGCTTCCGCAGGAAACACATCAATAACATCACCGCGAACCCTGAAGGTGGCACGAGAAAAATCTATTTCGTTGCGTGTGTACTGGAGCTCGGCAAGTCGTCTGATGATTTTACTCTGAGAAATTTCCTCCCCGACGGAAAGATGCAGCATCATTTTCAGATAACTGTCAGGGGAACCGAGTCCGTATATGGCACTCACGGAAGCAACGATAATCACATCCCTTCTTTCGAGAAGAGCCTTTGTGGCACTAAGACGCATCTGCTCTATATGGTCATTGACCTTGGCATCTTTTTCTATATAGGTATCAGAGCTCGGTATGTAGGCTTCAGGCTGATAATAGTCATAGTACGAAACAAAATATTCCACGGCATTGTTCGGGAAGAACTCTCTCATCTCACCATAAAGCTGGGCAGCCAGGGTTTTGTTATGGGCCATAATCATGGTAGGACGATTGAGTCTCGCTATGACATTGGCCATCGTAAAGGTTTTACCTGAACCGGTAACACCGAGAAGCGTCTGAGCCTTTTTTCCGGATTCTATGCCGGCAACAAGTTTTTCTATTGCCTGCGGCTGATCTCCGGACGGCTTATAGGCAGACTTAAGTTCAAAAACCTTTCCGCTTTCATTATCATGTAAAGACATATGTAAAATCCCGATACGGTTGAGGAGGCGTTCAAAAAAATTGGTCAGTCACGGATCATTCTATCACTGCGACATGTTTTAAACATACAAAACAGAATTATTACCTCTCCTTATCCTGATGTATTGCATGTTATTGCATGTTATTGCCTAATAAGCAGATACCATTGAATAAGTATTAAACAATCAGCGGAAATTCATGCGCAATTAACAGGGCGAGAACGGCCGAATCTCAAATAAAACTGAACCTTTTCTACGTTTTCTCAAAAACTATCGGATGTTTTTCCACTGTCAATGCTTACATTTCAAACATATATGCTGATTTCACCAAAAAAGCACAAAATCAGCATCTGACTGTTTTCTGTTCGTTTTTAATAAAAAAAAGCCTTTTTTGCTTAAAATACACGCAAACACACGTGTTTTTAAACTTTTTTAAAAAATATTGTTGACAGGAATTAGCAAAACCAATATCATGCACAGCGTTGGCAGTGCTTAACGAACTAACGAAAAGCAAAGCTGACAATTTAAGTTCCTCCTTAGTTCAGTCGGTAGAACGGCGGACTGTTAATCCGTATGTCGCTGGTTCAAGTCCAGCAGGAGGAGCCATTAAATTTACTTACATCTTACTAATGAAGTTCCTCCTTAGTTCAGTCGGTAGAACGGCGGACTGTTAATCCGTATGTCGCTGGTTCAAGTCCAGCAGGAGGAGCCATTAAATCCTTTCTTACCCCACCTCTCCTAATCACAATAATCTTTTATACAGTTCCTTATATCCTTACAGTTTTTGTTATTACTGTCTTCGCATACCTTTTTCTTCATTTTATCTTTTACGTTTAATCACCTGTCGCTCGCTTCCCTCTGATAATCGTCAGTCACCGTCTTATTATGAAATGCCGTGCGTTTGTAAATATTTTTTTTATCAAACGGCACAAACTAAATACCCGTAATAAAAAAATGTGGTATTAATAGCTGGTAATAGTTATTTTTGTTTTTTTATTATCGATAAACCTAACGACCGCGATAATAATCCTCATTTTTAAAGGAGAAATTTCTATGCCTTCATGGAAAATCGTTGTTCCTGCGGCAACAGCAGTCATATTCGGAGCCGTGATAGGTTTCAACATGTATAAGGCAAAGATGATTCAGGATTACCTTGCCAACATGAAACCTCCAGTAAATCCCGTGGCAACAATGAAAGTAAAAAAGGAACCATGGCATGACGTTATCAGTGCCATCGGCTTCATTGAACCAAATCAGGGTATTGAAGTATCATCAGAATCATCCGGAAGCATTACAGGTCTGTACTTTGAGTCAGGCGACGTCGTCAAGAAGGAGCAGGTTCTGATTCAGGTTAACGACCATGTTGAGCAGGCAAACTACGAAGCCGCCAAAGCACAGGCTGAAGCTGCCAAAAAGAAATTCATAAGATATTCAGCCCTCTTTACAAAGGGTAACGTTTCACAGCAGGATCTGGATAATGCCAGAGCTGATTATGAAGCATCATCAGCCAACGTTGATGCCATCAAAGCTCAGATAGACAAGCTGAAGATCAGAGCTCCGTTTGACGGTAAACTCGGTATCAGAAACGTGTACATGGGGCAGTATCTCCAGCCGGGAACAAAGATTGTTCATCTTGAAGACAATTCTCTCGTTAAGGTACGTTTTACGATATCACAGAACGATGTTCAGAAAATCGCCCTTCATGAAAAAGTTGAACTTACCGTGGACTCATATCCGGGAGAAACCTTCGAAGGAGAAATCACTGCAATTGAAGTCGTAATGAATCACGATGCCGGCATTCTCCAGATTCAGGGAACCATACCAAACCCTCACAGCAAACTCATTACCGGCATGTACGCCAAGGTAAACGTACAGATTCCGAACGAGACTGAACAGATCGCCATTCCAAAGACTGCCGTAGCATATAACCTTTACGGTACATCAGTATATCGCGTAAAGACAAATGAGGACGGTCAGAAGATTTCCGAACTTGTTAACGTGAAGACAGGCGAGGAAAACAAGGATCGCGTCGTAATCACCTCTGGCATCAATCCTGGTGATGAAATCATCACCGAAGGTCTGGTAAGACTTTCAAACGGCAGTCTGATTGAAATTACCGACAAAGACCTTCTTGATAAGACAGATACCGTACCGGAGCTCTAATAAATATGTTTACTGATATTTTTATAAAAAGACCGGTCATGGCGGTATGTATCAGTCTCCTGATAGCGCTGCTCGGACTTCAGGCCCTGAAAAACATGGCCGTGCGCCAGTATCCTGAAATGACCAACACAGTGGTTACCGTGACAACCAGCTATTACGGTGCAGGATCCGATCTGATTCAGGGTTTTATAACCGAACCTATTGAACAGGCTGTTGCCCAGGCGGACAACATTGACTACATGACCTCCAACTCCAAGATGGGTACATCAACCATTACCGTGTACATGAAACTCAACACGGATCCGAACGGAGCTCTTGCAGACATTCTTTCCCGCGTGAATTCGGTTAAATCCCAGCTTCCAAGTGAAGCCCAGGACCCTACCATTTCCCTTTCAACCGGTTCAACAACTTCCGTAATATACATTTCATTCTCCAGCAGTGAAATGGAAGGTCCGCAGATTACCGACTACCTTAACCGCGTTATCATTCCGCAGCTCTTCACCGTGAACGGTGTTGCCAAGGTAACCCTTTACGGCGGTAATGACTATGCTCTGAGAATCTGGATAGATCCTCTTAAGCTTGCTGCTCATTCAATGACTGCCAAGGACGTTCTGAACGTTCTCCAGGCAAACAACTTCCAGACTTCATCAGGTCAGATCAACAACATGTACACCCTGATGAACACCAATACCGATACACAGGTGTCTGATACCGAAGAGCTTGCCGAACTCATCGTGGCATCAAAGGAAGGTGCCGTAATAAGACTGCGCGACGTGGCCAAGGTTTCACTTGCAGCGAACCATGATACCTTCCGCTCCATTGCCAACGGAGAGAAGGCTGTGGTAGCCGCAATCGACGCGACCCCTACTGCCAATCCTCTGGACATTGCGGACGGCATTAAGAAGATGTTGCCTTCAATGAACAAGAATCTTCCTCCATCAATGAAAATGGATATTATCTACGACAGTACCATTTCCATCGATGAATCAATTTCCGAAGTTATAGAAACCATTGTTGAAGCTGCCATCATCGTTCTTGTGGTTATAACCCTGTTCATGGGCTCATTCAGATCGGTAGTCATTCCGATTGTTACGATTCCGCTGTCAATGATTGGCGTAATCATGCTGATGAGCGTATGCGGATTCTCCATAAACCTCATGACACTCCTTGCAATGGTACTTGCCATCGGTCTGGTGGTGGACGACGCCATAGTCGTGGTTGAAAACGTCGACCGTCACATCAAGGAAGGCGAAACCCCGTTCAGGGCAGCCATCATTGGTACCAGAGAAATAGCAATTCCGGTTATTTCCATGACCATCACGCTCGGTGCGGTTTACTCTCCGATTGCACTGATGGGCGGCATCACCGGTTCCCTGTTTACCGAATTCGCACTTACTCTTGCCGGTTCCGTGCTTATTTCAGGCATCATCGCACTCACCCTTTCACCGATGATGTGCTCAAAAATGCTTAAAGCCGAAGAAAAGCCGGGTAAGTTTGAAGAAACCGTAAACACTATCCTGAACAGATTAACAACCGCCTATACCAATACCCTTGATGCGGTGCTCCGTACCAGAACACCTATCATAATCACGGCGGCAATCATCATGATTACCCTTCCGATTCTGTTCAAATACACCTCCAGCGAACTTGCTCCGTACGAAGATACCGGTGCATTCATGATGATGGGTAAAGGACCGACCAACGCCAACCTTGATTATCTTGAAAACGGCATCAAAAAGCTTACTGAGGAAGCCGGCAAGGATTCATCCGTTGCCAACACTCTGGGCATGATCGGTGTTCCCGCATCAAACCAGGGCATGGCCATCATGGTTCTGAAGGAATTTGCCGAGAGAGACAAGCAGGAAGACGTTATTAAAAGAGTTACCCCTCTTCTGAGCAAAAGCCCGGACATTAACGCCACCGTATTCCAGATGCCTCCGCTTCCGGGAAGTTCAAGCGGTCTGCCTATGCAGTTCGTAATCATGACTCCGAATAATTTCGAAGAACTCAATTCCGTTGCCGAAACAGTCATGGACAAGGCAAGAAAGAGCGGTCTCTTTGTTTATTTCGACAGTGACCTGACATACGACTCACCTACCCTTCACATCGAAATAGATCGCAAGAAGGCAGGTGCCTACGGTGTTACCATGAGTGACATCGGCCAGACACTGTCAACCATGATAGCAGACGGTTACGTAAACCGCGTGGCAATTGACGGCCGTGCGTATGAAGTCATTCCTCAGACCGAACGTATCAACCGTCTGAATCCGGAATCCCTTGACCGCTACTTTATCAGAACCCAGAGCGGAAAGATGATTTCCGTTGGTTCTGTACTTAACCTCCAGGTCAAGACCGAACCTGCATCATTATCAAAGATGTCACAGCAGAACGCAGCCACCCTGAGCTTTGCGCTTAGTCCGGGAGTAAGCATGGGTGAAGCGGTAAGCTTCTTTGAAAATGAAGTGGTTCCAACCCTTCCGGCAGGATACACCCATGATTACAAGGGTGAATCAAGACAGTACACCACCGAAGGTAGCTCTCTGGCTTCCACCTTCGCCCTTGCCGTGTTCATCATATTCCTGGTTCTTGCCTGCCAGTTCGAAAGCTGGAGAGACCCATGCGTAATCCTTATTGCGGTACCGCTGGCAATCTCCGGAGCAATGCTGCTGCTTTCACTTGGTCTTGCAACTCTTAACATCTATACAGAAGTAGGTCTTATCACTCTTGTCGGACTGATTTCTAAGCATGGCATCCTTATCTGCGAAGTAAGCAGAGAGGAACAGCTCAAAAACGGACTTTCCAAGATTGAAGCCGTTAAGAAAGCCGCTTCCATCCGTCTCCGTCCGATACTGATGACCACGGCCGCAATGGTTGCCGGTCTGCTTCCGCTTCTCACTGCGGAAGGTTCCGGTGCTGCCAGCCGCTTCTCAATAGGTCTGGTAATCGTTGCCGGTCTTTCAATCGGTACAATGTTTACCCTTTTTGTGCTTCCGGTGATTTACACCTTCGTGGGACAGGTTCACAAGCCTCTCCCTGTTTTTGAGGAAAATCCGGAATCCAAGGATGAAACGGACAGATAAAAAACCTGGGGAATCCCAAACGGATTTCATTCAGATCTGAGTGATAATCTGAAAATAATCCGGGGCATGCGAGATACGCATGCCCCGTTTTTGTCGAAAAGTCCCATGTTACATAAAAATAATTATTCCCCGAATTCTCTTTTTTCGGCATTGTAAAAAAGGCTTCAAACCTTATAAATAACGTTTTTCGTCATAAAAAACTTCTGAAAAACCCTATATTTTGTTAACAATTTTTAAACATTTAACAAAATTACAGATAATAAACACAAATATATGATATGTATTATTTATTCATGCTTATATTAGTTTTTGTTATGTTTTTACTATTATTTTTATATTATCAGCAAAAAACAATTTTAAAAAAAATTGTTAATTTTTAATCAATTTTGTATTGTAAGTCACTATTAATATGTTATAATTTTGTTAACTAATCAAAGTAACCTCGGTTTGGTATTTTGTACTCCGTTAATTTGTACTTTCCGGCAGACGGGAATGTTAAGGCATGTGTGAAACTGATAAACAGACTATAAAAATAATTTCTAACGGAATTAAGTCAAACAGCGGTATGTTTGTGCAATCTTATAAATCAACACAGTGGAAATCAAGGAGCGGACTTCATGTCTAAATCAATTAGTACCATGACAAAAAGCGTACTAGTGGCAGTTTTATTATGCTTTATAGGTATCTGTATTGCTTTTTACACAACCAGCAGGGAATGTTCAGTACAGCTTGCAAAAACCAAGAATGTTCTGATGGGAGCCTACGACTGGGCAAACTTTACATCTGACATTGGAAACAATGCCATTCCTACCCTGGAACTGGCATCTCTCAGCGTGTACGTAAGCAATAATCAGGTCTATAACTCAAATACCAATACCGCAAGCATTTTTGACAAGATCTTCACTACCACGGATGAATTCAAAATCGCCAACACTGACGTTAAATTCTCAATTGACTCAAGTGAAATATACAATTCATTCCTGATTAAGATTGTTACCCTGATCGTACTTATTGTTATTGCGGCTCTTGTTACCGCTCAGCTGTTCCTCATCGCAAACTATAAGTATGCCCTGTTCATCAAGAACTCAATTCTCAGCAAGAGATATGAGGATCTTCCGTTTGAGGATCTTTCTCGCGAGCTTTTAAGAAACGACACTCAGAATGAAAAGGAAATCGCTGATGCCAAAAAGAAGATTGAGCATCTCGCCAATGCTGCCGCAATGGATCCAATGACAAACCTTTATAACCGCACTACGTTTAACAACGCTTTTGAAGGTCTTCTTAACAAGGTTGCTTCAAGAGAAAAATCGATTCTGGGTATTTTCAGAGCATCAGAAATCAACTACATCAACTCTGAACGCGGTTACCAGATGGGTGACAAGTACATTCACGACCTTGCAGACATCATCAAGGACTCAATCAAGCGTTTCCCAGGCACCAACGCCTACAGAATCTCAGGTACCGATATCGCCATCCTTGTACCTAAGGGAGACGAAAAGGTGGTTAATGCGATTAACGACACCCTGAAGCTGCAGATTTCCGAGTTCCAGAAGACCTATGATCTGACCAATGTATGTTACAGCGGCTACACATTCTTCGGACCTAAGGAACAGAAGGCTGACATCATGTCAAGAGCGGATCTTGCACTTGCCAAGGCTCAGACCTCAACCGGTAACGGCTTCGCAATTCAGACCGAAAACACTGATAACTACTTCCAGGGTGAAATGCACTGGTTAAAAACCATTAAGGACATTATTGAACACCGCAACATCACTCTCTACTACCAGCCGATTAAGAGCATGAACATTTCCATCAAGCCATACGTGGAAATCTATGCCCACTTCTCAACCGAGGAAGGTGAGCATCTGTCAACCGAAACCGTTCTTGCCGCAGCACAGCGTCATGAACTTCTGGTAAAGCTTGAAGAAATGATTATAGATTCCATCATTTCCAAGTACCGTCTGATCAACCAGACCGACATGAGATTCGGCATCAACCTTTCTTCAAATGCCCTGCTCAGCACCTCCTTCCTGCTCTGGCTGGAAAGAACCCTTATCCGCAACTCAGACATTGCGGAAGGCCTTGTATTTGAAATTGATGAAGCTCTTCTTGAAAGCAGCAACATGGCTGCCGAAAGACTGTTCGGCATCATCCACAGAAGCGGAGCCTCAACAAGTATCAGCCACTTCGGTAAGGGACTCGAATCATTCAGACTGTTCAGGGAACTCAAGCCTAACTACATTAAGATTGATCCGAACATCTGCCAGTCATTTGACAGAGACAATACCGCTCAGCAGTTTGTCCGCATGCTCATTGAAGTTTCACACCGCCAGGGCTGCGTGATCGTAGCGGAAGGTATTGAAACAATTGCACAGCGTCAGAAGGTGGAAGCTCTCTACGTTGATGCAATTCAGGGATACATGATTGCAAAGCCTCAGGAACTTGAAGATAAGATTGAATTAAACTGGGTTACCATAAAGAATAGTGCAGAGTACTCAGCATAATTTCAATCTTACTGAGACAACGTTAAAAATATTGTGATATTTTATTAATGTTGCCGAGGATTTAACCGAAAAGAAAGACCCGGTACCCACCGGGTCTTTCTTTACCGCCTCCATTCTGTAACTGTAAATTGTTCAGAGATATTTTATGCGCTATATAAATCTTCCGTTTTCACGCCAGTTTCTGGTGGGTGTGGTTCTTTATTCAGTATGTATTATCCTTGCCGTATACGTTGCGTATTTCGGAACCAACAGGGTTAACACCATCAATACCGAAAGCATGATCACCTCTCAGAGCGCCACCATATATGACTTCATGGAAAGCAAATCCCATGAAGACATCACTTCCCTTATTCAGGTACTTGAAAACAATCCTCTGTCATCAAGCATTCCTTCAAATATCTCCTACATAGAATGGATCTCGGATGATCCCAACAAAGGACCGGTAACCAGAACACCAAACAACTCAACCATCAAGCATAATATACTGGAAAAATTCAAGCAGAGCATTCAGGAACGGGAACAACAGGGAAACATCTCTGCTGAATACACCAAATACATCTGCGATCATGAATGCTTCATTCTGCTGTACAACTCATATCAGATAAACCAGATCTCCGGAAGAGCCATTGTGGCCTTAAAGCTCCGTTCAATATCTGAACTTCTGGAAAACCTTAACAACCGCCCTACCATCATGCTGTTCGGCATTACCGATCAGGACAACCTGCAGTGGCTGGATCAGAACGTAACAAAGCTTTCCTGGGGAAACTTCATAGAACCGAACAAGAAAAACAGAATCCTTAACAGCATTGCCAAGTACAGATATTCACTTAACGGCAAAACTACCTACAAAAATCTTCTGGATGCAATCTGTGAGGATCAGAGATTCGGAAACTATGTAATCACTCCTATTACATTCAATCATCAGCTTATAGGCTATACCGTAACATTCCTTCCTAAGGTAACGCTTACAGCCGCCATCAAGCACGGTATAGTCAACAACATCACCATAACCTGCATACTCACTATTCTCGCTGTGCTTATTCTGTGTCATTATGTCTTCAATCTTGTAAGACTCGAAAGCTTCTTCCTGAGAAACCGATCCCGCATCAGCAAATACGCAAAATCAAATAAGTCACGCAGCTCTGACGAGGTCTATGCACTGCTCGGTCACCTGCAGGCCTCACTAAATTCCAACGAAGATCTTACAACACAGATTGAGTCACTGCACAACAAGCTGGAATTCTATTCCAACTACGATCCTCATACCAGCCTGCCAAACCGTAAGTGGATACTGGAACAGATTACTCATCTGCAGACGGAACGCAAGGTCAACAGTGCCATCGAGCTGTTTGCCGTGGAGTTCTGTCCCGTACTTCCTAAGGAAATCTATGACGATGAGAAGATGTGTCACCGCATTTCCTCCGTAATGCTGAACCTCATCAATGAAAAGGACTATCTGGCCTTCTATGAACCTACCGTGTATTACCTGCTGACGACCAGCATCAAAAACAAAACGGAAATGGATGAGCTTCTTGACCTTTTCCGCAGGGAGCTGTCTGAACAGATCAATAACGGCAAGGAGATTCGCATCAGTGCCGGTATCGTTCAGGTACTCAGCAACTCCATAAGCCCTGCCCTTATCATGAAGCAGACTCACCTTGCATATCAGCACAGCTGCGAGCTGGACGTAAACGACAGCTATGCTGTATATACCGATTCCATGAATACCCAGACATCAGGCATAGACACGGCGTTTGCAAACAGACTGAAACATGCCAGAATGAAGGGAGATCTGACCATGCGTTACGATCAGGTAATGAATGTTTCCGGCAAAACCATTGTCAGCCTGATTGCCAAGAGCTTCTGGTTCCAGGAAGGTGTTACCTACAATCTTGACGATTTTACGGACCAGATTATCAGTTCCGGTCTCAATACCGAAAACTGCTACTGGAAGGTTGAAAACGCCCTGCATGATCTAGCCGAACTTGATCAGGACACCAACCATAACATAAACATGATTATTCCACTGAACTACGGTCAGCTGCTTGACAGTGATCTGCCTAGTTTTCTGGACATGGTAACGGTAAAATACCACATTCTTCCAAACAGAATCACCTTTGCCCTTACGGAAAACGCAATCAGTAACGACATTACAAACTGTCTCGACGCCATAGAAAAGCTGTCTGCAAACGGATACCACTTCACGCTGCAGAATTACAATATGGGACTCATCGACATGGATTTCATAAAGGAGAACAAATTCTCCTCCGTAATGCTCAGCGGCTCCCTTACCAAGAGGGTTCTGACCAGTGAATATGACCGTTTCATGCTGAGCCGTATGGTAAAGAGATGGATTCAGGATACCGAACCGCAGATTATTCTGCAGGATGTTGACAGCATGATTACCCTGGAAACCTTCAAGGAACTTGGCGTAAACGTCATGTCAGGCATTCTGTTCCCGTGCTCACAGGACTTAAGTGCAGTTAAAGCCTTCGTAAACAGAGAGGATTCGGTTTAACGGGAGTAAAACCTGCGAACGGAAAATTATCCTGCACCTCCGGTTTTCCAATACAGAAAGGATGGACTCACCATCCTTTCAGTTGTTTTATATTAAGCTTCTAATTTTCCGGAGTACGTGATTCCTCTTTTCCATGTTCCATGCGACGAAAGCACTTAATCAGCAGTAGCACGGTAATCCTCTTTCTCATCAAGTGATTCAAACAGACAGAGTCTCTCTTCCTTCACGGCATAACAGGCAACCAGTTCATTATGAGTGCAACGTATTTCTCTTACCGAACTTCCTTCGAACTCTCTCAGATTCAGACTGTCGGTTAACACATCACGGCATGTCTTTTTGGTCCTGTCAGCTTTTACTTTCATTCAGAATTTTCTCTTTAAAATCCTTCGCATTCCTTTATCTGCAACAATTCCGTGAAGTTCCCTTTATTTTTTGCTACTGATTCCACAAAAAAGCTTACATTAGCATACTAAATATACTTGATAACATAAAAACATGGTAATTTTTACACAAAAAACCATTATGTGTTGTTTAATAAAATAGATGCTGTTCACAGATTTTAAGAAAATGTACTCTTTTTACCAAAAATAAAGACGCTTGTCACAATTTTTGGTAACGCTTTCATTTATAGTTCGAACACTGTTTTTTGGCATTTTGCCATTTTTTTGGCTTTTTGCCTTTGTGTTGTGTACTTAACAATGTGAGAGTGTTTTATGAAGTTTAATAAAAATAAGCTTTGTTTTGCAGTTTCTGCTGCAATTCTATCCATGTCACTTACGGCATGTGGCAGTGGCGGCAGCAGTGGCGGCGATAACAGCAAGGTGACCGATACTTGGGTTGACAGTAATAATCCTACAATCGGCAACGATCAGTCTTTGATTTTTGAACCTGCTGAAATCAAAGATTCCTGTGTTGTTCCTCAGAATACCATTATCGTTAAGGGCGATTATTACAACCAGTATGCCGCATGGCTTTGGAATGATGAAGGTAATATGTTTGACAGCTGGCCCGGCGAAGAATTTACCGACAACGACATGGGGTCAGCATGTTCGGAACCTATTCATTTATTTAATCATGATGACGGTGAAGGCCCCGTTTCCCTCGAGGGCT
>CACWVT010000012.1 GCA_902764345.1 uncultured Ruminobacter sp.
TAAAAAAGTTCTGGTCGCAGACAAGGGATATGGTTCAGTCAAAAATATACATAAGCTCTATCAGGACAATCAAAGCTTTATCCTCAACATGAAGCTCAACTTCAGCATCTGCAGGAATCTGATTGCAAAGAATCTTTCCTGTCTTCTTGATGACTGCAGTTATAACCGAAAACTTGAACAGAATGTTCTTACCACAGAGATTGACTGGAGCTATCCAGGTAACTACAACAAGGATTCCACAAGATGCAAACGCGAGAAAGGCAGAATGTTTATTCATATCTACCTTGATCATGAAATCAGGAATGAGGCTGAAGATAAATTCAGAGCCAGGATAGCAGAGCTGTTGGATAAGCAGAGAGAAAGTATTGAGCCGCTTACTCAGGATGCGACTGATTTCCTTTCTACCTATGTTACAGAAGATTCAAATGGAAGAAAGGTAATCAATAACATCAAGAAATTTGAATACATGCTGTGTAAGGGTATAAGAGTTCTGCTTTCAGATTTTGTAAGTGATCCTGTTGAAGCTTCACGCGCTTATACAGAACGAAATGAAGTTGAAGAAAGTTTCAGAAAACTCAAGGATTTCACGGGAGCAAGAAGATTGCACGTATCCTCATCCAAAACTCTTTCGGGAAAAATCTTTGTGCATTTCCTTTCATGCAGTATTCTCTGCATGCTAAGACATCGCATCCATTCCGCAGAAGTAAAAGGTATAAAACTGCCGTTTGACTCAGTACCCAAAATGCTGTCTTCCCTGTCAAATATAACTCAGACGATATTCCCAAACGGAGGGTACTTCTCTGAAATAGCAGGAAAGAAGAAGGAGCTGTTTGAAGGATTGGAAATTCCATTTCCAGAGTCTGAGATGAATATAGAGTACGAGGAAGATGCTGCAACGGAAGCAGAGGATTAACCGCAGATAAAACAAATTCTCAGCACATGTGCTGAGAATTTGTTGATTTGCCCATAGTTACAAAAAAAGTGCAAAGAATGGGCCGTGTCCGTTTTCCGATGAATGTCCGCAGGCAATCAGTGATTACCTCACCATGTAAATCCCCATTCTCTGAATATTAGAGCAAATAATAACGGTTCCGTCATACAGGATGTTTCAACAGAACCGTTATCGGACTGGTTCCCTATGTATTCTGCTTTTCGTCTTTTTTGGGGAACCCGCGTACACACATTTTCAGGGAAATCGTCGTAAACCGTTACTGAACCTCGGTAAATGCATAACTCATGTCGGCATCATTTACACTGAGAACATAAGTTCCGGAGAGACCTGTGTATTCATCCCCCGAAGTGGAGGTATTTACGGCAAGCTGACCGCCGGTTCCGGAGGAACCGTAAATGGTGCTTCCGCTCCATGAACAGCCGTCCACCACCTTAAAGCGCTGATTTTCAGAACCGTCAAGCGTTACCGTTATATTCCATAGTCCCGTAGAGGAATCAAAGGTCATGGCATCAAAGGTCCAGTTGTTTGAAGTACCGGCATAACAGAGACTACCCCTGGTTTTGGCATATTCATTTTTCACCGTAACAACTCCGGTGTAGGTCACTGTCTTACCGGATACCGTGGCTGTAAGCATCACGGTATAATCACCTTCCTCAGCATAATTTACGGTAACAGCGTCAGATGAATCTGATGTCGTACCATTTCCGAAATCCCAGCTCCAGCTGATTTCTTCGGCTGATGCCCCGTCAGGTATCACGGAGGTGTTTGCAAACTCTGCCGTAAGACCATCGGATGTATAACTGAATGATACGTCAGGTAAAGCTACAGTCCCGGACTCAACGAACTGATAAGTCATGTCTGAATCCCTTACATAAAGAGTATGGTACCCGGACAGAGACGTGTATTCATCACCTGAAGTTGAGGTATTTACGGCAAGCTGACCGTTGGTTCCGGAAGAACCGTAAATGGTGCTTCCGTTCCATGAACAGCCGTCTACCACCTTAAAACGCTGATTTTCAGAACCGTCAAGATACAAATCCACGGACCAGTATCCGGTAGAGGAATCATAGGACATGGCATCAAAGGTCCACTCGTTAGAGGTTCCTGCATAGCACAGATTTCCCTTTGTCTGAACATAGGTTTCCGTATCCACCTCAGTTGTGGCGGTCAGGGTAATAGTCTCTGAGTAGGAATCAGTTGTCCCGGAAGTATCGGTTACGGTAAGACTTACCGTATACGTTCCCGCCTCGTCATAGGTTACTGACGGATTCTTTTCGGAAGAGGAGTTTCCGTTACCGAAATCCCATGCATAAGACAGGCTGTCACCGTCGGCATCTGACGAAGCATCACTGAAGTTTACGGTCAGACCGTCAGCTGTATGGGTGAATGAGGCAGACGGTGCCGTATTTTCAGTTGCAGCCGGCTGCTCCTCAAAATAATACGTCATGTCTGAGTCCTTAATGTTCAGCACGTAATCACCGCTTAATGAAACATATTCGTCACCTGAGGTTGAATTATTTACGGCAAGCTGACCACTGTTTCCGGAAGCCCCATAGACCGTACCGCTCCATGAGCAGTTCTCTGCCACTTTAAAACGCTGATTCTCCGAGCCGTCAAGACTTACGTTTAATGACCAGTAACCGGTCTTCGCATTGTATGTCATCTTTTCAAAAGACCATGAATTCGAGGTTCCTGCATAGCACAGAGCCGTCTTTGTATTGGCCGTAAGATTGGAGCATTCATCGCTGTCGGAATTCAGAATACATTCACAGCCGGCATCAGAAGAGTTGGCTTCACAGTATGAAAGGCAGAGTCCGTTGGCATCCGTTGATGAATTACGGCATAGACAGGCTGCTCCGGTCGGATCGGTTTCACAGGGATCCGCCACGCTTCCGCACCATGTTTCATCGGAACAGATAGCCATTGCCGTCTTTGCCGGAATGGTAACTGTAACCGTTCCGTTTGAAACGGTAACGTCATCACCGCACGGATTGTTAAGAGGATCGGAGGTACCGAGAATGTCACAGTACGTTCCGTCAGACATGGCCACGCTGAACGTACGGGTTACGGAACCTGAGGTGGTGTTCATGGCATAGAACCCCTTTGCCCCTCTGTTAAACCAAAGAATACCGTCATCATATCCCTTGGTCGTAACAGCCTCGCCTCGTGTGGCTCTTGCGAATCTCGGAGCATTAAGCACAAAAGGAACACGGTGCTGACACAGCCAGCCACCCTCGCATCTGGCGGCACTTAAAGGCCCTCCGGTATCGTGTTCCGTAAATGAATAACCTGAATATACCTGTCTCACGGTGCCTACAGGCCATACTGCCAGCCATGACTGAGCCAGATTGTAGTTATCGTTATTCTGGGTGTTCATCGAACATGTTCCGGCTGAACAGCGGTATGCTTCATTATCATGGTTATTTACGAACACCTCGGCACTGGCTCCGTCTATTGAGGTATAGAGGTCGAAGGCTCCGCCATAGTTTCCGTTCCCGAAAACATTGGTCATCTGACTTACGTAATCGAAATCGGTAACCACCGCATTGTCTATATAGGTGTACTTTGAAGGCTGGATGTCATCGGCTTCCCCATAGGCGCCGATAACCTCAAGATATGCCGGGGGTCTTTTTCCGGCAATGTTCGCCGTCTTGGAAAGAATTGAATCAATGTCGGTATACCCCATGTGCTTGGCAGCATCAATGCGGAAACCGTAAATCCCCATATCCATGAGATTGGCAAGATAATAGGCAATCTTGGTCTGGGTGGAATCATTGTCGGTGGCGGTATCAGGCATTCCGCTTAAGGCACAGTAACGTACCTGATAGGCGTCAGTATATGAATTTATGGAGCATGATGAATGGAAATCACCTGAATTAAAACCGTCAGCATAACTGTAGTCCGAATAGGAACTGCCGCCTATACCGGTTCCGGAACCTGAAGCTCTCTGATTGAAAACGGCATCCGCAAACACCTTTACGCCGGCCTCGTTACAGGCCTTGATCATGGCTCTGAGTTCAGATTCATTGCCGGTCATGGTAGTATAGTTATAGAAATTTACCGGCTGGTACACGGCCCACCACACGTCACTGCGGTTAATATGTTCTGCAGGCTGGGAAATCTGCACACCGTCAAAACCCGCAGGTCCGAGATATTCGGTACATTCTGAAGCAATGCTGTTATAGGTCCATTGGAAAGGATGTACAATAACCATTTCCTGTTCGTAAGAATCCGCACGGGCGGTATTGAAAGCTGAAACCGACAGCGTCAGGGCAACAGCGGAAGAGAGAAGCTTGAGCCGCTTATGATTTTTTAAGTTCATTATCCTTTTTCCTTCATAAAGGTTGTTCACACATACAACTTCGGAAAAAATTTTCCTGATAATGACTTTGCTGATGACTGTATTTATCGACTTAAATATAGATTTATTTTATGTTTTTTTATTGATTTTACATGACAAATAATAACATAAAACGTTTTCAAAAATTCCATAAAGATCACATTTTAAACATTTGGTATTTACCCCCTATTCACAAAACACACTATAAAAATTAACACTGATTTCTTTCAAATTATTGCTGACAAACGTTTACACAGCTTTCGGAAAAATAAGATAAACGGTTCCCTGTTAAAAAAAATAAGCTCGATTTTCGGGAAGACCGGATAATCCCTTTCAGGAACCTGAGATGAATACGAATGATGAAGATACAGCCACGGAAGCAACGGACTGTAGGATTTAACGCAAAAAAATCCTCAGCATTGGAGTGCTGAGGATTTGGACTATTCCATAGTTACACCAAAATGTGCATAGAACGGTTTTTTACCGATACGTCTCCGTATGTCCGACAGACTATTTGTTTCTGAGCAGTGTACCGCTTACCGGTTCAACGCCGTTAAGTTTGAACTTTATGGACTTGACTCCCTTCGGCGTGTTTGTCTGAAGGGCAAAATGCAGATGAGGTCCGGTAGTATAGCCGGTATTGCCTGACAGGGCTATAACCTGTCCCTGCTGAACATAGTCACCAACCCTGACGACCTGGGAATTTCCCTTCAGATGAACATAAACGGTAATGGTACCGTCATCATGCTGTATTCTGATGTAGTTGGCCATAGGTCTGAAGCTTGGATTGTTTCCGCCGGTAACTGAGCCCATTCTCATATCCACAACCTTACCCTTCTTGGCGGCAAGTACAGGGGTTCCGACAGGCATTGAAACGTCAATTGCATAGCGGTTCTTAGGTCCCTGATGGGTAAAACCGCCTTCCCATCCCTGAGTAACCTTATAGGCGCCCTTGAACGGAACAATGAGCTCGTTAGGATTTGTCGTATAGTAGAAGGTATCTGAACCGCGGAAGATCTTACCTATGTCAAAGGTTCTTGACAGGGTCAGTTCCCCGTCACCGCCGTAAATCACATAGCCCACGAGATAATTCTGATTTCCCTCAATTTCAATTGGTTCATCGAAAGGAATGTTCGTATCCTTTATTAATGACTTATCAGAAGCCTTGATTTTTACGGTTACTTCACTGGCGAACTCATTAACAATGTACAGTTTGTGAGTCTTTGGATCAAAACTGAGAGAAACCTTATCCTGATCAGGCTCCCCCCAGTCATCATATGAATCATACTGATATCCGCTGCTCTGGGCTGAGTTCTCGTCATCAGTATAGTAAACCACACCGTTCTCATCCACATAGCGCAGTATCTTGCCCTCTGCCGAGCCAAAACCGGCCACACTTATTAACAGACAGGCAACTACGGAAAATAACTTATTGCTCTTCATAACCACAAAATTGAATCACTGAAATAATCTACAACCGCTCACGGAAAGCACCGGCCGCCGGAAGTCCTAATCCTGACACATGCTCATAAGCATTCCGTGCTCTCTGGAACCGTCCGACATAGGATAATAATTTTTTCTGATCATGTCCTGAGCAAAGCCCACACTTTTATAAAGATTAATGGCTTTTATGTTGGAAATACGCACCTCAAGCATCATTCTGACGATGCCGAGTTCATCCTTAAGCATTCTCATGCTTTCCAGAAGAAGATGTCGGCCAAGTCCCCTGCCCTGATTTTCCGCGGCAACCGAAATATTCTGCAGCGTTGATTCATCAAGAACATAATCATATACTGCATAACCCAGAACGGTATCATCCTCCACGAGAACGTAGAATCTGTAGTTATCCCCAACCGAGTCGAGAAAAATCTTTTCCGACCACGGATGATCCTGAACCTGCCGTTCAATACTGATGATCTGCGGGAGATAAACCGCCAGTTCATCCTTATTAATTTTCTTTATCTGCATCTGTGTTATCCGCAAAATGATTTCCCAATGATATTTTTCCGGATTCGGAAACAAGGTATCCCCTGCTTAACAGAGCGGAAAACACTGCTCTTTTCTGTTCCTGCTCACCTTCACCGGTAATTCTGACGTTATGACCTGACTCATCGGCATCCAGCGAGATAACAACGGTTTTGTCTGATGCCTCTGACCTGTTCCATGAATATGTAATCTCATTGTAGTCCAGAAAACCTGCCAGATTAAAAATCCATTTGCACTTGTCCGGAGTTTCAAGAATAAAAGAAGGATTATCCACAGGAGCCCTGACGACTTTCATCTTTTCCACTTCCCGAACGTACTTTCTGATTACGCTCCACAGATTTCTTTTTCCGCTTTCACCGGGATAGATTGGAATATCCGGTTCCTTTCCGTCCGGAAGCTGAGGCATTGAAGCCGGACAGATGGTAAGTCTGTTTTCCGCTCCGGCAGATTCCCTGCCGTACCACCCGCAGGGATATGACAGGTACCTGAGGTACCCCACAAGGTTAAAAACCCATTCCCTGTTGTAATTATCATCACCGACAAAAACAAAATACGGAAAACTCCGCAAAACGTCAGCGTAAAGGAGTCCCTTATCGGTATTTTTAATTAAAGACGGTCGGCGCAGTGAATATGACTTTATGTTCATTGCCCCGAGTATTTCACTGTTAAAGCTATCCATTATCTGACCAATATAATCCCTGAATGTTTGATCTCACGGACGGAATAACCGCAGTCACTTATAACCTTACTGATTTTAGCGAGATCCTGTTCCCTGTCTGACTCAACGATGACCACCTTCTTTTCTGAATCAACGTTTACCATTACCACCCCGGAAACCTTCAGCAGGGCATTTCTTACTCTTTCAACGCACTTTTCACAACGCATTCCGTCCACATCGGCTGTAACCGAAAAAAGACGATTGTTACGGAACAGCCTGAATTTCTTAAACAGATTAAACATACCCTGTGCCCTACCTCTCGCATAAAACATCTTCCGACATCTATTGTATAGCATTGACGGCTTAAAATCACATGTGACAGGTCATAATTAGACATACCGACATTATTACCGGATGATACATCCTTACGGAAAACAGTCATAACTTGTCCGCCGGAAACACACATTCCCTTCACACCTTAATCACATAAAACAGACAGCATATTCCGGACATAAATAACACCGCAGGGAATAACCGCACAAAAAACGATTGTTTTTTAAGCAATGGGAACAAATTTCATAAAATGCTGTTTATAATCTGTTTACAAAAAACCTGTGATTTTTCCCTGAGAAAAAGTTCTTTTTCATGAAAATATTTTCATAAAAATTTGAAAAAAGTCTCAAAAAGTTACCCACTGTTTCGCAGTCTCACATTGTGAACAAACATACAACTATATGTGTACATCTTTATAACAAAAAACTTACTGTTCAACAAATAACCAGGTGTTAAATCGTCATGTCAGATTCACTCAGGTTATCTTTTCAATGTAAAAAGTTGTAAACAGAAAACGGGCTTCCGTACACAGCCTCCAGGAAGTTCTCCTTATTAAACACCGGTTAGAGCCTTACAGAGCACCGGCCTTAGGGGGAAATCATGCGGTTTTTCACCGGGAACGGGAAAAAACACGCATATATGCGTGTTTTCGGGGAATAAAGGTACAGGCTCTTAAATGCGGTTATTGGTCTGAAGCCGCGGCAGCACATAATGCGCCGGCCCCGGCATATATCATTTAATACCGAAATCAGATATTGTCGGTAACGATGTCCTTGTTAAACACCTTTTCACAGAAACGGCACTTTAACTGAATCTTACCGTTCTTGTTGATCACCTTGAAGTTGGTAACGGCCGTTCTCTCCACATTGCTTATGCAGTTTGAGTTCGGACATTTGAACACTGCAGTCACACTGTCAGGAAGTTCAATCTTTCTCTTGGTCACAACCTTATAGTCTTCAATAATGTTGACTGTGGCATTAGGAGCAAAAATACTTAACTGATTGGCCTGTTCCTCGGTAATACGGACATTTTCAACCTTAATGAGGTCCTTGTGACCGTTTGCCTTTGAAGGAAGGTTAAAACCTACGGTGATACGGTCATTGTTGTCAAGAATATGAAAATGTTTGAGGATGTTAAGAGCCTGACCGGCAGGAATGTGGTCTATAACTGTGCCGTTCTTTATGGCTTCAACCTGAAGCTGTTCTTTTTCTGACATACTATACCTCTTCATTTAATACTAATGACAACAAAGCCTGACGGGCGTATACACCGTTAGCCGCCTGCTGGAAATAATAGGCGTAAGGAGTATGGTCAACTTCAGGAGTGATTTCATCAATTCTAGGAAGAGGATGTAATACCTTGAGGTTTGGCTTGGCCTCTTCAAGAAGCTCAGGAGTCAGAATGTACTTGGCTCTGATGTGACGATATTCGGTTTCGTCGAAACGTTCCTTCTGAACACGGGTCATATAGAGAATATCAACCTCAGGAATAACGTCTTCCATTCTGTCCATGACGTGATATTCAATGTTGTTTTCTTCGTATTCATCAATGATGTAGTCAGGCATTGCCAGAGAATCAGGAGAAACAAGAAATATCTTGGCATTATATTTACAAAGAGCCTGAGAAAGGGAATGTACGGTTCTTCCGTACTTCAAATCGCCCACGAAGGCGATGCTCAGGTTATCAAGATGCTTCTGAGTTTCATAAATGGTAAACAGATCCAGAAGAGTCTGTGAAGGGTGCTGATTTGAACCGTCACCCGCGTTAATTACGGGAACCGGAGACACGTCAGCCGCAAGTCTTGCGGCACCCTCATGATGATGTCTCATAACCAGCGCGTCCGCATATGAGGTAATGATGCGGATTGAATCCGCAAAGGTTTCACCCTTCTTGGCAAGAGAGGTGTTACCGGCATCGGAGAATCCTATTACACGTCCGCCCAAACGCTGAATCGCAGTCTCAAAAGACAGTCTGGTTCTTGTTGAAGCTTCAAAGAAGCAGCTTGCCACGATTTTGTTTTTAAGAAGATCGGTACGAGGATTGGATTTTAACAGCTGAGCTGTATGAATAATCAGTTCAAGATCATCACGAGAAAATTCAGATATTGAAATGATGTCTTTCTGGAATAAATTGTTTGCCATCATCTTTTCCTGGTTTGACTAACGGTAGATATCATCTACTCTCACAACCGAGCAAGGCTAAGGTGACATAAAGAAATTCGGTTCAGGACATCAGATTAGCGTTGCTATCTGAAGTACACATTATATAGCTTTATTCCATCTGAAAAAATAAAAAAATTAGCAAAATTAAAATTTACCCAAAAAATAACCATCACCACCACAAACAGGCATTGATTTTGCTCATGTTTTGTCCATACGGATAAAATTTTGCGTAAAAATTATTTTTTTACTTTATTTTTACTTTTTTATCTGTATAATGATGGGCATGTGCTTAGGGGCGTAGTTCTAATGGTAGAACAGCGGTCTCCAAAACCGACGGTTGTGAGTTCGAGTCTTACCGCCCCTGCCATTCAAAATCAATCAATGTTTTCAATTGTCTTATGTTATCCTGAAAAACATTATTATTTATTTGATTTTGTATATGACTGTTTTACAGTCAGGCTTTTTCTTAATACCATTTAAACACAGACCGGAAAATCGCATGATTTTCCGGTTCTTCGTTTCTGTTAACGTTTCTGTTAACACTGCCGGTTTCTGTCAGCCCTGCTGCAGGTAACCGGATGCTATTTTGAATTGTAATACCTGATACCGTTATTCGGATTGAAATAGGTTCTAATATAGCCGTCGCGTGAAACAATGACGATTTCATTCGTGGCCTCGAGATAGTAGACGTCGTCACCGTCATCTTTCTCGTACTTGTGAAGTGCACGCGGATTGTTCACAACCCTTGCCGCGGCAGCCTGATATGATTCAGCCCCGGAAAATCCCATGTATTTTCCGTGCTTTTCATAATGATCTCTGAGAAGTCTGGCATTTCTGAATGTCTGTCCGCGACCTGAGCGTTCTTCACTCTGCTCATACCCGTAACCGCTCTCAGGCTGAAGTATCCTGCCGTCATCGGAATTTTTCTGGGTTATGAAATATGAAACGCCCAGGATAACCAGCAGCAGAACAAAGCGCAAGGTACCGCCCGCTCTGCCCATCAGTGCGCGCAGCAATAGTTTAAGCATTACAGTACTCCTTTGGAAACCGGCAGACTGTCACGGATACCGATGCATTCTGCCGGTTGTTTACCGATTATTTGATTAGTTCGAGCATTTTAGCATAATCATCGGCGGCCTTCACTTTATCATTGGCCATGATGATAATTCCGGATTCATCTATAAGATAAGTGGTTCTCACCACCCCCATATAGCTTCTTCCGTACTGCTTCTTCTCTTTCCACACATCATAGCCACTTATTGCCGAAAGTTCAGGATCGGAAAGAATCGTAAAATTCAGCCCGAACTTTTCCGCAAATTTCAGATGTGAATTGACCGAATCCCTGCTTATTCCCAGAACAGTAACGTTCTTATCCGTAAAAAGTCCGATATTATCCGAATAGCCGCAGGCCTGTTTGCTGCATCCCGGAGTATTGTCCTTCGGATAAAAATAAAGAATCACCTTCCTTCCCCTGTAATCGCTCAGTCTGTGAATATTTCCCTGCTGATCGGGAAGGGCAAAATCAGGTGCCGGCGTACCTACTTCCAACATAAAAAACTCCAATAACCAAAACATAATAGATAACTGTTCACATTACATATGGTATATCAGGAAAACCTTACGGAAAACAGGGTAAAAACCAAAGTGCTAACGGAATCAGAACACTGAAAGGAATTTGAAGGAGAAATAAAGAAAATACGAGAAAAAAGTGGTGGCCCATTCCTGACTTGAACAGGAGACCAAACGATTATGAGTCGTCTGCTCTAACCGACTGAGCTAATGGGCCTCTGAATAAAGACACGTGCATTATACACATGAGATGATTGTTTGTCGAGATTAAAGTCAAGGTTTTGTGTTAAATCACAATTATGGACAATCATTTGACTAATCTTTAAACACATTGACTCCATCACGCAAAAAAAATACCGGAGCCCCTGCTCAGCGGCGGCATCCGGTACCTGGTTTCCTGTCAGCGGAAGCTGAAGGTTTTAATCATCAAGGAAGCTCTTGAGAGGTTCGGATCTGCTTGGGTGACGTAACTTACGCAGTGCCTTGGCTTCAATCTGACGGATACGTTCTCTGGTAACGTCAAACTGTCTGCCTACTTCCTCAAGAGTATGGTCGGTGTTCATACCGATACCGAAGCGCATTCTCAGAACCTTTGCCTCTCTTGGGGACAGAGCTGAAAGAACCTGTTCGGTAACAGCCTTCAGGCTTTCTGAGGTTGCAACGTCTGAAGGTAACGGCAGTGATTCGTCCTCGATAAAATCTCCTAAATGCGAATCGTCATCATCACCGATAGGAGTTTCCATTGACATAGGCTCCTTGGAAATCTTCATAACCTTACGAATCTTGTCTTCAGGGATACCCATTTTCTTGGAAAGTTCCTCAGGTGTTGCCTCTCTGCCATTTTCCTGAAGCATCTGACGTGAAACCCTGTTGAGCTTGTTGATGGTTTCAATCATGTGAACAGGAATACGGATGGTTCTGGCCTGATCCGCAATTGAACGGGTAATGGCCTGTCTGATCCACCATGTAGCATAAGTTGAGAACTTATAACCCCTGCGGTATTCAAACTTATCCACAGCCTTCATAAGACCGATGTTGCCTTCCTGAATCAGATCCAGGAACTGCAGACCTCTGTTGGTATATTTCTTGGCTATGGAAATAACCAGACGGAGGTTCGCTTCAATCATTTCTGATTTTGCGTTTCTTGCATGAGCATTGTTAACCTTAACGGTTGTGTTGATCTCACGGATCTTGAAAATAGGCAGCCCCGTTTCATTTTCAATCTCACGAAGACGTTCAACAATGCCGGTAATTTCATTTTCATAAGCCTTCATCTTTTCGGCAAAAGGCTTTTTCAGCTTAACGATCTTCTCGAACCATTCCATTGACGCCTCTTTATGGGAATCAATGAATCTGCCGCGGAAATCTTCAGGCTTCATGCCGCATCTGAGCATGATTTCACGAATTCTTCTGTCCTGAACCTTAACCTTGTCCATAACGTCGTTCATGTTCTTGATCAGCTGATCAAAAACCTTAGGCACAAGACGGAACTGCTTGAATACTTCAGCCAGTTCCTTGATTGAATTCTGGGTTCTCTTGGAATCACGTCCGTACTTCTTAAGACATTCGATAGTTACATTGTACTTATCCTTAAGAAGTTCAAACATCTGAGCGGCATACACCGGATCAGGGCCTGATTCTTCGTCATCCATCATCTTTGAGGACTTTTCTTCATCGCCGTCCTCATCATCCTCATCGTCGTCATCATCAACAACGACCTTCTCCTCGGAATCGGAATCCTCAGTGTCGTCATCCATCGGTTCATCACCCTGATTGTCAATTGAACCGTCGATGTCAAGGTTAACGTCAAGTACCACGTCATTGCCGTCGTCCTTTACCGGAACATCCTCGTCGGACTCGGAAGTTTCGGCAAAACCGGTAATGATGTCACTGAGTCTTATCTGCTCGTCGACATACTGATCATACAGCTTAAGCACAAAATCAATGGCACTCGGATATTCAGCCACACAGCTCTGAACCTTGTTTATGCCGTTTTCAATTCTCTTGGCGATATCAACTTCCGCCCTTCTGTCAAGAAGGCCCACGCTGCCCATTTCACGCATGTACATTCTTACCGGGTCGGTAGTCTTACCGATGTCGGAAATAATGTTTTCGATTTCAGCCACATTCTGCGGCAGCATTAAATCATCAGTTGATTCAGGAGCCTTTTCACAGATCTGAATATCCATGTCGGCGCAACGCTGGAAGAATTCTTCGAGCTTTTCGGAATCAAGATATTCCGCCGGGAAAAATTCCTTAATTTCTTCTGTTGTTAAGTAACCTTTGGATTTACCATCTCTTAGAAGCTGCTTCAAAGAAAAACTAACCGGTTTACTATCCATTGCTTAAATTTTCCTAGTTCAAATATAGAAACACCGCAGCCTTCACCGGTACACGATGAAAACTGAAGTCCTTTGGTGTATTTCCTGTTTTTGCACTTTTTCAATAACGTATAGCTGTCTCTAATCTACTTTCCGACCAGTCTATCTAAATCACAAACAGAAAAAATATAACATAACACACTATGCAGACACGTAATTATAAATACTTCATCCGTATTTTTCAAAGACACACCCACTCTTTCGTGAATAATCTCAATCATTTTATTGATTATCATTTCAATTATTGGACACGGATCGAAATTTATTTTGAATTGTCTGATATCCACACACATACATGGGTGCAAAAAATAATATTTCAAATGATTTTATAAAAAATAAAGGGGAAACGCCCCAGCGTTTTCCCCGGTATGTCAGACAGCCTTCCTGCGGAAAGAGACGGCACGACAGGTCTGAACCGGCCCCGTCCGGCCGACGGTGCGGCTCCGCCGCACTACTTCAGATTTCTGAGCTTCTGTTCCAGAAGGGTTGAGAGGGCAAGTTCCTCGTCCGTAAGGTTCCTTCTGGTTGCCTCACGGCGCAGCCAGGCTATCTTTGCCTCAACCGCCTCGGTGAGATAGAGCTTTATGAAACTCAGCATGCTTGAAATTTTAACATTTTCCAGACTGTCATCCATCTGAACGGCCGCCAGCAGATTCATAATCCTTTCGTATACGGTACCCCGGTACTGTTCCAGCAGTGCGCCGGTGGTGATGTCCGGTTTGGCACTGATTTTACTCAGTACGTCCAAAACTATACCGGCCTTTTCATCGGCATATTCGTTCAGCAGCTTATTGAGTCTTTCCTGTTCCGGTATGCTGTTCACGAGATAAGGATTCTGAATGATTCTGGCGACAAGTCCGCGAATCGGCGTGAGTTCCAGCTGGGCGGCTCCGGAGGCTGCAGTTCTCTGAACCTGCGGTTCACTGGAATGATCAGAACTCTTTTTATTCTGCAGACACATCTCGATGCGTCTTTCCTCCCAGCCCACCAGTCTGGCCATGGCCACAATCAGAGACTGAACCATTACCGGAGCATCGGTTATCTGATTTGCCAGACTGCAGAATTCATCCACGGCCTTTATCTGCCCCTCATCGGTCCCCAGGTCAAATCTTCTGCTGAGTTCGGACAGCAGATAGTCCTTGAAATAGAGGGAATGCTCCAGATATTTTCTGAAGCCTTCCGCCCCCTGTTCGCGCACCAGCGAATCAGGATCGTGTTCCTTCGGCAGGAAGCAGAATGAAAGGGTCTTGTCGTCCCTTACGGCCGAAAGCGTCAGGCCGAAGGCTCTCCATGCGGCATGTCTGCCCGCATCGTCACCGTCGTAGCAGAAAACAATCCTGTCGGTCTGCTTGAACAGCAGTTCCAGCTGCATCGGCGTGGTTGCAGTGCCGAGAGACGCCACGGCATTATGCACGCCGTACTGATCGAGGGCTATTACGTCCATGTACCCCTCGGTGATGATAATGCAGTCGAGCTCCTCCCGCGGAAGTTTTCTGACATAATCCAGATTAAATAACTCGTAGCCCTTTTTGTAGATTTCACTCTCTTTGGAATTGATGTACTTAGGCTTGGAGTTGTCAAGCACGCGACCGCCGAAGGCAATGACGTTGCCTTTCTTGTCCCTTATGGGAATGATTACGCGGTTACGGAACATGTCATAGTGACGACCGGTCTCATTGACCTTTATCAGACCGATGTCAAGAAGCCTTGAGGTTCTGTCGGCATCTCCGTGACTGTCAGTACACAGAGCCTTGTATATGAAATCCCAGGAATTCGGCGCAAAACCTATCTGATACTTTTCAATGGTTTCCTGAGTAATTCCCCTGTTCTGCAGATAACTGCGGGCTTCAGGATGCTTGAAGAGCTCCTGGTGATAAAAACCTGCAGCCGCCTTGGTGAGTTCATAGATTCCGAGGGACTTCTCATGATTGTATTTCGCATGTTCATCATACTCAACGGAAACCCCTGCTATTCCCGCCACGGTTTCCACGGCCTCAGCAAAGGACACGTTGTCATATTTCATGATGAAGTGATAGGCATTCCCCGCCTCATGGCAACCGAAACAGTTAAAAAATTGCTTCTGCTGGCTTACGCTGAAGCTTGGAGTTTTCTCGGAATGAAAAGGACAGCAGGCCATGTAGCCTGATCCCGTTTTCTTCAGTTTGATGCGTGAGCTGATGACGTCAACAATGTCGACCCTGTTCAGCAGCTCATTGATAAAGCTTTCCTTAATTCTTGGCATATTACGACCTTAACACAATATATTCAGACTTATTTCCTAAATTACTTTCTTCTAAAACTACTTACTTTCTGCTTTATCCTTAAAGCGGACATATGTGACTTTACCACAAAAGCCCGGTCATACCAATATATTTTTTGTACGAGACAATCGTATCCGTATACGACTCAAATTACTCCCGGATTCCGTTAATGATGCCTTAAGGAATCCGTGAGAACATAAAACCTCATACGCAAATATGGTATGATATGACACAACACATTGGAGGTATCAATATAATGGCTGTTTACTGCATCGGTGACGTACATGCCTGCCACGATGAACTGAGGGCACTGCTTGAGGTAATGGATTTCAATCCTGAAAACGACGAACTTATATTCACCGGAGACCTTATAGGGCGCGGACCTCAGCCTCTTCAGACATTAAGATTCATAAAAAATCTCGGAGAACGCGCACATACCGTTCTCGGCAACCACGACCTTAATCTTCTGGCGGTGATATACGGTCACAACCAGCCCAGAAAAAAAGATAATCTTGATGAAATACTCAAGTCAAAGGAACTGAATAAAATAACGGACTGGCTGCGTACCAAACCTCTTCTCTACCTGCACCCGCAGCATCCAATCTGCACGGTTCATGCCGGGATCTCCCCGCAGTGGAACATTGCCGATGCCATCAGGTGTGCCGATGAAATGAACGCGGTTATCCGTGATGATTCCGTCTTTGACTCATTCCTTGCCGGGATGTACAGTGACGAGCCTGATTCATGGTCCGAAGATCTTACCGGCATCGACAGATGGCGATACATAACCAACGTATTTACCAGAATAAGATTATGCAGAAGTGACCGGACCCTTGATCTCAAAAACAAGAACTCACCGGAGGAGGCCAGGGATGAAGGCCTGTTACCATGGTTCGACATGCTTGGTCACAATGCTCTGACCTCAGACAGAAACTACACGCTTGTTTTCGGACACTGGGCGGCGCTCACGGGCAAATGTCTCCATCCGAAAATAAAGTCACTGGACACCGGCTGCGTATGGGGAAACAGACTGACCGGATGGTGCTATGACACCGACACTCTTTACAGTGTACCGAGCCTTCTGCCAAACAAATTCAAAAAGTAAAGGATTCAAAACGACATGATTCTATCTCTAATAGTTGCACATACCAGAAATTTCACCATCGGCAGGGACGGAGGAATGCCGTGGCATCTGCCTGCCGACCTGGCCCATTTTAAAAAAACAACCATGGGCTCACCGGTTCTTATGGGCAGAAAAACCTTTGAAAGCATCGGCAGACCGCTTCCCGGCAGACTGAACATCGTTATCACCGGCAGTCCGAAGCCTTCCGACAATGCGAATCTCCGTTACGTAAAAACCGCGGAAGAGGCCGTCAAAGCCGCAGAGGAAGCAGGTGCGAAAGAGCTCTTTGTCATCGGTGGCGGCTCAGTTTACAGACAGTTCATTGACAGGGCCGATCGTCTCTATATCACCCTGATTGATGCGGATATCGAAGGCGATACCACATTCCCGGAATATGACACACGTGATTACGAAATCATTGCGTCAGAACACTTCAGTGCTGATGAAAAAAATGCCTGCGACATGGATTTCATCACTTATGAAAAAATCAAAAAATAAATTCCGATAAATGCCGTTACGGCAGGGTTTACCCGGGCTTTCCGGCTCAGCCTGCCGTAATTTCCCTTATTCTGCTTCTCTCAACGGCATAACGGCGGCAGAACTCGTCCATATCGTTGTCAGAGGTTATAAGCATCACCTCCCGAAACCTGCCGTTTCTCAGACTGGAAAAACCCGCCACCTTTTCCCCGGTACAGATGCCGATGCGCAGCACCGGCTCCTCCTCTTCGGGATTATACGGTGTCACGCACTTTTCTTTTCCGAAAAGAAAACCTGTCAGAAAACTCATACCCAAACTCCAAACCGGAAAACTCAGACGTCGGCATAAAAAATTATCCGCCCTCCTGCAGAATAGCAGATACGGAGGACGGATAAACAGGCATAAGTCAAAAAATTCACGCCGTCGTGAATAACGGTTCAGGCATCTTAGTCACGACGGGAACGGATAAAAGAGACGGCTCTCAGGAATTTAATGCCTCACTGCCGGTCTTTCCCGCACGCCAGATGGTAACCGTAACAAACACGGCAAGCACGTATGAATAAAACAGATAAGGAACTATCGATATACTGCTTATCTGCATGATGCTGGCCGCAACAAGAAGCTGGGCACCGTACGGAATAATCCCCTGAACGATACAGGAGCTGGTATCAAGCAGTGAAGCCGTTATTTTTCCGGATATGCCGTATTCCCTGCTGATGTCCCTTGCCAGCGGCGCAGCCGCAACAATGGCAACCGTGTTGTTGGCGGTTGAAATATCCATCAGGGATGTCAGCAGTGCGATTCCCGCCATACCGCCACGCCTTTCATTGAAATTCCTTCTAATGTAGTTAAGAATGGCCGCAAAACCGCCGTTAACCTTAATCAGTGAGGAAATTGATGCCACCAGGATGGTTACAATCATGGTTTCAAACATTGAATTTGTTCCGGATCCCATCGCCTCGAATGACGCCGCATATGACAGACCGCCAAGCCCCATTCCCGTAAACAGAAACAGGATAATGCCGACAATAAGGACAATGAACACGTTTATCCCCATGAGTGCCAGAATAAAAACCAGAAAGTACGGAAAGGCCAGAAAAAAGCTGAAATCGTATTTATTCACCACGCTGATTTTGCTGTTAAGCGACACGAAAAGCATAATGATGAACGTTACTGCAGCAGCCGGAAGCACTATCTTCAGGTTGGTAAGAAACTTATCCTTCATCTCCACTCCCTGAGTCTTGGTGGCGGCAATTGTGGTGTCGGAGATAAATGACAGATTATCACCGAACATTGCGCCACCGATTACCGCACCTGCACAAAGCGGTACGGAAATACCGCCGTTCTGCGCCACGGTCAGGGCAATCGGCGACAGAACACTGATGGTTCCGACGCTTGTCCCCATGGCCATGGAAATCAGACAGGCTATGAGAAACAGCCCGGGCACGGAAAAATTGGCAGGAATGACGCTGAGCATCATGTTAGCGACACTGACGGCTCCGCCGGTTGCTGACGCCAGCCCGCTGAAGGCACCGGCCAGCAGAAAAATCAGAAGCATGATTGTGATATTGCTGTCGCCGATTCCCCTGGCACAGACCGCTATTTTCTCGTCAAAGGAAAGACGGCGGTTCTGTATGAACGCCACAATCAGTGCTATTCCGAAGGATACGACCACAGACGTTATGTAGAACCCCATTTTGCCTTCAATGGGACTCACATACTCAAAATACAGTCCGTTTCCGAGATATATGATAAGAAATACCAGAATTGGAAGTATCGCCGCGAAGTTCGGCTTTACTTTTGTGTTTATTTTATCTTCATTGTTTAATGTGTTTTCATTGTTGGACATTTTATTATAATTCCTCTCTTTTTGTGCCCATGACAGGACAATTTTACAGCAGAAAAAAATTGACTATCAACAATAATTTCATTTCACGGAAACGAAGGACAGGGACGGAATTTAACTCAGCCTCAGTCAGTCTGAGAACATAAGAGCGTAAGTGACGCACCGGGAAAACAGAAACGGATGACCGTGGCAGGCACGGTCATCCGTTTTAAGCAGTGTCTAAGGACAGACGGCAGTATCCGTTTTACTTCTTTTCTTCGGAAACGGCCTCAGATGATTCCTCAGAGTCTTCTCCGTCCGCATCATCAGACTCGTCAGTCAGGGCTCCGTCTTCATCCGCAAAATCAGATTCAGATTCAGATTCAGCTTCGGCATCAGGATCAAAACCATCTTCCTCAGCATCAAAATCATCGTCTTCAAACTCATCGTCCCAGTCATCAAAATACTTAGGCTGAGGAGGTTCAGGCTTGTCCCATACGAAGTTTTCATTGTTCGCCTGAGCTTTATCCTCGTCGGATAAGGCCTCTTCACTCTGTCTGATGGCATCGAGCTCGTTCATGACATCGCTGCACAACGGCTTGACATTGATGCCGGCCGCAGCTGAAATGACATAATACTTCTCATCCTTGCGATCGAGTCTTGTGAGGATATCGTCAATGATTTCCTTAAGCTCTTCCTCACTGTGAATGTCGCACTTGTTGAATACCAGCCATCTGGTCTTCTGAGCCAGCTTTTCACTGTAGAGGGCAAGCTCCTGTTCGATGGTTCTGATGTTTTCAACGGGATCCGAACCGTCAACAGGCTGCAGATCCACAAGGTGCAGCAGCACGCGACAGCGTTCAAGGTGACGCAGGAACCTGTGACCGAGACCTGCACCCTGTGAGGCGCCTTCAATAAGTCCAGGAATGTCCGCAACCACAAAGCTTCTGCCTTCCCCTACCCTGACCACGCCGAGAGACGGTTCAAGCGTGGTAAACGGATAATCCGCAATTTTAGGTCTGGCGGCACTTACCGCACTGATAAAGGTTGACTTACCGGCATTAGGCAGACCGAGCATGCCCACATCGGCAAGAAGCATGAGTTCAAGACGCAGATAACGCTTGTCACCCTGGGTACCGTTGGTCTTCTGTCTCGGAGCGCGGTTGATGGAACTCTTGAAGCGCGTATTGCCGAGACCGTGGAAACCTCCCTTGGCCACAAGGAGTACCTGATTTTCCTTTATGAGGTCACCGATAACTTCTCCGGTATCGTCATCGATCACGCGTGTTCCCAGAGGAACGCGGATGATGATGTCCTCACCGGCCGCACCGGTACAGTTGGCAGGACCACCGTTCTTGCCTCTTCCGGCCATGTAAAACTTCTGAAACTGAAAGTCTATCAAAGTATTAACACTGGTATCGGCTCGCATGTACACGTCACCGCCATTACCGCCGTCACCGCCGTCCGGGCCTCCCTTAGGGATAAATTTTTCTCTTCTAAAGCTTACGATACCGTTACCGCCGTCGCCGGCTTCGACACGAATTTTAGCTTCATCAACGAATTTCATTATGATATTTTCCTTTCAGTAAATCCGTTAAACATGATAAATCAACAAAAAAAAAGACTCCACCTTAACACATAGGGTAGAGTCTCTTTGTCAATTCCTTAGATATTAATCAGCGATAACGCTTACATATCTACGATGCTTAGGACCGCCAACGGTGTACTTAACCTTACCGTTGCTGGTTGCAAATAAAGTGTAATCCTTTGCAACACCTACATTGCTGCCTGCATGGAACTGAGTACCACGCTGACGAACAAGAATACTACCAGCTGAAACAGCCTGACCATCGAAAATCTTAACACCTAAACGCTGACCTTGGGAGTCACGACCGTTATGTGTACTACCACCAGCTTTCTTATGAGCCATTGTCTACTCCTTATGCATTAATACCGGTAATTTTAACCTGAGTGTACCACTGACGGTGACCGGTAACCTTCTGATGATGCTTACGACGACGGAACTTGGTAATACTTACCTTTTCGCCACCAACAGACTTAATTACTTCAGCAACTACCTTACCACCTTCTACATATGGAGCACCAACCTTTACGTTGTCTCCATCGGCAACCATGAGTACCTTATCGAAATCTACAGAATCGCCAACGTTCTTAGAAGCGTCTAAATCAACTTCTAATACATCGTCAACAGCTACCTGGTACTGCTTGCCGCTAGTTGAAATAACTGCGTACATTATATATTCCTCTTAAAAGTATCCAGCTGAGCCGGATACATAAAAATCTTAAAATGATAATGGCGTGCATTATACAGATTACTCACTTCTTATGCAAGGTAAAATTTGAATATAATCAAAAAAAATTTAAAGTCGCCTGTCTGAAATTTACACACCAAGGTATTCAGGTACACCTCATATTCTTTCAGCTTCAGTCCGTTCCCTCATAATGCCGGCGCCGGCGGAAAAACACCTTTCACGCCGACAAAATCATTCACTTCGTAAATTTAAATTACAGGCCAAATGTAATATAATATCTCAGTGCAGGTCTTTTCACTGAGACAGGCGTAACGTTAAAACTGAAGTAATTAGGTGATTGATATGTCTGAATCTTTGTTTATGAAACTGACTGATGAACCCGTCAAGGAAATAGACAGACTGATAATGGAACAGATCAAGTCACCCGTCGAGCTTCTGAATCAGGCCTGTTTTCACCTCATCACTGCCGGAGGCAAACGCATCCGTCCGCGGCTAATGGCACTGATAACCGGACTGATATCACCGGATGCGGTTCGCAACATGGACATTCTCTCCATGGGCGCCGCCGTGGAAATTCTGCATACAGCCACCCTGATGCATGACGACGTAATCGACGAAGGTCTGATGCGCCGAGGCATTCCCAGCGTCAACAGCGCCTACGGCAATAAGGTAGCGGTACTTGGCGGCGATTACCTGTTTACCAAGGCCTACAATGCCACCATCAAAGCAACCGATGCCCGCATCAGCAGAGTTTTTTCAGACGCCCTGACAACCCTGGTACAGGGAGAACTCACCCAGATGACCAACACCGCCAATCTGGAGATTACCGAAGCCAGCTATTTCAAGACCATATATTCCAAAACGGCGGTTCTGTTTGAAATCACCACCAAAATTCCGGGACTCATTCTTAACCGCACGGACGCAGAGATTGAAGCTCTGGCAAAGTACGGACGCAACATCGGCTACGCCTTCCAGATAGCTGATGACATTCTGGACTATACCTCAGACAGCGAAGTCCTCGGCAAGGTTGTGGGTAAGGACATGGATGAAAAGAAAATAACCCTGCCGCTAATCTATGCACTGAACAATGACAGGGGCATAAGTCGCGAAACCATTTATGAAGCCATTAACGGCGGCCGGGTGGAAGAGATTCTGCAGCTCATTTCCGATACCGATGCAATCGCCTCCTGCGACAAAGTCGCCGAAAGACTAATCAGCGAAGCAATAGACGCCATAGCCGTATTCAGTGAATCAGACTACATGCAGGCTCTGAGGGAACTGGCATACGCCTCATACAGACGCAAGTACTGATATTTGACGGAAATAAATCAGGCAGCCCTGCCACCAGATTTTCGGATACGCTGATTATCTCATTCTTAAGGTTCATGAAAACCTCAACAATCTTAGGGTCAAAATGTCTTCCTGCCTCATCCCTGATGATTTCAAAGGCAGTACGGTAACTCATCGCATCCTTGTAGCATCTCTTTGACACAAGCGCATCAAACACGTCTGCTATTGCCATAATTCTCGCACAGAGAGGGATTTCCTCTTCCCTGAGGTTATACGGATACCCGGTACCATTCCACTTTTCATGGTGATACGTTGCCATGTCAACGGCAGTTGAAAGAATAAGGGTACTTTCCATTCCGGAAAGTGTTTCCGCTATCATCTTACCGCCAATCTGGGCATGAGTCTGCATAACCACAAATTCATCCAGGGTAAGCCTGCCGGGTTTACACAGAATAGCATCGGACACGGTGATTTTACCGATATCATGAAGCGGAGCTGCTGTTACGCATGCCTGACAGAAGTCATCGGTAAGCTCGTCAAGATAATATCCGGCATCAAGAAGTCCCCTGATGACAATCTCAACATAGGACGCAGTTCTCTTGATGTGACTGCCTGTGGAAAAATCACGGCCTTCTATGATTGATGCAAATGACTCAATTATTTTCTTCTGCATCTGCTCGATTTTTTCTTCAGCAATCTCATCCTTGAGAGCAATCTCCCTGAGACAGCGCTGATAGTCAACGACTCTGAGTATTCTGGAACTGATGGTGGAAACTGATGACTTCAGGTTTATGAAATCATCCACTCCAAGTTCAAACGCACGGTCTTCAAGTGCGGAATTAACACCGTCACTGAGAACCACCACCGGAATGGACTTGGTTAAAGGTAATCTTTTAAGGGATTCTATAAGATATATTGTATCGAGACCTTTGGTCTGCATGTTTATGATAATCAGCTCAAACAGACACAGGGATGCGACCTGCATGGTCTCCCTCATGGTTGTGGCTTCCATCAGTCTGAAGCCTTTTAAAAAATCCGCCAGAACCAGCACATTATTCTTGTCGTCATCGACAATCAGTATATTCTTAGGATGCATAAAAACCCCTCGTCTGTACACTCGTAATCTTCTGATAATTCAGAACATCCTGTCAGACTTAGGATTTGCATGCTTTGAGCTTAGGCAGGATAAAATACAGACCAGATACTTATTTTTTATTTATTATCGGTATTTCTTTTTTATTATTATCTAAACGCTCCGACACCGGAACATTATCAAAAATTATACAAAAAGGTATTTTTGATTTTATTACATAATTGTAATAATATATTTAAAATTTTGCAAATTATGTAAATACATCACATTTTTATTACATAGCGATAACAAAAATGTGAACACCACCCAAACATAAAAAAAGAGTCTGACGCTCACGCATCAGACTCTCAGTACTCAGAATTTTATATCTGAACCGAACCGCTATCAGTCAGCAAAAGGATGACGAAGCACGATGGTTTCTTCACGGTCAGGACCGGTTGAGATAACGTCAACCCTTACACCTGAAATTTCTTCAAGACGCTTGATATAGTTCTTGGCATTCTCAGGAAGGTCTTCGAACTTCTTTAAACCGAAGGTTGATTCCTTCCAGCCAGGCATGGTTTCATAAACAGGTTCCAGACCTTCGTAATCATCAGCGGCAAGCGGAGAATAGTCAATAACTTCGCCGTTGCTCTTCTTGTATGCCACGCAAAGCTTAACTTCATCAAGACCGTCGAGAACATCCAGCTTGGTCAGACAGAGACCGCTTAAGGAGTTAATCTGATTTGATCTGCGCATTGCCACGCCGTCAAACCAGCCGCAACGGCGGCGACGACCAGTTACGGAACCGAATTCGGCACCCTTGGTGCACAGATATTCACCGGTTTCGTCCAGTAATTCGGTAGGGAACGGACCACCGCCTACACGGGTGGTGTATGCCTTAACGATACCGATTACGTATTCAATGTTTCTAGGACCGAAGCCTGAACCGGTGCTTACGCCGCCGGCTACGGTATTTGAAGAGGTAACGTAAGGATAGGTACCCTGGTCGATGTCAAGGAATGTACCCTGAGCACCTTCGAACATAATCTTCTTACCGGCTTCCCTTGCCTTTGCCAGCAGAGAGGTTACATCCTGAACCATAGGAAGGATTTCCTTGGCGTAATTTCTGCAGTCTTCAAGGACCTTCTCATAGGAAATAGGTTCAACGTTATAGTACTTGGTCAGACAGAAGTTGTGGTATTCCATTACGGTTTCAAGCTTTTCGGCAAAATCTTCCATGTTAAACATGTCACCTACTCTTAAACCGCGACGGGCCGCCTTATCCTCATAGGTAGGACCGATACCTCTGCCGGTGGTACCTATAGCCTTCTTACCGAGCTTGGCTTCACGGGCACGGTCAATTGCCTGATGATAAGGAAGAATTAAAGGACATGCAGGGCTGATTACCATACGTGATCTTACTTCAACGCCTTTTTCTTCAAGTTCTCTGATTTCACCTAAAAGAGCTTCCGGGGAAACCACAACACCGTTACCTACAACGCAGGTACAGTTCTGACGTAAAATACCGGAAGGAATAAGACGTAAAACCTGCTTTTTGCCATCAACTACCAGAGTATGACCGGCATTATGACCGCCCTGATATCTAACAACGTAATCCGCTTCATCAGTTAGCAGATCAACAATTTTACCCTTACCTTCATCACCCCACTGGGTGCCTAAGACAACAACGTTATGAGCCATACTAATTTATAACACTTCTATCTGGTTAACAAAAGATTCCGAATCAGCCGTTACGGCCCGCACGAAGCCGGCGGTGACGTCAGATTCACAATCATGATTAAAAACAAACAATGAATTCTATCATAAATCAGTCACAAATTAAACCCGGTAAAAGATCGCATCAGCATAAATTTTAAATTACAACGTTCAGGATCCGTTACCGTTTCCCGTCCCGCTTCCTTTTCACAAAGAAGGAAAGGCCCGTCATGATTTATGACGGGCCTTCTTAGGTTACGCTCTGAATCAGCGGATTACCTGAAATACTTCAGGAACTCATTCTTACTGTCGGTAACGATTACGTTACCGCCGTTTGTCATGCTGTTGCCGTACGCATCCATGCTTCTCAGAAAATCAAAAAATTCAGGATTTTTTGAGTATGCATCGGCGTAGATTTTGGTGGCTGAGGCATCACCGGTACCGCGAATGATTTCGGCCTGACGTTCGGCTTCGGCAATCTTAACCACCGCAAGTCTGTCAGCCTTTGCCCTGATGGCTTCGGCTTCCTGACGTCCCTGGGATCTGTGCAGTCTGGCCACGGCCTCACGTTCGGCACGCATGCGCTGATAGATTGAACTGGAAACCTCTCCGGGAAGCTCAATCTTCATAATACGCACGTCCACAATCCTGATACCGAGATCCTTTTCAGCCCCCGGACCGGTTATGGTCAGGGTATTCTGCATAATCTGTTCACGCTTGGAAGAACCGCCCTCCTCAGGCTGTCCCTCTTCATTGCTGCTCTTTCCCGCAACAATCTCCCTGATGTTCAGAAGAGCGATCTGGCTTCTCAGACTGGTGGTGATTTTATCCCTCAGTCTGTCTTCGGCCATCAGGAAACTGCCCTGGTTTGCGGTGTAGAACTTTTCAAAATCAATAATCTTCCATTTTACGTAGGAATCAATGATGAGGTCCTTCTTTTCGGATGTTACGAATCTGTCCGCCGTTGAATTCAGGGTCTGAACCCTGGCATCAAGGTACATAACCTTGTCCACAAAAGGAATCTTTAATCCGGCACCCGGTTCATAAAGACTTACCGCACCGTCACCGTTTCTGACAACCTTGGCAAAACGGGTGAGCAGAGCCTTCTGTCCCTCAGGAACCACGAAAATGGACTGATAGGCAAGAACGGCCAGCACAAGAAGACCAATGATTATCGTGTTAAGGTTTTTCATTTACTTCTTTCCTCCGCTGTTCTTCTGTTCACCGACTGAATCAATAAGCTTGTCCAGAGGCATGTACATCAGAGGACCTCCTGAGTTCTTGTCAGCCCCGATAATCACCTTGGCACTGCTGCCGTACACCTTTTCCATGGTTTCCAGGAAAATTCTGCGTTTGGTAATCTGCGGAGCGGCCAGATATTCAGGGAGAATCTTTTCAAAACGTGCCACGTCACCCTCGGCCTGGGCAACAACCTTACGGCTGTAACCTTCGGCTTCCTCAAGAATTCTTTTTGCCTGACCTTCAGCCTTCGGAACAACCTCGTTCTTATAGGCTTCAGCCTCTCTCTTGAAACGCTGCTCATCCTCCTGTGCCGCAATAGCGTCGTCAAAGGCAGCCTTAACCTGCTCCGGAGCGCGGGCCGGCAGGAAGTTGACATCCACTATGGTTATACCCATGTCATACTGGGAAATAATGGACTCCAGCAGCTCACGGGTGGACTGACGGACCTTTTCACGTCCGTTTGTCAGCACGTCATCCATTTTGGTATGACCGATTACGTAGCGCAGGGCACTGTCGGTAGCCTGGGCAAGACTCAGATCAGGATCCACCATGTTGTAGAGATACGCCTTCGGATCACTGATTCTGTACTGAACCTTCATTTCAACGTTAACCACATTCTCGTCCTCAGTCAGCATTGAACCGGAGGACTGGGTTGACTGAACGATTTTCACGTCCACGTTCGTAACCCTGTCTATTCCCGGTATTTTCCAGTGCAGTCCGGGCATTTCGATGTGGCTGAATTTTCCGAGACGCAGAACAACAGCCTGTTCGGCTTCCTTTACGGTATAGAAGTTATTTAACAGAATAACGACCAGAACGGCAACCGCAAAAACAATCCAGGTCAGTGATGAACCTTTTTCAAAAAATTCATTGACCTTCTTTGCCAAATCGTTGGAATTGTTACGTTTCTGCTGTTGCTTCCAAGGATCATTATTATTAGGCTCATTCCAGGCCATTTATTCCTCCAAATCAACAAATTAAAAATCTAAGATTAGAATTCCGGCACCTTGAAGGTAAAATTCTTAGGCTTAACGCAGTACCTTTCCAGAGCTCCGTTACTGCGACTGTTGAGCTGAGCCAGTTCAACACGCTGATGTTTTACCGTCAGTATCATCTCTCCGGTCTGCGAATAGGTCTCACCGCTGACTGCTCCCATCTGGTACAGTCTGTTACGCAAACCGCCTTCGGTTCCGGGCAATTTTACCACAATTTCAATAAGGTCATTACCCAGTAATTCGGCTATGGCCTTGTAGAGAAAATCAATACCGACATTTCTGGCCGCACTTATGTAAACGGCCTCAGGCCTGCCGTGCTCATTGTATACAATACCGGGTTTTACCTTATCGAGACGGTCAATCTTATTGTAGACACGCAGCTGCGGAACGTCGTCCGCCTCTATCTGTTCAAGAACGCTGCGAACCGATTCGATATTGTCTTTTACCCTTTCATCACTGAAATCTATGACATGAAGCTGAAGATCGGCATCCCTGGTCTCACTCAGTGTGGACTTGAAGGCCGCAACAAGATCATGAGGCAGATGTCTTATGAATCCCACGGTGTCGGCCAGAATAATCTTTCCGATGTGCGGCATCTCAACGGATCTCAGCGTAGGATCAAGAGTGGCGAACAGCTGATCGGCCGCATACACTTCGGAATCTGTCAGAAGATTAAAGAGAGTGGACTTGCCGGCATTGGTATATCCCACAAAGGAAACCACGGGAACATTGTTGTGAACTCTGGCCCTGCCGCTCTGGGTACGGCGACGCTCCACCAGATCGAGATCAGCCTTTAAGGCCGTAATTCTCTCGCGAAGCAGACGGCGGTCACTTTCAAGCTGGGTTTCACCCGGACCTCCGCGCATGCCTATACCGCCCTTCTGGCGTTCCAGATGGGTCCACCCGCGGACAAGTCTGGTCTGAAGATACCTGAGCTGAGCCAGCTCCACCTGCAGCTTACCTTCCCTGGTACGGGCCCTCTGGGCAAAGATGTCAAGAATAAGCGCCGTTCTGGTGATAACCTTGCACTTTAATTCCTTTTCGAGATTTCGTTCCTGTGACGGAGAGAGTTCATGGTTGAAGATTACGGTTTCGGCTTCGGATTCGGAAACAAGCGTAAGCAGTTCCTCTACCTTGCCGCTGCCTATAAAGAAACGCGGATCGGGGATCTTGCGGTTGCATGATAAAATTCCGACAACCACAGCCCCTGCCGATTTTGCCAGAAGCTTCAGCTCATTGAGATCCTCACAGCTGTTTTCCTGGACAAAATCAACATTAACAAGGACGGCGCGTTCACCGCCCTTATATCTTTCATCAAAATCAAACAAATCCGATACCTATCGTATATAACTTGAGGTTATATCCTACTCTGCCTTTTCAGACTCTGTGGTATTAAGATTTGCAATGGCTCTTGCGGGAACAATTGTTGAAACGGCGTGCTTATACACCATCTGACACACATTGTTTTTAAGTAAAATCACAAACTGGTCAAATGATTCAACCTGACCCTGAAGCTTTATTCCGTTAACTAAATAGATTGAAACAGGGATTCTTTCCTTGCGTAAGGCATTTAAAAACGGATCCTGTAAAGATTGTCCTTTGGACATAATGCATTCCTTATATTATTGTTATTATATGTTTGTTATTATTTTTTTAGATTATTTGTAATAATGGTTATAATGTGTATAATCCAGCATGCAAAAAAAACTAAACGCGATATTGCGATATATAGAAATATCATAATAAATTTATCATGTGAAACGCAGTTTTGCAAATATTGATACACATCACTATTTTTTTAATAAATATTTGAAGTTCCATTAAAATTTCAGTAGGAACATCCGGTATTACCTTTATAAAAAATCAGCAAAAATCAAATTTTTAAATAAGATTTATTTATTGCATTTATATATACAGGCGATAATATATTTACTTACTATACGTTTCTTTCGCATAATGTCAGAACCGGTTCTTCAGCACCGACATAATACGGCTCAGATTGTCCGGAGCCAGAGGGTCCAGAAACTCAACGGAGCTTTTCCAGCCTCTGAGCCACGTCATCTGTCTCTTTGCCAGCTGACAGGTGGCTATTACCGAAAGCTCACGCATTTTTTCATAATCAACCTCGCCTTCAAGGTACATCCACATCTGTCTGTACCCCACGGAACGTATTGAAGGAAGTTCAGGACTCAGATCACCGCGATCGTAAAGTGCCCTGACCTCAGCCTCAAAGCCGTTTTCGAGCATCATGTCAAAACGCTTTGCAATCAGCGGCTTCAGATATTTTCTTTCCCGATCCGGCAGCAGCGCAAACTCCTGAAGATTAACCGGACACTCATACTGACCGTGTTCCCTGTTTATTTCAGTCATGCTGCGTCCGCACAGGAGATATACCTCATAGGCTCTGCCGAGTCGCTGTGCGTCATTTTCATTTATTCTCATCCAGGATTCCGGATCCACCTCATGCACCAGTTCCCTGAGTGCGGGAAGTCCCTCCCCGGCGATAATGGCATTAACCTTTGCCCTGACCTCTGCATTACTGTTCGGAAGCGGAGACAGACCTTCGGTTATCGCCTTGAAATAAAGCATGGTTCCCCCGACAAGTATCGGCATCTTTCCGCGGGAGGTTATATCGTCTATGAGTCTCAGGGCATCATTTCTGAAAGCCGCCACGCTGTAGCTTTCGGAAGGATCGATAATGTCTATGAGGTGATGTACAATCCCCGCCCTTTCCTCCATTGTCGGCTTGGCGGTACCGATGTCCATTCCCCTGTATATGAGTGCGGAATCGACACTTATTATTTCACCGTCGAGTTCCCCGGCAAGTTTTATGGCCAGGCTGGTTTTTCCGGAGGCGGTAGGCCCCATTAGTGAGATTGCGTTGGGCTTCATTTCTTTAACAAATTACTGATATGTTCCGATAAATCTATATTTTCAAAACCGGTACTTAATTTTTCTTCAAAATACTTTTCATAGGTAATGCTCTGCACCAGTCTCGCCGTCATTTTGGAGCTGAAGGATGCGGGAACCCTGGCCTTAAAAAGAATCCCGGCAAGAATCCTTACGGCCTCCCTGATTCCGGTGTCCTCATCAATTCCGGCAACGATTTCCCCCATGACCCCTGCAAGATTCATTTTTCTCACAACGGCAGGAACCGCGAGAACGGTAAATCCTGACTGACACGTTCTCAGCACAAATCCCAGCTCTTGCAGAACCGATGCCTTTGCCTGAGTTATGCCGCAGTCCCTGAAATCAAAGGGGACCAGGAGATTGACAGGTCTGAGAAGCTGTTTTCCGTCCGTCTCAAACGCATCCGTAAAAAGAGCTTCAGCAAGGACCTTCAGTCGGACAATCTTGAGGGACGAACCGTTGGAAATAACCGCACACTGCCCGTCATCGGTAATCATGACGGTTCTGTAGAGCGAATATTCACTGATTTCATCCTTCATCCACGGATCAGGCAGATCCGGTATGGAGGCATCATCGGCTTCAGCAGTTCCGGTAAACCCAAGGGACTCCGAAACAGCGGCACCGGCTCCCTGGCCGGCGGCCAGCGCTGATACGGAAAGGCCGCTGACTTCCGCACTTTCACTGACGGGCTGTTCCATTTCTGCGGAAGAACGTTCGGTGCCGAACATTTTGCTCATGGCATCTTCAGACCACTTAACCTTTCCCGAATGGCCGCCCGAGAAAGTCGGACGCAGGGCGCCCGAACCGGCTCCGCGGTTAAGATTGAAGAGACGGCCGTAGCCGTTATCTCCAGCGGGGGCTCCCGCTGATTCGGCAGCAGGTTTTCCGGAGGCTGCGTCATGACTTGCGGACCGGAAAACGTCTGAGGATTCCAATCCCTTGTTCAGGCCCGTGCCGGTTGCCGGCTTAAGCGCATTCTTGTCATTATCCGCACCGGCTCTCTCATCATTTCCTGATGACAGAAGTTCCGAAAGATCCTTCCTTTCAATTTCCGAAAAGATGCTTTTCGGAGCCGTCGTACCGGAGTTTTCCCGTTTATTCTCCGAAGAAGCCCCGTATCCGGCCCACAGACCGGCAACGGCCTCCCTGTCAAAGGAGACTGGTTTTACGCCCGCATAATGATGATTCTGCTGAGACGAAGCGGTCTCACTCATGGTTTCCGGAAGAACCATGCCGGCGTTTCTGAAAACATTCATGACGGATGTCTGGATAAAATCATGAACTCTTCTTGATTCCTGAAATCTTACTTCAAACTTCTGCGGATGCACGTTGATGTCCACATCCTCAGGATTCATGTCCAGAAAGCAGATATATGAAACATCCCCCTTCACTCCGAACACGGCCTCGTAGGCTTCCCTGACGGCATGAATTACAACCTTGTCCCTGACAATGCGCCTGTTTACGAAAAAATACTGCACCGGCTTATTCTGAGCCCTGACTGACACATAGCCCCTTATTGACAGTGAGCAGTCTGACCATTCAAAAAAACTCATGTCGGAAGTTACGCTCCGGCCCAGAAGACTCTCAAGTCTTCTGATTTCATTCTGTCCTGTTACCGGTTTAAGGTCGTAGACCACCTTTCCGTTGTTTTTCAGCACAAAGGCCACGTCAGGTCTGCTTACCGCAATACGCCTGAAAACCTCCTCTATCTGCATAAACTCGGTTTTCTCGCTTTTAAGGAAACGGCGGCGGGCGGGAGTATTGAAAAACAGATCCAGGGCCTCGATGGTTGTTCCGTCGGGATGGGATGCCGGAGAAATTCTCGGCTCCTGACACAGGCCTTCCACCTCAACGGCGTAAGCCATGTCCTGTTCCCTCGGTTTGGACGTAAGGGTAAGTCTTGTCACGGCGGCAATGGATGCCAGGGCCTCACCGCGGAATCCCATGCTGGTGAGGCGGTTAAGATCCTGTATGGATGAAAGCTTCGAGGTTGCATGACGTCTTAACGCCAGTGCCAGTTCATCATGCGGTATGCCGCAGCCGTCATCCCTTATGAGTATTTTTTTGGCTCCGCCGTTTACGATTTCCACCAGAATTCTGGTGGCTCCCGCGTCAAGACAGTTCTCCACGAGTTCCTTGACAACGGCGGCCGGTCTTTCAACAACTTCACCGGCCGCAATCTGATTTGCGACCTGGGGCGGTAATACCTTAATTGTCATTATCTGATCCTGAGTTTCTGCCCCGCATTCACCTGGCCTGACTTCAGACCGTTCAGCTTCATGAGGGACGACACGCTTACACCGTACTTCTTGGCGATGAGCGAAAGATTCTCACCCTTTCTCACCACGTGTATGGTTACGTTTCTGGTTGCCGCAGCACCTGAAGCGTGTCCGCTGCTGCCGGATGAAACGGTAGCCGCATTGTTCAGACATACGCTCGGATTCGCCTCAACAAAATCCTTGATGCCGAGATAAATGCCGTAGGCAAGTCGGCGTCTGTACTTATCGGTTGCGAGAAGACGCTCCTCGTCCGCATTGGAAAGATACCCGGTTTCAATGAGAAGTGACGGAATGTCAGGAGCCTTAAGCACCGCAAGCGATCTGCTTATCGGAGTCTTCTTATGCAGACGCGTAATCATCTTCAGACGGTCAAGCAGCTTGTTTGCCAGCTCAAAGCCGTAGTTCATGGATGAGCTGGAGGCGAGATCCACGACGAAGGAGCAGTCCTTGAGATACTTGTTCTCGCCGCACATGTGGTTTATGGCATCACCGGCCCCGCCGATAAGCTTCGTCTGGTCCTTTGCGGTAATCTTGTCATTCTCACGGTCGGCACGATCCTTTGAAAGCACCAGCACTGATGCACCGTTGGCCTCACTGTTCGCGGCGCTGTCGGCATGAATTGAAATCAGCATGTCCGCCTTTCTGGTACGCGCAATCTTGGATCTGTCACCGAGTGCGATGAACTTATCCGTTGATCTCGTAAGATATCCGGTCAGGGTCTTGTCGCCGTTCAGGTATTCAAGCAGATACTTTGAAACACCCAGCGTCACGTTCTTTTCATAGGTTCCCCTTTTACCGATGGCACCGGGATCCTTGCCTCCGTGGCCCGGGTCAATCACCACCACGCAGGTATTCTGATTCTTTCTGATGTTTGCGGAAGGCTTCGGCGGTTCCGGATTTGACAGACGTTTTTCAACACTTTCCGTCGGATCATCGTTATCGCTTGCCTCGTTCAGGGTATCAAAAAGAGCGGCCTCAAGCTCTTCGGAATCCGTCCTTTTACCTGTTTTGACGCCGGTGGCAACGACAATGGAGGACTGACCCGAAGCAGGCTTTGCCGCGGTTCCGGTCTTCCTGACGTCATTCACGGCAGGAGCAACGGCGACGACCTTCTTCCGCTCAGGCACGGTCTGATTATGCGGGAACTCCATGATAAGCTTGGCACCTGAGCTTCCGGTATTTCTGTATGAATTAAATGACGGAACCACCGGTTTCTTCAGTCCGAAGACGTAAAAGACCTCCTGATTCCCGGAGCCCCTCTTTACCGACTGAAGCACACTGCTGCTGGTAATCGTGGCCATGCCGTATTTCTTCTTCGGATTGGCGATATTCATTATTCTTACGGTATATTCGGTACCGTTTGGAGAAACACTGTAGCTGTACTTCGGTACATCTTCCGTTTCAATGATTATCCTGGTATAGTCCTTCGTCTGCGAAGCCTTGATTCCGATTATGTCATTAGCCTCCGCACATGTCACGGACACTGCGAACAGGATGCACAAGGCCTTAATTAAAGACCTTCTGCCGATAAGAAATTTTAAACAAGCACACATCATAAGCAGTTATAAGAATTATTATTCAAAGACAGGAAGGAGTCGCACTCCTTCATAAAACCGACGTAAAAACAACATTTTCCCGTTCATTATACATCAAAAAAGCGACAAAAAAGAAACGGGACAGGTAGTTAACGAAAACGTTTTATCAAAATGGCGCTACAGTTCCGCAGGTTTCGGGAAAACCATCTTTTCAAGAATCGCAGCTCCCTTTTCATTTCGGGCATGGATCACCGCATTTCTCGAGTTCCCGACAATCTCAAGATTAACATCAAGATCCGCCTCAGGGAGAATGCCTTCACCCTTTGAAGGCCACTCCACGATTCTTACTGATGAAGGAGAGAAATAGTCTCTTATGCCCATCATCTCAAGCTCCTCGGGATCATTAAGTCTGTACAGGTCAAAATGATAAACGTATACGCCGTCGGTCTGATACTCCTCAACCAGGGTATAGGTAGGACTCTTAACCACACCTTTATAGCCTCTTGACCTGACGAAACCGCGGGTCATCGTGGTCTTGCCGGCTCCGAGATCACCGGTAAGATAGATTGTCGTGTCGGCGGGACAGACACTGCTGAGCACCGCGCCGAGAAGTTCGGTCTTTGTTTCATCGTGTAACGGAAAAACTTTAGTCTGCATCTATTGATTCCTTTAATAATCCTAACACCTCAGTTTCTGGGACTGATGCCGTTTACCAGCAGGCGCACGTACGGCAGCAGATCAGTTGCGCACATGCCTACATTACCGTTTGCTGCGGCATCGCACCTTCCGGCCTCCCCGTGAATCAGCACGCCGGACACGGCCGCCTCAACCGGAGACAGTCCCTGCCCGAGCAGGGCGGTTATGATGCCTGACAGCAGGTCTCCCATGCCTCCGCCGGCCATTCCGGAGCATCCGGTTGACGTCAGATACGTCTTTCCGTCCGGGGTTGCTATGACGGTGGAAGCGGATTTAAGAACGCATACTGCCCTGTATTTTCGTGCTATCTCAAGTGCCGCACCGACACTGTCAGCCTCTATTTCCGAAGCGTGTACGTCACACAGCATGGCGGCCTCGCCGACATGCGGAGTAAGAACGGATCTGACCGGACCTTCGTCGGCAACGGCATGCACCGCATGCAGATGATACAGTCCGTCTGCGTCTATGACCTTCGGAGAGGTACTCATTATACATTTTTTAAAGACTGTTTCAGCCTGGGCTTTGCGTCCCATTCCCGGACCAATCAGCACGGCTCCGGCAGATTTAAGCTTCTCCTCAAGATCCTCCGTCCCGGCCGTCATGATGCACGGATTCGCGGCATTGAAGGCCGTCATGTCGCCTGAAAGCGCCAGAGAGGTGATAAGTCCGGCACCGCTCCGCAGTGCGGCAAGTGAAGCCAGAATCAGGGCTCCGGTCATGCCCTTTGAACCGCCCACAAGCAGCACCCTGCCGGCAGTACCCTTATGTGCGCAGTTGTTTCTCTTCGGGAGCAGCGGAAGGATGTCTCCGTAGGAAACGAAATGCCTTAAAACACCGCCGTCACGTATTCTCATAAGATTGTCTTCAAAATCCGGCAGGGTATTTCCCACGACCTTCACGGTTCCGCAGTAATCCTTTGCCCTGCCCGTCAGTGTTCCGGTCTTTGCCGTAAAGACGGTATAGGTATAATCCGCCATGACCGCCTCTCCGCCCACCGGCATGCCGTTGTCCGCATTAAGCAGAGAAGGAATGTCCACGCTGAGAACCAGAAGCCTTTTCTCAGCCCTGAGGCTGTTCACAAGACGTACGGCATCCCTGATTTTCAGTGCGTTGGGGCTGTCGCCGCAGGAGGTGATGCCTATACCGAGAACGGCATCAACGATGACGGCGCCGTCACTCACATAAGAAGCAGCCTCGCTGACATTCTCAAAACCGATCTCCCTGCCGTTGTTATCCAGATAATGCCTGCGGGCGAGATTGGCGTCAATGCCCTCCTTCTGCGGAACTACCCTGACAACCGTTACGTCATCGTAACCGTCACTCATGAAGGAGGCGGCTATTTCATAGCCGTCGCCTCCGTTGTTTCCGCTTCCCGCAAAAACCAGAATCTGCCTTTTTCTGTCAAGATTCAGTTCCTTAATCTTATCGTATATGGCTCCGGCGGCATACCGCATCAGATCGTAGCCGGTATCCGGAAGGTATATTTTCTCCAGTTCCCTAATTTGTGAACAATCCAAAACCGTTTGTGTTAAAGTATCCGTATACGGTATCTGTGAAATGGAATAATCTGTCATGCATGCGCTCTCTGATGAACTGCCGGAACTGTCCGCCGATTTCTGGTTAAAACTGAAACAAAAATGTAATGAACTGCAAATCATTTCCCTTCACATTATACCAACTGGTTACGCCATTGGCGGCAAAAAGTCTTTTGATGAAAAGTTTGGCACGGACATTCCCGCGGATTTGGAGTATCTGTCACGCAATCGTGAGGTGAGGGACAATCCGTCCCTCATACTTGAGGGGGCCAGATCAGTCATCAGCATCTCCCTGAGTTACCGTAATCTTGATTATAACGCCGATCCCCACTACGGCTGCATCAGTGCATATGCCAGGGGACGCGACTATCACAAGGTTATGAAGCAGCGTCTGGAACGGCTCGGCGAATGGCTCAGAAATATTTTTCCGGACATCCGTTACCGGGCAATAACCGACAGTGCCCCGTTTTACGAACAGCATTTTGCGGCCGCATCATCCTTCATGGTCAAAGGCAGAAACAACCTCATAAGACACCGGGACGCCGGCAGCATGATATTTCTCGGGGAACTGCTGGTTGACATGAATCTTAACGCCGACGGCAGAATCATTACCCTGAACCTGACTACGGAATCATCTGACGGGAACCTTCTCACCTTTACCGGAATCAATCCCGTGACGGGTGAGACGGAAGAAGCCGATAATCCGCCGTCTCCGGCCATTGCCTGTCCCGATAAATGTCACAGGTGTCTTGACGCCTGTCCCACCGGAGCCCTGAATCCGCAGAAATTCATCGTATCGAAATGCATATCATATCTTACGATAGAATACGGCGGATACATACCTGACGATCTCTGGACAAAAATCGGCAACCGCATATACGGCTGTGACACCTGTCAGCTGACCTGTCCCTTTAACAGGAAGGTCTCCGTCGCGGCCGACCGCGAGTTTGCCGACAGATTCGGAAAGGATTTTCTTAAACTTACCGGAATGCTTTCACTCACTCCGGAAAAATTCAGGGAGAGTTTTGCGGGAACGCCGATTCTGCGCATCGGTTTCTGCAAAATGATGCGCAACTGCGTAATAGCGGCAGCCAACACGGGCTCAAAAATCTATCTGCCTTATCTTGTTATTCTGAGAAACTCAGTCATGAAGAAGCTTAATCTTCTGCGGAGTCAAATCGCGCTTTCAGCGGAATCTCCTGACGGCGGTTCCCCGGACCTATCCGCAGATTCAGCCGAAGAACGCAGAACCCTTCGGGAAATCAGAGAGTGCGAAATGGTCATTCAGCATATTACCCGGGCCGTAAAACTTCTGTCCGGCAGTTTCTGAAATAAAGCCCCTGACGCTTAATATCTTTCAAAATTTGTACAAACTCACATCAAATTGCATATTTTGAACGGATTTCTGATTATGAAAGACCGCGGTGTATTATGATGATAGGCATGGTTTGTGTGTTTTCCGACACGTTGCATTGGCATAAAGGAGTCAGATATGATTGTTCTGGGTGTTGATATCGGCGGTTCAGGCATAAAGGGTGCACTGGTTGATACCGAAAAAGGTGAGCTTGTCAGTGAGAGAATTCGTATCGAAACCCCTCAGCCGGCAACTCCCGAAGCAGTGGCAAAGACTCTGAAGGATCTCGTATCCAGATTTGACTACAACGGCCCCGTCGGATGCGGTTTCCCTGCCACCGTTCATCACGGAACGGCCTTCACCGCGGCAAACATCGACAAGACCTGGATAAACACCCCGGCCGAAAAGCTGTTTACCGAAACCACCGGACTTGACTGCTATGTTCTGAACGATGCCGACGCCGCAGGTATTGCGGAGGTTGAATTCGGTGCCGGCCGAAACGTTCCCGGCGTGGTCATGATGATTACCATAGGAACCGGTCTCGGTTCCGCAATATTCGTTGACGGAAAGCTGTTCCCCAACACCGAACTCGGACACCTGATTCTCAATGATGACATTGCCGAGCATTACTGTTCGGATTCTGCAAGACAGAGACACGAGCTCTCATGGAAGAAATGGGGTAAACGTTTCAACAAATACCTCCACCGTCTGGAATTTCTCTTCAATCCCGATCTCATCATTCTGGGTGGCGGAGCCTCAAAGAGCTTTGAAAAGTTTTCTGAAAAGATCGACGTCAGAACCAGGGTGGTTACTGCGGAAACCCTTAATACCGCAGGCATCATAGGTGCCGCACTCCATGCCGGCAGATGCTCGGATAACGGCATAAAACCGAACATGGAACCACAGGTAAGTGCTGAACCGGAAGAGAAAGCATAACGGTCGCCCTCCCCCGGTAGGACGGAATTAAGTAACTCAAAAAAAGGAAGAAGAGTCAGCCTCTTCTTCCTTTTTCATTCCCAAGATCCCGACATCCGGGCGACAGGAGCATTCCCGCCGCCTCAAATCTGCTCCATGTTACGGATTATCAGCCTCAATCCGGCATCACTGCTGTTTTTCTGAATGTCAAAACCGAAGACCACCCTGACATTGCGTACGGCATAGTTAGGCCATACCTTAACGTCGTGATTGTAATACATGCCTGACAGCATCGTTCCGTCTTCCATCCGCAGTCTGACATTGAGATGTTTTCCGCCGACCACATACTGGTTTACCAGCTGGAAGACCCCGTCAAAGACCGGTGACGCAAATTCCGCGCCCCACGGCTGATCAAAAACCAGCACCCTGGCGAAATCCGACACGAAATAACCGCTTGGAAGTTCCCCGTCGGTTACAATTACCTCATCGGTTCTTTCACTGCTGTAGCGGCAGGAATCAAGAATAAACAGTTCCTTGAAGGAGGCCAGATGCTCCCTTCTTATGGTCAGACCGCCGGCGCCCTTGTGGCCGCCGAAGGCCTTGAAGATTTCAGGATGATCCTGATTGATTCTCTTCAGGGCATCACAAACGTGGTACCCCTCAACTCCGCGAACGGACCCCACCAGATAATCCCTGTCGGGAGAATCCGCCATCACCACGGTGGTAAGCCCGGTAAGATCCTTTATCTTGGCGGCAACTATTCCCATGACACCGATATTAAAGGATGAATTGTATAAAACAAGCGCTTCGGGAAGTTCGGTGTCATACTCAAGACGAATCTGGGTAAGGGCCGTATTCATCATGTTTGACTCTATGCTGCGGCGATCCGCATTAAAGCTCTGAAGCAGCCCTGCTCCCACCTTGGCATCATCCTCGTTTTCCGCAAGAAGACATCTGACGCCGTAGCTCATTTCCGCCATGCGTCCTGCGGCATTAATGCGCGGACACAGGGAGAACACGATATCCGTGGCCTTGAAGTTCTGACTGCTCAGTCCGCATATCTTGATGAGCTCCGTCATTCCCCTTGTCGTTTTTCCGGCTCTTATCAGCCGGATGCCGTAGTCGGCCATAAGGCGGTTGTTATAATCCATCGGCACCATGTCGGCTATGGTTCCCAGAGCCACGAAGTCCAGATAGTTGCTGACAACCGGTACCTGCTTATCCTTAAAGAAACCGCGCCTGTTAAGCTCGGTTCTCAGAGAAGCCACCACGTAGAAAATAACTCCCACACCGGCCAGGTTTTTTGAAGGGAAAGTACAGTGAGGCAGATGGGGATTTACGATGGCCTGCGCCTCAGGCAGCTCGTCACCCGGAATGTGATGATCCGTTATGACCACCTTTATGCCCATGCTTACCGCAAGAGCCACGGCCGCATTGGCGGAAATGCCGTTATCAACGGTCACAATCACGTCAACACTGTTTTCCGCCGCTCTGAGCACGATTGATTCGTTAAGTCCGTATCCGTCATCCTGTCTGTTGGGAATGTCAAAACTGACGTTGGCGTATCCGATGTCCCTGAAAAAGCGCATGGCAAGGGCTGTACTGGTAGCCCCGTCGGCATCATAATCACCGACAATCATGATTTTTCTGTTACTTATAACTGCCTCGGCCAGAATGTCAACGGCTCCGGACAGACCGTGGAGGGAAGGACTCAGAATTCTGTTAAGATCATAAACAGCCTCAGACGGGCTGTTTACTCCGCGGCTCCACAGAATTCTTGTCAGGACCGGATCCAGATTCCAGTGGGGCAGATTCTTAAGTTCGGAGTCAGGGATCCTATGTACAATCTTCATAATCTAAAAGCGACTCATATCAGGGACGGTAAATCAATGTCAGACCTGCGGGAATTTCAGAAAATATAAGAAAAGCATCTTTTTACATTATTTGAACATAAAATGTACGACAAGGATCACAAGTAAGTTATTATATAAATAGATAATATTATTGATATTATATAATTTCAACATCCCAATTTATATAATAACTAAAATAATTCTTCAAATTTTTCGTTTATTCTCGCTTTTTTAGGTATTATATATGATATAGGTCATGTTTTTCAGATTTTTATCAATGCAAGTTGAAATAAATAATCGTTCCCTTTTTATAATTCTGCCGATACTCTTCTGCACTGTGGCTCAGCTAACCGGTGCCGGCTTTCTTTTGCCTGACGGAAACGATCATTTTCTCACTGCGGTAATTCCGTGCCTTTTCGCTCTCGGCCTTGCGCTGGTCATCCCGTCAAGCAACCGTTCATGGCTTGTAATCGGCACGTGCTCATCCTTTTTTCTGATATACAAACTGCTGCATCTTCTTCAGCCGGACTATGCCTACTCGTCACTTGTGGCGGCATTTCTCGGACCTCTGACCACGGCACTCCTGCACCCGCGCAGCCATAAAAAAATCACCCTGACGGCAAAAATACTCAACAGAACGATAACCTTCATCATCCTGATGATTCTGAGCTGCGTGCTGTGCTTTCTGTCGTCTTCGCTGTATGAGAACATTCAGACAGCCATAAACAACCTGTACATGAGTCACATCTATAACGACAGTTACTCATTCATTTACGGTATTATCTACCAGTTCTGCGAAACGTTCGGTTTCGGTAACTTTATTCTGGAAATCAGACACCTTATTGTCAATACCGGCGTATCTCAGAGTTTCTACAGCACCACAACGGCAATTTTCACCACCGGTCTCCCGGGAATTTTCCTGGCGATTACCCTGGCACAGAACAAGCGAAAGAAATTCCATTATCTGATTCTTACGCTGCTGGCGGTGGCAAGTTCCACCACCGGCTACAGCATCAGCATGCTTCTCATATGCCTGCTGTGGATGCAGCCTTCCCTTTTCGGGCTCTATCTCATCAACTGCGTTTTCTATTACATCATCGGCTACCAGATAGCCTTTGAGCCGCAGACCATAAACAAGGCTTTCTATAACCCGAATCTCGATCTCGGTCAGATAAACCTCGGAGACATGAGATTCATCCTGTACTCCCTGTTTATCTTCCTGTGCAACTTCATGACCTCAACCGCAGTACTGAAGGAAAAGCAGCGCTATACCCAGAAGACGGGTCAGATTATCCGCGTAAAACCGCTCATCATTGACATACTGTCCGATCTCGGTACCCAGGACTACAGTCTGAAATCAATCACCATAATCAAGGCTTTGGGCGGTTTTGACAACATCATTCATGCCACCAGACACGATGCAACCGTTACTTTTACGGTACGGGATCTTTATGTCATAGACATGGACACGCTTAACAGCAACGGTTCCGCAACCAGATACACGGACGGTCTCAGCAAGTGTGTCTCATACACCATGCGTGACAATACCAATGACATATACTCCAACATGTTAAGCATTGCCACGCACAGTCTGACTGACATTACCAGTGAATACCACATGATTGAACCGTACTCAATTGAAAAAAGCAAATTCAAGAATCTGTATACCTGTAAGGAAGAAATAAATGCCATGGATTCAAATTAAACTGGGAACTACCGATAAGAAGGCGGAAAAAATCGCCGGTATGTTATCCGGTTTCGGAGCTGCGAGCGTTACCTATATGGATACCATCGATAATCCAGTATACGAACCTCTTCCGGGAGAAACCAAGCTGTGGACAAATACCACCGTAATCGGCCTTTTTGATGCCGATACGGATACCGGACGCATTATCGACTTTTTCTACGAGCACTTCGGTGACAAGATTACCTACAAGGTTGAACAGCTTGAAGACAAGGACTGGGTACGTGAATGGATGGATAACTTCCATCCGATCAAATGCGGTGAACGTCTGTGGATCTGCCCGAGCTGGTGCGACATTCCGGATCCTTCCGCCGTCAACGTCATGCTTGATCCGGGGCTTGCATTCGGTACGGGTACCCACCCTACCACCTTCCTGTGCCTGTCATGGCTCGACAGTCTGGATCTTAAGGGTAAAAACATCATCGACTTCGGCTGCGGTTCGGGAATCCTGGCAGTGAGCGCCCTTAAGCTGGGAGCATCATGCGCCACCGGCATAGACATAGATCCTCAGGCAATTGAAGCCAGCACCGAAAACGCCTCAAGAAACGGCGTAAGCGACAGACTCAAGCTGTATCTGCCTCAGGAACAGCCTGAAAACCTTAAGGCTGATTTTCTGGTAGCCAACATTCTTGCCGGTCCTTTAAGAGAGCTTGCCCCTGCCATAGCATCAATGGTGAACCCGGGCGGACTGTTTGCCATCAGCGGCATTATTGAAAACCAGTGTCAGGAACTGATGGAGATCTACGGCCAGTGGTTTGATCTCGACGAACCGGTATTCAGGGATGAATGGTGCCGCATCACCGGCAGAAAAAAATAATTTTAAATTTCAAGTTATTTTTTTTATAAATTTACGTTCGTAATCAAAAATTACACTTTAAAATTTGTTTAAAAAATAATAATATATGCCCTCGTCAGTTTATATTGTTTAACCAGTCCTGCAGATACACCCTTATGTGTGCGTAATCTCTTTGTCTGCAGTATTTTTATATTATCGTTGCAAGGTTTGAAATGTTAAATATCAATAATAAAATGAATCCTCAGAGAACCATGACTTCAGAAGAAGTTCAGGCTGTACCACAGAAACCTTTATATGAATCAGTTTTAACTTCAGTAAACAACTTCCTTAACAATCCGGCAAATGCAGATACCACTGACCTTTATGAAATCGTGTTAAGTGAAGTTGAACGTCCGCTTCTTGACAGAGTAATGCAGTTCGTACACGGCAACCAGACCAAGGCTGCAAAGATGATGGGCATCAACCGCGGTACCCTTCGCAAGAAGCTCAAGAAGTACAGCTTAAGCTAATACGCAGGCTAAGCCGTTAACAGATAAGATAGACCCGTTATCGTTTAAACGATAACGGGTCTTCTTTTATACGTAAAAGAAGCCGGAGGCCGTGCGTAACCCGCCATCCGGCCTAATTTTTAATGCAGAAATACACCGCCTGGGCTATAATGAAATGATCGATTGGGAAATATAACAGGACAATACATAAATGGCAGTAAAACTGAGACCTCGCGAAAGAGAATCCATTATTCAGTCATTACGTTCAGGCGTAACTCCCCGTACCGGCCTGCAGTTCATTCAGGTAGGCAGAGTAAAAGAAATTGAATCAATGATTCATGATCTTGATCTGGTTGCAAACGAAGGCAGCACATTCAAACTCGTTATCGGCGACTTTGGTGCCGGTAAAAGCTTCTTTCTTCAGCTCGTACGCAGTATTGCTCATGAAAAAGGTCTGGTAACCATGAACGCCGATCTGTCTCCCGACAGACGTCTTCAGTCATCCAAAGGTCAGGCTCTCAATCTCTATCAGGAATTAAGCAGAAACATGTCAACCAGGGCCAAGCCTGACGGCAACGCCCTGAACTCCGTTGTGGAAAAATTCATAACCCTGGCCAGAACGGAAGCCGAGGAAACCGGCACGGAATGTACCGAGGTCATCAAAAAACTTTTAAAGCCTCTTAACGACATGGTTGGCGGTTTTGACTTTACACTGGTAATCATGTCCTACTGGAAAGGCTTCAATGAAGGACGCAATTACCTCATCGACTGTGCCAACAAATGGCTCCGCGGTGAATATCACAGCCGCATCGAAGCCCGTCAGGATCTCGGTGTCAGAACCATAATTGATGATTCCTCAGTTTATGATTTCTACAAGCTATTAAGCGTATTTGTTCAGATTGCCGGATATCGCGGACTGCTTATTCTTATGGATGAGATGGTAAACCTCTATAAAATCCACAATCTCCGCTCCCGCGAAGCCAATTACGAACAGATTCTGCGCATCATCAATGACTGTCTTCAGGGTAACGTGAGAGGTCTGGGTTTTGTCATGGGCGGAACCGTGGACTTTCTCGAAGATCCTCGCAAGGGGCTTTACAGTTATGAGGCCCTGCATTCAAGACTTGCCGCCAACGTATTTGCCAAGGCTGCGGGCGTCAATGATCTCAGCGGTCCGGTAATGAGACTCAACAATCTGACTCCGGAAGAGCTCTATGTTCTTCTGCACAACATCCGCAACATCTTTGCCTACTACAACGAAGACAGCTATCTGGTACCGGATGAGGCCTTGTCAAAATTCCTGAGCCACTGTTCTTCCCGTATCGGCGAAGCATATTTCAAAACTCCGAGAAACACCATAAAGGCATTTGTGGATCTGCTGTCCATTCTGGAACAGAATCCGGAGCTCAAATGGGCCGATCTTCTGAAGGACATTAACATTAACCGCGAGGAAGAGGACTCATTCATGAGTTTCGATGACGGTACTGGCTCCGCAGACGGCAATACCGACGGCAGCGGTTCCGGTAACGATGACGATGAAGACGAACTGGTAAGTTTCAGACTCTGATAACATAAAGGGAAAGGCGTTCCGCATTTCCGGCAGGTACGCTTTCCCCTCTCACAATTGAAACGGCAAAGGGCATTGACGTTATGACTCAGAAATCAAATTCAGAGATGCTTCATCCCCTCATAATAAGGTATCTGCATCATCTGGGGTGGAAGCAGCTTAATGAAATACAGGAACAGTCCATTCCCCTTATTCTTGAAAACAAATCTGACGTGATCATCAGTGCGGCCACGGCAAGCGGTAAAACGGAAGCCGCTTTTCTGCCGGTATGCACCTCAATTCTCAACAATAATCCTTCAGGAATAGCCGCCATATACATCAGCCCGCTGAAGGCCCTCATCAATGACCAGTTTAAACGAATCGAGGCCATGGGGGATTTTGTGGGCATCAAGGTAACTCCGTGGCACGGAGACATAAACACCCACGTTAAGGCCAAAACCATTCAGGAGCCGTCCGGCATTCTGCTTATAACACCGGAATCACTTGAATCCCTTCTGATAAACTACTCCACATGGTACCGTAAATATCTTAAGGATTTAAGATACATCATTATCGATGAGTTTCATGCCTTTATCGGCGTGGAGAGAGGTTATCAGCTGCTGAGTCAGATGCACAGGCTGGAAATGGTTCTTAAAAAGCGGATTACCCGCATAGCACTGAGCGCCACCCTCAACAACATTGAATCTGCGGGCCGCTGGCTGCGTTCCGCTCCGAACTCCAGACCGCACATTGTTGAAAGCGGAACGGGTAATAAAAAGCTGCTCCTGCAGCTGCGCGGGTACGACCGCATGACCGACGGTTCTGACCGGGATTCCTCCGGCAGGCCTTTCCGCTACGATGCCGTGGCGGCCGACCTTTTCAAACTGCTCCGCGGAACCACAAATCTGATTTTTGCAAACAGCCGTGGAAAGACTGAGTATCTGGCAACGATCATGGACAGGATATCCACGGACAACAATCTGCCGGTAGAATTCTTTCCTCACCACAGTTCACTGTCTAAGGATCTCAGGGAAAGACTTGAGAACCGCCTTAAATCGGCAAACCTGCCAACCACGGCAATCTGTACGCAGACCCTGGAACTGGGCATTGACATAGGTGACGTGGTTTCTATAGCGCAGGTTGACGCTCCGTCTTCGGTTGCAGGGCTGCGCCAGAGAATAGGACGCTCCGGACGAAGGGACAGGGCTGCGATACTGCGTCTTTTCATATCCGAACTGAGTCCCTATTCAGATACCTCTCACCCTCTTGAAACCAGACTGAGGGATGAAACGTTTCTGTCAACCGCCCTGCTGGAACTCATGCTTAACAACTGGTATGAACCGCCGGCAACACACGAATACGCCATGTCCACTCTGATTCAGCAGATTCTGAGTGTAATCTCCGAAACCGGAAGCATCAAGGCTCTCAGCCTGTGGAAGCTGCTGTGCCAGACGGGACCGTTCTCACTGATTACCCCGAAGATATTTGCCATGATCCTGAAATCCCTCGGTGAAAATGACCTTATCACGCAGATGCGGGACGGAGACCTTATTCTGGGGCTTACCGGGGAAAAGGTAGTTTCAAAATTCAGCTTCTACAGTTCCTTTAAGGTTCAGGAGGAATATACCATCGATTTTAACGGAGCCAACATAGGCACCGTTCCCCTGAATCAGCCTCTGAGTCTCGGGGATTCATTCCTTTTTGCCGGTAAGGGCTGGCAGGTTATCTTCTTCAACAGTGAAAAACGCCAGATATCCGTCAAGCCTTATAAGGACAAGGCCAACCCGATTGTAATGGACGGAAGACCAAGCAGAATTCATGACGGCATACGTGAAAAGATGTATGAACTGTACTGCGGTAACGGCATTCCGGCCTATCTCAACAAAACGGCAGCCAGACATTTTCTGGAAGGCCGTGAGCTGTTCCGGGAACTGGGGCTTAAAGACAATAAATACATCATGGGTATGGACGGACTTTATATCTTCCCGTGGAGAGGAGATAAGATTATGAACACCATAGTGCAGATCCTCAAGCACTACAGGATTCAGGCCAAAAAGATCAGCAGCTACATTCTGCTCCCGGGACTCTCAACCGTTACATACAAACAGGTGGTTAAAACCATACTGGAGGCTCCGAGACTCAGTGAGGAGGAGCTTGCGGCTAAAATCAGCAACCTTGAATACGACAAGTATGACAAGTACCTCAGCAAGGATCTGAAGTGTCTGCAGTACGGCTATCGTAACTTTGACATAGACGGGGCAATGAGTTTCTTCGAAACCGCCCTTACCGCCAAAACTCCGTTTAACCCTGCAAATAACGCAGCCTACAACATCAGCAGTGACACGTCACAATCCTTCGAGCATCTGACTACGGCGTGATTCTCCACGTCCGGGTTACCGGAAAAATCACACTTCGATTCAGGAACACAACGAACATAAAGAAAGGACAAAAGCCGTTACGACCTTTGTCCTTTATTCTTTCCCGTGACGTATATCTGCTCCGCAACATGAACCGGGAGCTATACAACCACGGCTAGAGTGTACTCATCATCGGTATAAATACCACATACTGTAAGGACATGATAACCAGCATGGAATATATGCCGGTTATAACGTCATCCAGGGCAACGCATACACCTGCCGGCAGATGCCTGAACATCAGGGATATAGGCCACGGCTTCAGCATGTCAACAAACCTGAAGGTGAAAAAGGCAATGATGACGTAATACCACTGAGTCAGACAGAAACATGTCACCAGCATACCCACGAAATCATCAAACACGATTCTGTGCTTGTTTGACATGCCTATAAGATTAAGCATGGAGGTACAGATGTAAACTGATGCCGGTATCATGAACATCAGCACGGCAAGCTTCAGATACCACGGACAGAAGCTTATAAAAACAATGCAGAGCGGAATGGATGCAAGACAGGTAAACGTTCCGGGACGAGGAGTCTTTAAACTGATCCCGAAAGCAGTTCCCAGCAAATGAATAGGATTGGATAGATTTATGTAACTAAGCTTTTCAGGATCAGACCTATACTCTTTATCTGAAGGCTGATTAGAATTGTCAGTCATATCTGCTCCATAAAAATGCACAAAACAAAACCGCACAAACGTGCGGTTCATTGTATCATAAATATCAGCTTACATACTAAATATGTGAACCCGGATCAGAAATTACATATTCAGCAGAACAAATATCTCGTTCTTATTCTTAAGCACAATCTGGTTATTATCGGCTTCATTATCATCAGGACTCAGACGGAGAGTTCTTAAGGTATAGAACAGCAGAGCCTGACGGCACTTGTACACAACCTCGCCGTTTTCCATACCGTAATCGAGCTCAATGGCCTTTCTCTGGCTTTCTGAGAGGTTAGGATTTGGAATGATGTGAAGAGATACCACGAAATTCCATCTCATGTCTTCGTTAGGATCAATGTTTGAAACATCAATCTTACCTACTGAAAGAATACGGGAAAGAACAAAGTCCCTGAAATCATGCTTTTCATGACAGTATGCGCGAACATGCCATCTGATACCGTCAAAACCGAGTGCATGAGGTGAAATTACTCTGCTTGCAGGATCGATTCTGCTCATGGACTGGTAAGTGATGCGGAGGGAGCACTTGTTTAAAATACAGTAAACAATGGTTGAAAGGATTTCAAAATCCACACTGCGCTTTGGCGGTACAAAGCAGGCTACGTTAGGAGTCTGAAGGAGGTAGTTACTGGTATCGTGAATAATGCCCTGCGCATTCATGTAAAGGTCATTAAGATAGGAGGTTGCACTACAGATTGAATATAAAGGTCTGTACTTTGCAGTCTTAACATAAACCTTTTGATGACGATCGTACTCAAGATTATGAGGAGCCATTTCAGTATACTTGGCAAGGTCCAGAGAAGACTGAGGAATTGAGATACCGAAGAATTCAACCAGGTCAGATCTGTTTATGTGTCCACTCCAGCATAAACGGTAATCAATGAATTCCAATCTACGTTCCTGATTCCATTTATTGTTTCCTGGCTTGGCAATTGCCGGCTTCTTCAGAGCTGCGGCCATCCCCTTGGAAGTTCTAGCAGATCTACCATTAGCATTAACTGTGTTCATAGTATTTTCCGTTATATTCACTGAGCGTAATTAATGGCTACATAAGTAGCTTAAATTAACTAAAAATAATAAATAATAATTAGTAAAATAAAATTTATTAATATAAATATAGTTCCTGCTATTATTGATCATTTAGCAAGACTTTTGCAAACAAAAAAAACATTTTGTGTCGACTAAAAACAAAAATAAGGTTATTAAACCCCATCACAATAAATCATAAATTAGCTTATAAAACATGCTATCTTCAAATAAATGATATATCAGCATCAAATAATTTTATACTTAGATATCATGAACCCTATGCGTATTTATAAATTTATAAAATATATTATCACGATCTTATATTGAGTTTGATCGGCAAAAATTTTTAAGAGGACATTATTGGCAGGAATGATGATGGTGTCCCTTGTATATAATTATTTTATAGCCCCGAATAATTCGCGGTTTAAACGGATGGATATACGGCAAAACCCTCTTAAGATGCGTAATTAAAGACAGGTAACCAAAAGACATCTCAAATATCAGGTCACGCGTTGAAGAGGCAATGAGAACCGATTACGGCGTGAATAAGGTTATGTTATGACGGCAGAGGAAATGATCCGTAAAAGGAATATTTATAAATAAAACTTCATTTCCCCAAAAACGAAAAAACCGACCTTAAGGTCGGTTAATGAAATAGTGGCGGAACGGACGGGGCTCGAACCCGCGACCTCCTGCGTGACAGGCAGGCATTCTAACCAAGCTGAACTACCGCTCCGCATAAAAAAAATGCCTG